>CADCKR010000009.1 GCA_902802105.1 uncultured Ruminococcus sp.
ATCTGTCGGAATGAAAAATGTTCCCATAACTAACACGGGAGCGCAGGCTCTGCGCCGGCGCATCTGCGGCACTATCTTTGTGCGGTATTGCCTTAAAGCAGTTGGGCAGGAAAATCAATTTTCAGAATTTTGCAGCAGCCGGATGCTCGAACTCATTATCAAAATTCAGCGGTTTTAGAAAAAGGGGGCTCCCCTGTATAACTTGCCGGCGCAAAATTGATTTCCTTGGCAGCGGGTGACTTTCAGTATCAGCGATGCATTGCAACGCTAAATGCACTTTTTGAGAGGAAGCGCAGAAAAAATCGTTTCGATGCGCTTTTCGCAGCATGACGGAGAGTAACAGAATGAATCTATGTGCGAGCCGCTGTAGAAATATACAGGCTCCTTCGGTTCGTAGTCGTAATCGAAGGTATCTATAATAATAAGCTTTATTTTCATACGGTCGGGAATGATATTTTTAATGTAAACGCTTGCCTGCTGTCCCGGACGGATGTTGTCCTTCATTTCCGCAAGGCCGGCAAGATTGGGCGTAAGCTCAACAAAAGCACCGTAGTCCTCTACCGAGCGGATTATGCCCGCAACGGTCTCACCTATCTCAAAGTGACTGACGTTTTCCTCCCATGTGCCGAGAAGCTCCTTCTGCGAAAGACTTATGCGCCCGTTATCGACAGAACGTATAACGGCCTTTATCTCCATGCCCACAGAAAGACGCTCCCTTGGGTGGTCAATGCGTGAAACGGAGATAGCGTCTATCGGCAAAAGCGAAACGATACCGCAGCCGATGTCTGCAAAAGCACCGAATGAGTCAAGGTGTGTAACACGGGCGTCTATTATATCGCCCGGCACAAGAACTGAAACATAGTCACGCAGGCACCTTTCCTGCGCAAGCCTTCGTGAAAGTACGGCAACAGTCCTTCCGCTGTCATCCTTGGTAATGTCTGTTATCACAAAGCATACGGGACGGTTTACACGTGATATGACTGCAATATCTCTGACACTGCCCTCACGGATGCCCACAGCGCCTTCCTCGCGCGGGATGATACCCTTTATAATCCCAAGGTCAACGATAAGGTCGTGAGACGAATTGCATACCACCGCCCTTGCCTCCAGTATTCTGCCATCGTGACAGGCTTCGGCGAGTGTTGACAAAGACTGCATTGCGGCAAGATTTTCTGCCGAGTTTATGAGTCTGCCTTCAGGATAATATCCTGTCATTTTGCTTTCATTCCTTTCCTGACGAGGTCATGCCTCTTTAGTTTTTCTTCACATCTATATGAAATGCCGGACAATTCTATTACATTGTTTTGCAAAATACTCTTGCAATCTCACGATATGTATTATAGAATAATATTGATCTGTTATATGAATATCGGGAGTGTGTGACGCATGAGTGAAAATAATGACAATATAAAATTTTTGTCCGCCATATCATATATTTCGGTTCTCTTTATCGTAGGACATTTTGCAGTCGAGAAGGATAATCCCGACCTTCGTTTCCATAAATATCAGGGAGCAGTACTGTTCGGCGTTTTTCATCTGCTGTATCTTATCGAAGGGATATTCCTGCTTATACTTTCATTTGTACCGGGTATCAAGGGCATAATCGGTTTTCTGCTGACAGGCGCCATTTCCCTTGCATATATAATGATGATCGTAATGGGTATCAGCTCGGCGCTGAAATTCGAGCAGAAGCAGCTTCCCTTCATAGGTTTTTTTGCCGTCAGACTGAGAGAGACAATGGATAACAAAAGAAAATGATATCCTGCGGTAAAGCGTCAGCGTCTGGTATGATGCAAGGGCGCAGAACAATGCATCCGGCACCTTGTTTTCCATCGCTGAGCTTATTATACCATTTTTAAATATCGAAAATTGACGCTATAAGGGGAAAAAATATGAGTGATGATATAATATTTGTTGATTCATACGATCTTGATGTGAGGATAGAGCGCGGCTTTTGTGCGGTGCTGTTCTATTCGCAGTGGTGCGTACACAGCAGAGGGCTTATGCCCATACTTGAAGAGATCGCCGATGAATACTATGATTACATGAGAATATATGCGCTTGACGTTGAGCAGTCGCCTGATGCGGCTTCGGTTTTTGCGATAGAAACAACACCGACCGTCATATTTTTCCGCAACGGAAAGATAATCGAACGTATAGTCGGCGCAAATCCTCCCTCTGCTTATGCTGACGTTATCGAGGACGTTATTGCTGTTCTTGATACAGCAGGCAATGAATAAAGTATAATATCGGAGCGTCTCTGCTGTATATTCATACTAATTCCTGATAAAAAGCAGACCGCAAAAATTGTCTGCTTTTTGTTAGGTATTAGTATCAGTTCCGGAAAGATGAATCGGGACGGCAAATCCACAGCAAAATGCCCGTAAATGAGTTTTTTAAAGCTCCACAAATAATGATCGCCGCCATAAAGTTCAGTTATGAGCTTTATGGCGGCGTTTATAATTTTAAAAACGGGAATATCAGCCTTGTCTCTGATAGTCGGCCTGATAATATGCGCCGTCCTCCTCCGTTATCTCCGTAAGAACAGAGCCTTGTACGCGGCAGGTAGAGATCACTCCGTCACTCCGCCTGATCGTTATGGACATTCCGCCGTCAGCAGAGCTCCATGATGCGTTATAATTGCCAAGCTCTGCTTCTTCATTGTAATATACTGCACTTCCGTCAGGATTTATGACAAGTGTAGTGCGGTATGTCATGTCAAAGTATTCGTAGCTGTGTACCCATGTGCCTACAAAGCTGCTGCCGGGATTGTTTGCGGCAGGTGCAGTGTTGTATGACTGCTGTGTCGGATTATCCTGAAACGCCGGCTGACCGTTGGGGCCTATAAAACCGGGTGTGGGCGATATACCGCCGCCGGATGATCCGGAGCAGCCGGCAAGCAGCAATGTCATGCATAATACAATAAAAACAATAACCTTCCTCATAGTGTGCCTCCTGTGTTTTCGTTTGAAATATGCAGAACGGTATTATTATAATGTTCTGCGTGATTCCGCATCGTGTGAGCCGATGTTGCTCCGCTTGTAATATTCAAGCAGCTCATAAAGATCGTCTATCTCCTCCATAATGCAGCGCCCGTTGTCGGTGTCCTTTACCATGACACGGTTCTTCTCGGTTTCGATGAGCTGAGAGCTTGAAATGATGTCCGTGTTTTCGCTGAGAGCTTTTTCGATAGACTCAAACGGCTGATGAGCTTTTATGCGCAGTCCGTGCGAATTGTAAATGAGCGTATACCCTGCAATGCCGGTCTTGCGGTGATAGTCACGGCAGAAGCCGCCGTCTATAACGAGCAGACGTCCGTTTGCTTTCAGAGGCTGTTCACCGCTTGATGCAAGCACCGGAGTATGCCCGTTGATAATGTGTGAATACGGCGAATAGAGGTCAAATTCACGCAGTATCATACTGCAGCACTTTTCCGTTTCGTAATACCTGTAATAAGGGTCGGATTCCTCATGCCAGGTGCTCTTGTCATCAATGTAATAACGCTCAAAGGTCTTTATGTTCCTGCCGCAGAGAGGAGATTTCCTGCCGCACCAGAGGAACCAGAGAAGATCAAGATCCTCCGTGCTTTTTTCGCGGCTGTAAAAGACTCTCCTTACGGTGCTGTCGGCAACGTCAAGCAGTGCACGTCCCTTGTATATCCTGCCAAAAAGCTTTACCCCGCAGAAATTCCCGTCATCATCAAGCGGGATACAGCCGTGATAGAGAAGGTTCCCGTTGTGGCAAAGATACATACTGCCCTTTTCAAGCAGGAAGCGGATATGCTTTCTCAGTCGTGAGCTGTTAAGAAAAGCGGCCTTCAGCTCATCCATGATAGCCTGCTCCTCCGGCGAATAGCTGAATGGTTCATTCGGGTCAAGCGTCGGGAGCGTGCTGTCGTTGAGCGGGTATGTACAGCCGTCAAGAGTTATTGTTCCGGCGCTCTTATCTATTTTATCAAGAAGCAGACGGTCGTTCATATTGTATTCGGGATGCCGCAGGATAGTCTGCCCTTCCGCCTTGAACTGCATGACGGATATCGCCCTGAGTGCTCTTTTCATAACATCGGGATCATTGTAGGTATTGCCGGCAAATACAGTAAGTCTGCGCAGGCTTATGCCGTAGCCGCTTTCCAGTATTTCAAGCGTTTTGTATTTTATGCAGCCCCTTACGGCGTTGGCAATGCAGGCTTCGTTTCCGGCAGCTGCGCCTATCCATAGTATATCATGGTTACCCCACTGTATGTCAAGAGAATGATGCTTCATAAGCAGATCAAGTATCCTGTCGGCGTTGGCTCCGCGGTCGAAAATATCCCCGACAATGTGCAGGTGATCGACCGCAAGACGCTTGATAAGCCCTGCAAGAGCATCAATGAAGTCCTCGGCATCAATGCCTATGATGCTGTCAAGTATTTTTTCGTGATAGAGTATCTGGTTGTCGTCCTCGTCCTTCTGCGCATGAAGAAGCTCGTCAATGATATATGCATAGTCTGCGGGCATTGCCTTGCGCACCTTTGAACGGGTATATTTTGATGAGAGCACACCGGCAATTTCTATCATGCGGTGTATTATGAGCCGGTAGCGCTCAGAGCTTATGACACGCTCCCGCTTTATGTGGCGGAGCTTTTCCTTCGGGTAGTAGATTATTGTGCATATCTCCTCTATCTCGCTGTCAGAGAGACGGTCACGGTAGAGCATATCCGCCTTTTCGCGTATGACGCCTGCACAGTTGTTCAGGATATGACAGAAGGCTTCGTATTCTCCGTGAATATCGCTCATAAAGTGTTCAGTCCCCTTCGGCAGGTTGAGAATAGCCGAAAGATTGATTATCTCTCTTGAAAGAGAACGCATTGTGGGGTATTTTTCGGACAGCAGCCTTAAATATTTATTTCTCTGTTCCATTGTGCCGGCTCCTTTCAGGTGACAATAGTAAAATAGTTGCACTAAAATGCATCAATATGGCATATATGGCATCATTTGGCAAAACTCGAACATCTATGATTAAGTAATACCATAAAAACATGAATAAATAGTGAACTTTTGATTAACAATGAAGAAATTTGAAAGAATTTGCTTGACATTAGCAAAAATTCTGCTATAATTTGAACAAGAGGACTGAATCGGGGTGATGGATAATGCTTACTCAGGAGCGATATAAGACTATTATTGATATCCTTTCCGAACGTGACGCCGCTACGGTGACAGAGCTTGCCGCTGCTCTCGGTATCTCGGAATCCACGATACGTCGTGATCTGATCGTGCTTGACAGAGAAGGCCGGCTTCGCAAGGTCTATGGAGGTGCGACCGCTATAAACCGTACAGAAGGTATGGTCGAGGACGAGGTAAATGTCAGAGAACAGATAATGGCGCATGAGAAGGACATTATCGCAGAATATGCCGCTACGCTCATCAATGACGACGATTTTGTCTACATTGATTCAGGCACGACCACTTCAAGGTTCGTGGAGCATATCGGCAGCTCGAGGGCAATATTCGTTACCAACGGTATCATCCATGCTCAGAAGCTGCTGAACAAAGGTCTTAATGCTTACATGATCTGCGGCAGGATAAGACCGGTCACGGCTTCTGTCATCGGTTCGGAGGGAATAAACTACCTTCAAAGGTTCAATTTCACCAAGGCGTTCATCGGAACCAACGGCATAGACATCACTTCCGGCTATACAACGCCGGACAGCGATGAGGCTATGATGAAAGCCAAGGCGATAGAAAAGAGCTTTGCGGTGTTTGTCCTTGCGGATCACAGCAAATTCAGAAGGGTATATCCCGTGACATTTGCAGAGCTGAAAAAGTGCTGCATCATCACAGATAAGCTTCCCTACGGGAGCTTTTCGGATAAAACGATAATAAGGGAGGTGACATCATGATCTATACGCTTACGCTGAATCCTTCCATCGACTATGTTGTTCATCTTGATTCATTTGTGAGCGGCATCACGAACCGCACTACAGGCGAGGACTACTTTATCGGCGGAAAGGGAATAAATGTTTCCTGTATCCTTGCAGAGCTTGGGCTTAAAAGCACAGCTTTGGGCTTTACGGCAGGCTTTACAGGTGAAGCTATCGAAAAGGGACTGACAAAGCTTGGCATATGCTCAGACTTTATCAGGCTCAGGGATGGTATCTCGCGCATAAACATCAAGATGAAGGCCGAAAAGGAAAGCGAGATCAACTGTCAGGGACCGCACATTTCCGAGGAAGAGTTTGAGCTGCTCCTTAAAAAGACCGATGAGATAACAGACGGCGACACCATCGTGCTTGCAGGAAGCATCCCGAAGACCGTAGCTGACGACGCTTACGAAAGGATACTGAAAAGACTTTCCGGAAAGGACGTCCGGATAGTTGTGGACGCAACCAGAAAGCTGCTGCTGAACTGCCTTGCATACAAGCCTTTCCTGATAAAGCCGAACCGTCAGGAGCTTTCGGAGATATTCGGGCGCGAGGTAAGCGACGAGCAGGAAACGGAAGCCTGCGCTAAGGAGCTTATGAAGATGGGCGCAAGAAATGTTATCGTATCGCTCGGCGGAGACGGCGCAGTGCTCTTTGCAGAAGACGGAAATACTTATCATACAGGCGTTGTCAAGGAAAAGGTGCTGAACACTGTCGGTTCGGGAGATTCAATGGTCGCAGGCTTTATTGCAGGCTATGAGCAAAAGAGAGATTACGGTTATGCTCTGAAGCTCGGCACAGCGTGCGGTAATGCAACGGCGTTTTCAATGGGTCTTGCATCAAGGGAAAAGATAATGGAAATATTTGACAGGCTTTAATAACTTTAATTAAATCGTAAAGGAGGCAGTAAGATGAGAATAACAGATCTATTAAAAAAACAGGGCATTGAGATCGGCGCCTCGGTGAAGGATAAGGAGGCAGCTATTGAAAAGCTGGTAGCACTTCACGAGAAATGCGGCAACCTCAAGGACAGGAAAGCCTACAAGGAGGGCATCCTCAAAAGGGAGGAAATGGGCACTACCGCTATCGGCATGGAGATAGCTATTCCCCATGCAAAGAGCGAAGCAGTAAAGGCGCCTGCTCTCACAGCGATCACAGTTCCGGACGGCGTTGACTACGGTTCACCTGACGGAGATGCCTGCAAGCTGATATTTATGATCGCAGCAACTACAGACGGAGATGTACATCTTGAGGTTCTTGCGCGTATGATGCAGATGCTCATGGACATGGACTTCACCGCAAAGCTTAAAAAAGCAAAGACAGCCGATGAATTCCTGAAGCTCATTGACGAGAAGGAGACCGAAAAATTCCCGGAGGAGAGCAAGAAGGAAGAACCTAAGAAGGATGAAGCCAAAAAGGACGCAAAGCCGGCTGCAAACGACGGCAGAATAAGAGTTCTTGCAGTAACAGCCTGTCCTACAGGCATCGCACATACCTATATGGCAGCAGAGGCACTCAGCAAGGCTGCCGAAAAGATGGGAATTACCATCAAGGTAGAAACCAACGGCTCCGGCGGTGCAAAGAATGTTCTTACCGCCAAGGAAATAGCAGAATGTGACGGTATCATCATAGCAGCCGACAAGAGCGTAGAAACCGCAAGATTTGACGGCAGACCCGTATTCTCTACCAAGGTCGCAGACGGTATCCACAAGCCGGAGGAGCTTATCAACAAGATAATCAACAAGGAGGCTCCCGTATTCCACGCAGACAAGAAGGCTGCTGCGGCTGAATCGACAGGAAACGAAACCTTCGGAAGAAAGCTCTATAAGCACCTTATGAACGGTGTATCCCATATGCTGCCGTTCGTTGTTGCAGGCGGTATATTCATAGCTATAGCATTCCTGATAGATGCAGCCTGCGGAGTTGAGGCTGCGGGCAACAGTGCTTTCGGTACTGTAAATCCTGTGGCTGCATGGTTCAAGAACATAGGCGGATTCGCTTTCAGCTTCATGCTGCCGCTGCTTGCCGGATTTATTGCAATGTCCATAGCCGACAGACCCGGCCTGCTCGTTGGTATCGTCGGCGGTCTGCTTGCATCAAACGGCGCTACCTTTGCGGATCCCGGCGCTGCTGAAACAGTTCCTTCAGGTTTCCTGGGCGCTCTCCTTGCAGGCTTCCTTGCAGGCTTCCTGATGAAGCTCTTTGAAAAACTCTGCGACAAGCTGCCTCATGCGCTTGAAGGCATCAAGCCGGTGCTTTTGTATCCGCTTGCGGGTCTTGGCATCGTAGGCGTGATGATGTGTGCGGTAAACCCGATGATGGCCGTTATCAACACAGGCCTTAACAATGGTCTTACCTGGCTCAGCGACAACAACCTCGGCATTCTCCTCGGCTGCATACTCGGAGCAATGATGTCAATAGATATGGGCGGTCCGTTCAACAAGGCTGCTTATGTATTCGGTACAGGTATGCTCACAGCAGCTGCTGCTACCACTGATGCAGCTGTACAGAACACCTGCTATCAGGTAATGGCTTCCGTTATGATCGGCGGTATGGTTCCGCCTATCGCTATCGCACTTTCAACAACTATTTTCAGAAAGTATTGGACACCTGATGAGCGCAAAAACGGTATCGTCAACTTCATTATGGGTCTGTCATTCATAACAGAGGGCGCTATCCCCTATGCTGCATCCTATCCGTTGAAGGTTATTCCTTCCTGTGCTCTCGGCGCAGCTACAGCAGGTGCGCTTTCGTGGACATTCGGCTGTACGCTTATGGCACCTCACGGCGGTATATTCGTAATCGCAACAATAGGCAGCCCGTTCATGTATATTCTTGCTCTGATCATAGGTTCTGTGGTCGGCGCACTTATGCTTACCTTACTCAAGAGTATTGGCACAAAGAAAACCACGGCTGAAAAGAAGTAAACCTTCTGCTTGCCGCATTATCAGAAAAAAGTAAAAACGCAGCCGTCGGATACTATGGCGGCTGCATGAAACAATAAAATTTATTTGTAAAGGAGATAATATTATGGTATCAAAGGTATTAACAGTTCCGAACGCACAGGGTTTCCACATGAGACCTGCATCAGTATTCTCAACAGCTATGGGCAAATATCCTTGCAGCGTAAATATCAAGTTCAACGGCAACAACTACAACGCAAAGAGCACTCTTAATCTTATCGCAGCCTGCATGAAGTGCGGCAGTGTTATCGAGCTTATCTGTGACGGAGATCAGGAGAACGAGGCTCTCGCTGAGGGCGCAAAGATGATAGAGGACGGTTTTGGCGAGTAATTATTATCGGGATGACCTGAAAAAGGGAACAAAAGGAAGATCGGGAAGGAATAAGGCAAAGGGAGCGGCACTGTGCCGTTCCCGATTTACAGGAGGTGGAAAAATATGCTTAAAGGTATCGGAGTTTCAGGCGGGATAGGTATCGGCAGCGTTTTGCTGATCGAAGAGCATTCCCTTACTTATACACCGAAGCAGGTCACAGATACAGAAGCAGAAAAGAAGCGTTTCAATGATGCGGTCGAGGTATTCTGCGACAACACCGAAAAACAGGCAGAAGCTCTGAAAACGAGTGCAGGCGCAAAAGAAGCGGAGATCATGATGGGACATATCAGCATCGTAAAGGATCCGTTCCTTCTGGGCGAGGCAGAAAAGCTCATAACAGGCGGACAGTGTGCAGAAGCCGCTTTTGAGTCTATGTGCGATATGTTTATACAGATATTCTCTGCTGCGGATGATGACGTTACCAAGCAGAGAGCAGCAGACGTAAGGGATGTAAAGTCTGGTGTGCTCAGCGTTCTGCTTGGCATCAGTGAGGTAAAGCTTTCGGATGCACCGCCCGGAACTGTTCTGTGTGCAAAGGAGCTTACTCCTTCCATGATCGCCGAGATCAAAAAGGAAAACATAGTCGGCATCATAACCGAAACAGGCAGCACGACCTCTCACAGCGCTATCCTTGCAAGAGTTCTTGAAATACCCGCTGTAATGAGTGCAGCTGATATTATGACAGCTGCTAAAAACGGCGACAAGGTCATTGTTGACGGCGGCAAGGGCACTGTTATACTTTCTCCGGATGAAGCTCAGCTTGCAGACTACACCGCAAGGCGTGAAAAGCTCATTCAGGAGCGCAAAGAGCTTGAAAAGTTCCGCGGCAAGCCTACAGCATCGGCAGACGGCACAGTTTATGAGCTTGTATGCAATATCGGCAAACCCGAGGACGCTGCAAAAGCTCTTGAATTTGACGGCGAAGGCGTAGGACTTTTCAGAACGGAATTTCTGTTTATGGATAAGACCTCTGTTCCTACAGAGGAGGAGCAGTTCACCGAATACAAAAAGGCAGCTATTCTTCTCAAGGGCAAGCCGCTCATTATCAGAACTCTTGATATCGGCGGCGATAAGGATATACCTTATCTTGGTCTTGCGAAGGAAGAAAACCCGTTTATGGGCTTCCGTGCTATCAGGTACTGCCTGAAAAACCGCGATCTCTTCAAAACTCAGCTCCGTGCAATACTCAGGGCAAGCGCATTCGGCAATGTATGCATCATGTTCCCGCTTATCACCTGCGTTGATGAGGTAAGAGAGGGCAAGGCTCTTGTTGAGGAGCTGAAAGCTCAGCTCAGGTCTGAGGGAGTTGCTTTTGACGAGAATATAAAGGTAGGCATTATGACAGAAACTGCGGCATCGGGCATTATTGCAGATCTGCTTGCGGCTGAATCGGACTTTTTCAGCATCGGCACAAACGATCTTACAGGCTACACGATGGCTGCCGACAGAGGCAACAGTGATGTTTCATATCTGTATTCAGCTTTGCAGCCTTCTGTTCTAAGGATGATAAAATCTATCATAGAGGCCGGCAGGAACAAGGGCATTCCTGTTGGAATGTGCGGTGAAGCAGCAGCCGACCCGATGATGATACCGCTGCTGATATCATTCGGACTGACAGAATTCAGCGTTTCGGCTCCGAGCGTTCTTCGTGTGAGAAAGTGTATATCAACATGGACGAAGGAAAAGGCCGACGAGGTAGCCGCTAAGGTAATGACGCTTGCAACTCAGCAGGAGGTCAAGGACTATCTCAGCACTGTCGTATGATGTTTTATTAGCAGAACATAGTTATAATTAATAAACGGCGGATCGTGATGATCTGCCGTTTTTGCCTTCAACATATCACGGAAATCAATGCGGCAAGCTGCCTGTTCAACACATACTGTAGTTCGCACCGCCAGGGTGAGTAAATCAGCGTCTGCTAAAGGAGTTTCGGCAAAAGACTGCTAATGCACCTGCTTCTACGGCAATGACTAAGGAATGAGCAGAACAAAGCGAGTGTAAACGAGCGGAGCGGTCATGGGAGCGCAGGCTCTGCGCCGCCGCAAATAAAAAAGTATTGATTAACTATATTATAATAGTATAATATATATAGCGAGCCAAGAAAATTATCAATGCGATACGGCGCACTTGTTTTCTTGGAGCTTCATACAATTCTGAAACGGGGTACAACAATGAAATACATTTTATTCTCAGAAGCAAAAATAGGCGGAGTGTTAAGAAGACCTGTGCTCATAACAGGCATAACAGAGGCTTTATCAAGAAACGGAAAGCCGTTCCTTAAAATAACAATGAAAGACGGCGCAGGCGAACAGACGGCAACCATGTTTGACATGACAGAAGAAAAGCTTGCTTCAAATAAGGGCATAATAAAATACTGCATAGCTGATGCGGATATGAATGTTACCGAATTTCAGGGCGGTAAAAGCTTTATTGTAAACAATATTTCTGTCTGTCGTGACCCGAAAGTCTCTATGAGTGATTTCGTAAAGTCACCGCCGATAGATACGGAAGTAATGTATAACGAGATATGCGCTATCCTCAAAGGCCTTTCCGGTGACAGCAGCGGATACACTCCTCTTTCTGAGCTTGCCTTGCAGATCATCAATGATAAAAAGAAGCAGTACATCACTTCGTCTGCTGCAATAGCTATGCACCACAACATACTCGGCGGGCTGATATATCATTCCTACCGCATGACAAAAGCCGCCGAAGCTATGTGCGGCGTTTACAATATACTTGACCGTGAGCTTATGATCTGCGGTGCAGTACTGCACGATATCGGCAAAATATGGGAATATGACACTACAGAAGTCGGTGATTCATCTTTTACTGCGGATGGAGTCCTGTTCGGGCATTTGTTTATCGGCGCCGAGCTTGTGCAGAAATATGCCGATAAAATGAACTGCTCTCCTGAAAAAGTCAGACTGCTGAAGCACATGATAGTTTCACATCACGGCAAACAGGAATGGGGCGCGGCAGTTACTCCGGCAACACCGGAAGCAATGGCTCTGCATCTTATCGACTGTCTTGATGCAAGAATGTACAACTACGAAGACGCCTATCAGCAGGTACAGCAGGGTGAAATAAGCGAAAAGCGTCCGATAGGACTTGATAACCGTGTCTATCATGCCGACATGAGCAAATGATCGTTACAGCCTAAAAACAATGCAAAAACGGGGTATAACTCTTTTCCTGCGGAAAATGATTATACCCCGTGTAATTTTACGGATAAAATTGATAGCTGCGAAAAACCGGGCGTTACTTGCGGATATTTTCGATATTCTCAACAGTGCCGCCGCCGTTGTCTTCGGGGTCACGGAACTCACCCTTATCAACAAGCCGCAGAAAAGCATCAACTACGTCAGCTGTAAGCTGTGTTCCGGAAACCTCTTTAATGATCGAAACAGCCTTTTCAAAGTTCATGCGCTTTCTGTAGGGACGATTTGAATACATTGCATCAAAGCAGTCGGCAACAGCGATTATCTGTGCGACCCTCGGTATCTCATCGCCCTTGAGATGATTCGGATAGCCTTTTCCGTCAGGCCGTTCATGGTGGCACTGTGCACCGAGTGAAAGCTCAGGCATGATGCTTATGCCGTCAAGAGCGCCGTATCCGAGTGATGCATGAGATTTGATGATATCAAACTCCTCGTCAGTCAGCTTGCCCGGCTTATTGAGTACCTCAGACGGTACGCCGACCTTGCCGATATCGTGCAGAAGGGCAATATAGTAGTATTTCTCGATGGTCTCCTCGTCACAGCCAAGCTCCTTTGCAAGCATAGCCGTATATTTTGCCACACGGGTAGAATGACCGTTTGTATAGGCATCCTTCATATCTATGACCTTTGCAAAGGCTTCCGTTATCTCGTGAACAAGCTCCATGCTTTCACGCTGTTTCTTTTCAAGCTTGCGCATCTTGACTCTGATGTATATGCGTACAATGACTGCTGCGATAACGATCACAAGCACTCCCGTAACGATATAGAACCATGCCTGCTCATAAAAAGCCTTCTCTTTTATTATGCGTACCTTGATCGACTCATTGATAACACTGTCCGGAGATCTTATATTCATAACGAAGGTATAATCTCCGCCGTGAAGGTTGGTATAATCTATCGGTGCAAGCGCATTGCGGTCAACGGTAGTTTCGGTATCTTCAAAGCCGTCAAGATGATAAGAGACCCTGAGTGTAGTCATTGAATAATTGAAAACATGACTGTAAATAGTAAGCTTCTTTACGTTTGAACCAACCCTGAATTCACCGTTTTCATCGGGATATATCCTTATACCGTTTGCGTCTATATACGGCACAGAGGCCTTCAGGTCGGTATCGTGCGGGAATGTCTCCTCAACATCCGCCTTTACAACACCCTTGTTGCCTGCAATATACAGCTTACCGCTTTCTGTCAGCTCGCTGTAGGAGTTTGCCGTTGAGATACACGGCAGTCCGTTTGATATACCGTAGTATATCGGGTTAGTCTCTGCATTTGCAAGCATCTTCTCTGTAGGCTCAACAAAAATTCCCGCACTGCTCAGCACCCACATTTCATCCTTGCTGTTCTGATAAATATCAAAGTTATTGCTGTAAGGGAACCTGCTGACCGTCCTGACTTTATAATCATCAGTCATATATGCGATCGAATTGCTCGTCACTATCCAGTAAACGTCACGGCTCCTGTCCTTTTTTATGCGCATTATCGTTTTTGAGTTCAGCCCGTCATCAAGACCTATGCTTTTCAGCTCGCCGCTCTTATTGATAACATATATCCCATAGCCGTTTGACCCAAGGATAATATCTCCGTCTCTGCCCTCTGCAACGGTAAGCATATCACTGTTTACTATGCCTGCTTCTGCGCCGTAAGACTTCTGCACCTTTCCGTCCTTTATTACGCAGACACCGCCTGTAAGTGAAACAAGTATAGAGCCGTCCTTCGTTTCGCAGATGCCTCTTAACCTGTCTGATATAAGTCCGGATCTTTCATCATAGATCGTTAATTTACCCTTATCATAGCACAAAAGGCCGTATGTACACCATGTTGAAAGCCACAGCCTGTCCTTACTGTCACGGATCGCACAGCGGATACGGCAGCCATTCAGCAGTTCTATAAGATCACTTGTTTCTTTATCCCCGTTGCGCAGCTTTATTTTTTTATCAACAGGCAGAGAACCGACCATTCCGTTATTGTCGATCACCGTCAGACCGGTATCGGTAGCAACGAAAAGTCTGCCGCCGCAAAGACAGGTCGCATTTACCACAGCCTTAGGAATATCATAACGCTTGTAAAGATCGTTGAAGCGGTTCGGAACGATCTTCATCACGCCCTGGCGGTCAGAAGTGATCCAGAGATCACCCTGATAATCACACATCACATGACCGACAGATGCACTCGTCACAATGCTCTTCGGAATGATGACGCTGTCATTTTCAAGCACACCCACTCCGTGCTCCGAGCACAGCCATATCTTGCCTATCACATAGTCAAGCCCGTGAACATTTGAGATCGGCAAGGTATTTACCTTTGATTCCGGCTTGAAGCTCTTGTCAAGTGTACCGTAAATAAGCTCATCATCGATCGTATCAATATATATCTTGCCGCTGTTCTCAGGGTCTGGCAAAACGCAGGATATCGTTCCAAGCCCAAGTAGATCATGCTCCCAGAATCCGGTTATCCTGCCGTCCTTCATTGAGAAAATGTCGCTCTCCGATGTCACTCCGTAAACACAGCCGTCTGCTCCCCTTTTGAGGTCCTCAGTATAGATTATTTTTATCCTCTGGTCGTCAATAAGAGCGGCTTTCATTTCAGGATCATTTGCCTGAACAGTAAATATGCCGTCCTGTGAAGCTATATATATAATGCCGTTTTCATCCTCGGAAATGCTGTATACCGTCATGGAGCTGAGTTCATCAAAGAATCTGAAATTTCCCTTTTCCATGACCGCCGCACCGTTGTCTGTAGTGCCGAGCCACAGCCTGTCTTTTTTATCTGCATACAGACACCTCACACTTGAAACGCCGTCCATAGTGCCTATGCGCGTGAAGCTGCTGCCGTCATAGCGCACAAGACCGCCGTAGCTGCCTATCCATATAAAGCCCTCGTTTGTCTGTGCAATGTCATTAGCCTCAGAGGTCGGCAGCCCGTTTGTGTTGTCATACAGCACATTGGAATAGACCTCATCTTCTTCAACAGGGTCAAATGTTTCCTCCGAAGAAGTATCATTCTCAGCGTTTGCCGTCAGGATCGTACCTGAACAAACGATATTTTCAAACAGGAGCAGCATTATCATTATAGAAAGCGCGGTGCATAAGATCTTATATATCCGAATCGTATTGTTCTGCATTTTATACTCTCCCCGAACTGTAATTCATAATCTGGCAAACAAAAATCATATCAGTCCAAGAAAACAAGCGTTCTGAACTGCTGTGACTATTTCCCCGGAACATTATAAATTATAGCAAAATAATCCATTTTATTCAACACAAATAATAAACTTTTCACCAAAAATTTACAGATTTTGTCAAAACGCAGATCGTCACAGAGTTCAATAACGCCCAATATAAAAGGGACTCTTTCGTCCGGAAAAGAGTCCCATAAAACAACACTATCTTTTTTAAGTTGCTGCATTGAAATTCATGTTTTTGATCTCATCATTCAATGCTGAGAAGTGCAGCCGAATATGGCGGAAGGTTGCATATAAGATTTTCGCCTGCAAGTGTAAAAAGCTCATGCGGCTCTGCAATGCTGCCGCCGTATTTCAGATCCTCTGAGCACATCAGAAGCTGTGCATTTGTCACCTTATCAAGCTTCAATGAATATCCGGTCTGAACTGTATTTCCAAAGTTGAAAAGCGCAAGCAGCGTTTCTTTCCCGCTTCTGCGGATAACCGCATAGATCAGCCTGGACTCCTGGTGGCAGTCAGCCCATTCAAATCCGTTTTCGTCGTAGTCCTCCTCATACATCGCAGGATGCTCCAGATAAGCATTATTCAGGTCGATCATATATTCATTGAAGGTCTTGTGCTTGAAATCCTCAAGCAGGAAGAAATCAAGCTCTCTCTTTTCATCCCACTCGCGGAGCTGTCCAAGCTCGTTGCCCATAAAATTGAGCTGCTTTCCGGGATGGGTAAGCATATACATATAAAGAGCCTTCGCCTGACTGAGCTTTTCATACTGTGAACCATACATCTTATTGACTATTGTGCCCTTGCAGTGTACTACTTCATCGTGTGAAAGCGGCAGAAGGTACTGCTCATCACGGAAATACATCATTGAGAATGTAAGCTTGTGGTAATTTTCAACACGCTTTTCGGGCGGCATCGCAAAATAACCCAGAGTATCGTTCATCCAGCCAAGATCCCACTTGTAGTCAAAGCCAAGACCGCCTTTATCCGTAGGTGTAGTTATACCGCGGAAGCTCGTGCTGTCCTCTGCAATGAGCATACAGCCCGGATTCATTGTTTTGAGCTTGCTGTTCATGTTCTTTACAAAATCGACTGCATTGCTGTTGACGCCGCGCCTCTCATCTCCCTGCCAGAAGATGATCCTGCTGATAGCGTCCATTCTCAGACCGTCAAAATGGAACTCTTTGAGCCAGAAGTTTGCAGATGACTGCAGGAAGCTCTTTACCTCTCCTCTTGAATGCATGAAATTGCAGCTTCCCCATTCGCTCCTGCCTACGTCATTGCTCGGATATTCATACAGTGCCGAACCGTCATATCTTGAAAGGCCGTAAGCGTCCATTGCAAAATGTACGGGAACAAAATCAAGTATTGCACCTATGTTGTTTTTGTGTAGCATATCAATAAGCTTCATAAGCTTGTCCGGAGAGCCGTATCTGCTTGTGGGAGCATAATAGCCGGTTGTCTGATATCCCCAGCTTTCATCACTCGGATGCTCGCACAGCGGAAGAAACTCAACATAGTTATATCCGCTTTTGAGAAGATACGGGATAAGCACTTCTCCAAGCTGCTCATAGTCGTACCAGCTGTCGGGAGCACTTCCGGGCTTTTTGAATGAGCCTGCATGAAGCTCATATATGTTAAGAGGTTTTTTCAGCATATCCGAACGCTTTTTCATCCAGTCGCTGTCATTGAATTTATAGGAACCAAGGTCGAAGGTTATTGAACGATGATCCGGACGGCGCTCCATTGAAAAGCCATAAGGGTCACAGTGATCGACCTGTCCGTTATTGCCGCGGATACGGTACTCATACTTTGAACCTTCGGGAAGCTCCTTGACGCTTATCTCGTAGAACTGACCGTTATAGACCTTTTCCATAGGTATCACTTTGCCTTCAAGAACAAGCTCAACTCCTGCTGCCTGAGGCGCAAAGGTACGGAAGGTAGTTTCTTCCGGAGTGTAGTGAGCACCAAGCCAGTTGTATGCATCAAAAACAGCACCTGTATAAAAGCCATAAAAATCCATAATAGCCCCTCCTTAGTAATTGACTGTGGTTTAATAATGTACTATAATAAATATACCACATTTTACAGCTTTTTCAATCTACACTTTTGTACAACAGTCAATTATTTGACACTATTCAAAAAATGACAAGGGAGTTTTTATTATGGACATGAGGGCTATGAAAACAAGGCGCAATATTCACAACGCATTTCTTTCGATAAGATCTAAAAAAAGCCTTGAAAAAATAACCGTAAAGGAGCTTTGCGATAAGGCCGAAATAAGCAAAGCAACATTTTATCTGCATTATAAGGATATTTACGACCTTTCGGAGCAGCTGCAAATGGAGGTCGTTGACAACATCATAAGCTTCGGCAATGACCCGGAGGAGCTTATAAAAGACCCGTTAAAAGCATCTCACAGCATGATAAACGGATACATCTCAAACAAAGGACTGGTTACGGTGCTTTTTTCCGGAGCACAGTTTTCAAGGCTGCCCGAAAAAATAGAGGACGGCATAAAGCAGCGGCTTTTCAGCCAGAAGCCCGAGCTAAAGGACGATGTATTTACAAATGTAAAGATAACCTATCAGCTCATGGGCAGTTTTTATGCAATATTTGAGTATGAAAAGAAATTCGGTACAGAAAACGTGATCGAAGCCGTTGACAAAATGACAAGCCTTTTCTATTAAGGCGCACCCTTTATAAAAACAAATGCTCATACATAACGGGCAGATAAATCTCTTATTTGTTCATAAGCGGAGAGAGCACAACTCTCCCCTCTGCCCTTGTTTTTTTCATGTCAATTATCCTCTGATTTTCAGAGCCCCTGAAAACAAGCGAAATGTTTTTCAGTTCCTCAACAAACCTTCCGTCTACAAGGATATCTATGCTGTCAAGTATCTCGTCTGTACATTCAATATAGCGGCAGCCGCCCGGCACAAGATCCTTGTCATAGGTAAAGCCTGTGAACATCCATATATTTCTGTCGGGAAGCTCTTTTTTTACACGGCGTATCAGGTCGAGCAGCCCTCTCTGATTTGACTGCTCAAACGGCTCTCCACCAAGTATAGTGAGGCCGTCATAATAGCTTTTGGAAAGCTCATTTATAATTATATCCTCTATTTCCTGAGTATATGGCCTGCCGTATTCAAAATCCCATGTCTGCGGCTGAAAACAGCCCTTACAGTGATTTGTACAGCCCGATACAAACAAGCTTACTCTTATTCCTGTTCCGTTGGCACTGTCTGCCGTAATTATCTCGCCTACAAACATTATCAACACCTCTGGTTCTGTAAAATACACAATGAGAAATCTTATACTAATTCCTGATAAAAAGCAGAATTAGGTTTGCGAGGATGATTTTCGCAAGACACGGCGGAGGACGCAGGGATCCTGACGGATTCCGAGAACGACAATAAAGTATTGCGGAAATCAGACCGCAAAAATTGTCTGCTTTTTGTTAGGTATTAGTATTATTATAATTCGGGGGGACTTTCAACTGAAAGTCCCCCCGAAAGCTGAGCCGGAGCTTCTGGTAACCCATGCCCCTTATCACGATCCCTGAATTCGATATATTTATGATCGAAGCATCTCAAAGATCCATCATTATCCGCCCAAAAATATATCATTCGTTTACTGCTGCCTTTTCGTTCTGGAACGCATGAGTTGAAAGGTGGAGAACTCTCTCCTTTATCTCCTGCGTTCTGCCCTGATTCCAGAACTGTGATCCTATATAGCCGCAGGTCCTGCGGGCTACGTTCATTTTGTTCTGATCGCGGTTATGACACTTGGGACATTCCCATACCAGCTTGCCGTCATCATCGGTAACGATCTGTATTTCGCCGTCATATCCGCATACCTGGCAATAATCGCTCTTTGTATTCAGCTCTGCATACATTATGTTGTCATAGATGAACTGCATAACCTTCAATACAGCCTGGAGGTTATTCTGCATATCGGGAACCTCTACATAGCTTATAGCGCCGCCCGGTGAAAGTGCCTGGAACTCCGATTCAAGCTTTAGCTTGTCGAATGCATTGATCTCCTCAGTAACGTGTACATGATAGCTGTTTGTTACATAATTCTTGTCGGTAACGCCCTTTATGATGCCGAAACGCTTTTGCAGACACTTTGCAAATTTGTAGGTAGTGCTTTCAAGCGGTGTGCCGTAGAGACTGTAGTCAATATGCTCATCAGCCTTCCACTTTGCACAATACTCGTTGAGCTTCTTCATTATTTTAAGTCCGAGCTCCTTGCCTTCTTCTTCTGTAAGCTTCTTTTCTATCAGGCTGTATACGCACTCCCAAAGGCCTGCATAACCGAGAGAAAGCGTTGAATAACCGCCGTAAAGCAGCTTGTCGATAGGCTCTCCCTTTTTAAGTCTTGCAATGGCGCCGTACTGCCAAAGGATAGGAGCCGCATCCGAAAGCGTACCCTTAAGACGCTCATGACGTGCCCTGAGAGCCTTATGGCAAAGCTCCATTCTCTCGTCAAATATCTTCCAGAACTTATCCATATCCTTTTCGGCTGAAAGACCAATATCCACAAGATTTATCGTTACAACGCCCTGATTGAATCTTCCGTAATACTTGGGATTTCCGTTTTCATCAATGTAAGGTGTGAGGAAGCTGCGGCAGCCCATGCAGGTGTAGCAGTGACCCTCGCCGTTTTTGTCTATCTTGTTTTTGAGCATTACCTTCTCTGATATATAATCAGGAACCATTCTCTTGGCCGTACATTTTGCAGCAAGCTCTGTAAGGTACCAATACTTGCTGCCCTCTGTGATGTTGTCCTCTTCAAGAACATATATGAGCTTCGGGAATGCAGGTGTTACCCATACACCCTCTTCGTTCTTGACGCCGATATAGCGCTGACGAAGAGTTTCCTCAATTATCATAGCAAGGTCCTTCTTCTCTTGTTCGTCCTTAGCCTCATTAAGATACATAAAGACTGTAACAAAAGGCGCCTGTCCGTTTGTGGTAAGAAGAGTCACTACCTGATACTGAATAGTCTGCACACCCTTGGTGATCTCCTTTTTGAGCCTTTCCTCAACGATGGAATTTATTGTTTCTTCCGGAATGGTGCAGTTCATTTCTTTAAGCTCTTCAAGAAATTCACGCTTTATTTTCTCTCTTGATACCTGTACGAAGGGCGCAAGGTGTGTAAGGCTTATGCTCTGTCCGCCGTACTGGTTGCTCGCTACCTGGGCGATTATCTGAGTAGCGATATTGCAGGCCGTAGAAAAGCTGTGCGGCTTTTCGATAAGCGTTTCGCTTATGACAGTTCCGTTCTGAAGCATATCCTCAAGATTTACAAGATCGCAGTTATGCATATGCTGAGCGAAATAGTCACTGTCATGGAAATGGATAATACCGTTTTCATGTGCTTCAACGATATCATTTGAAAGCAGCAGTCTCTTTGTGAGATCCTTGCTGACTTCACCCGCCATATAGTCACGCTGCACACTGTTTACAGTCGGGTTCTTGTTTGAGTTTTCCTGCTTTACTTCCTCGTTGTTGCATTCGATAAGGCTCAGTATCTTATTGTCGGTCGTGTTTGCACGTCTGATAAGTGAACGTGTGTAGCGATATTTTACATATCTCCTTGCAAGCTCAAATGCGCCCTTGGCCATGATCTGATCCTCGACCATGTCCTGTATCTCCTCAACAGATACGGCTCTGCCCATCTTTGAGCATTTGTATTCCACATACTCAGCGATATCCCTTATCTGCTCATTTGTGAGATAACGCTTGTCACCGGCGTTATTCGCTTTGGTCACTGCGTTGATGATCTTTTCGCCGTTGAATACCTCCTCCGAGGAATTTCTTTTGATTATCTTCATAATTAAAACATCTCCGTTCAAAATATACGATCTATATTGTATCAGAAATTAGCCAAAATGCCTGTTGCATTTGCAGAAGCAATGATGTATAATACAACAAGCTGTGTTTTGCATATATCAGTGATACATCATACAGCGGTTTATGAAGTCTGTATTATATTATAGCCACAAGATATAGTGTTGTCAAGCTTTAGCATATACAATATATATGTTATAAATTAGTTGATTATGCACATCAGGTACAAAATAAAAGACACCTGCATCTTTCTGTCAGTTCAGAAATGATGCAGGTGATTTTTTTGATGCTATAAAATAATTACCACGGACGTCCGCCCATGCCTCTGCCTGAAACATCGGAATAATACATACCCGAGGTGAAATCTGCCACTGCACTGCTGCTGCCCGCTGTAATAGTGCAGGTACCGCCCTCTTTAAGTTCCGGAGAAGAATATACCACTGACGAGAAGCTCTTTGTCGCATTAAAACTAAGTCCTGAGCCGTCATCAACGCTTATCTGTGTACCCTCTGTGCCGGAAAGCGAAACAAGAGCAGAGCATTGTGTACCCGTATCAAAATTAATAGCCATATCCGATGTACCTATTGCAATGACTGTTCCGCCGGTTATGCTTGCCACACAGCCGCTGCCGTCACCCTTGTCAAGAGCGCCGTTGCCGGAAGAGGAAGGACCTTCAACAATGACTGTACCGCCGGTAACATAAATAGAACCGTTACTGTCAAGTCCGTCGCCTTCAGAGTTAACATAAATATTTCCGCCGTTTATCGTAAGCTTTGCGTTTGTGTTGCCGCTGCTCCATGGATCATCATCTTTTGAAGAGGTATCCGAACCGCCGGAGCAGTTGATGCCGTCATCGCTTGCAGTTATGTTTACTGTTCCGCCGTTGATCGTCACGTTTTCAGCTTCAAGACCCTCATAGGATTTGCCGACAATAACATAGCCGCCGTTGATCGTCAGATTGCCTGCCGCTGTAATACCGTCATCGCCTGATCTGAGAGTAACATCGCCGGAATTGATGGTTATGTCTGCATTGCTGTGAATAGCGTCATCTGCCGCCGAGATACCGATCTTTGTTCCTGTAACAGTGATGCTGCCGTCTGTCTTTATGCCCTTCTGTGAAACGCTGCTGTCCTTGGAGGCATCGGCGCCTGCTCCGGATGGTGAAGAAATATTGAGCGTCCCGCCGTTCAGTTCAACAAAGCCTGTAAAGTTCTTGCTGCTGTCACCCGCTTTTACCGAGATACCGTCATAGCCTGAGATAACGACCATTTCAGCATTTTCAAAATAGAAGCCTGCATCGTTATCATCATTTTCGACCTGCACACCGTCATGTCCTGAGGTTATATTTACGGTACCTCCGCCCACACGCACAGTACCCTCCGACTTTATTCCGACACTGCCCGCATTGATCACCGCAGAGGAGCCTGTTATCCTGATATCATTCTTGCAGACTATGCCGTGAAGATTTGAATTGATCTGAATGGTACCGCTGCCGTTTATTGTAACGTCATCCTTTGCATATACAGCGCCGTCAGCCTTTGCAGAGCTGTCGCTGCTGTTGAACGAAAGCGTATTTGAGCCGACAGCCTGAATTATGACCTTATCGGCATTTTCTACTTTGATACACGGTGCAGATGTTGTATTCATTGTTACATTGTCAAGTATGATATAGACATTTCCGGATTTGGCGGAATCATCAACAACTATCGAGATATCCTCAGACGAGCCGCTGACCTTATAGATACCCTTGGAGGTTATGGTTACTTTTTTGTCAGACACGGAACCTCTTGTAGTGTCGGATATCGTTGCCGAACCGTCTGAGAACACTATTTCCGCATGAGGTGTTTCAGAGCTTACGTCCTTATAGTCGGCATCGGAGAAATACGAGCTTTCCGAATGTGATGAAGCTTCGGATGAAGTCTCGGATGAAGTCTCAGATGAAACGGAAGAATTCTGTGATGCTTCATTTTCGCTGCTGTTCTGGGATGATACGGATACCGTCTGCGATGCTGTGCCGGAATTATTGCTGCTGTCTGACGCCTGACCTCCGCATCCGGATAAAGAAAGAACCGTTACAAGCAGCGACATAAATATTACAATAGCTTTTTTCATACGAGTACACTCCTTTGGATCAATAAAAAATTATGCTAATAGGGACGCGAATGTTTACAGAAGTACCTGCTCAGCTCAAAGCTGGTTCTGCGGCTCGGTATAAGGAAGGACTGCTATTTCGAGATTGCCGTTCTTTGTTCTGAGCTCATCAATAAATTCCTTTTCTTCAGCAGGATCCTTCATTACTATCTTGAAGGAAAGGCGGAACATTGAACCCATGCCTGTAGTCTTGACACCTGCGTTTTCGCAGCTTTTGAGATAGTGTGCGAAGGTATCGTCAAATGCGCCTGAGTATTCGAGTGATTCAGGTATCGTTATCCTCAGAAGTCTTTCTTCACTCATTGATTTGTGCTCAAATATCGGAAGGAGCGAGAATATAAGATATATTACCGCCATGCCCAAAAGGATTATCACACCGTAGGCAACATAGCCCATACCAAAGGCGATGCCTGAGCCCATTGCGATGAGAAGTGAGCTTATTTCGTCTGCGCTGCCGGGAGCACTTCTGAACCTTATCAGACTGAATGCGCCGCCGACTGCTACGCCTGCGCCGATATTGCCGCTGACAAATGTAATAACTGCCGACACGATGAACGGTACTACGGCCGTCACTATAAAGAATCTCTTCTTGGCTCTGATCTTGAATGACATCAGCCATGCATAAACAAAGCCCGAAACGATCGAAGCCGCTGCCATAATAAAGAATTGTGATGCTGAAACGCCGCCGTTAGCTGTATAAATAGAATCAAACATGATCAGATGTTCCTTTCATTTTTAACTTTAAGTAATTGCTGTCTGTAGGCTTCTCCGTATTTTGAGAAGCTGCCCTTGTATATTCTGCCCTTTGTAAGTATCTCCGAAAGCCACAGCGGAACTGCCTGCTGTACCTTTACTTCAAGTATCGTATAGCCGTCTTTAAGGAGCGAATTTCCGTCCATTGAGGTTTTAAGATCAAGATCCTCATAACGGTACCGGGGATCATGATCTATTGTAAGACGAAGATCACCGTCAGGCTGAAAGTAAGCCACTCTGTCGTAGATTATCAGACAGGCCGGTACCAGAGTCTGATAATAATCGCGGAAGGTAGTTATCTCACGGTTTATCTGTCCGCCTGCGCATATATCGCCCTCACCGTAAAAGAACTTGTTCACAAGAGGTATTGTAGACTGCACCCTGCGTTTGTAAACTATTCCGTAGGCCTTTCTTTTCAGTTCAAGAAATACCGGTGAGGTATCTGTTGCCAGCCCGTAGGAGCGAAGCCTGATCTTTTCCTTGAAGGGCGGCTTTTCAACAGATGTCCGTATCAGTCTGTAATTCGGTGTGTCATAGTATAGTGAAGCGATAGAGGTAAGTCCGAACTTGTCTATCTTCATGTGCCCTTCAACACTCTTTTTGAAGTATTCGGTCTGTTCCGGACTCATAATATACTTCATTTCGTAGCGCTTCATAACTACGACAGGTTTTGTTACTTCAGCCATTATCTCACCTCCGTATCAAAGATCAATGCTTATGGTCATGGTGCCGTTTCTGACAGCCGCCGAAAGTCTTCCGTTGCTTGCGCGGACGGTATCTTTTACATAAGCAAGTCCGAGGCCTGTACCCGATGTACCTTCGGCATTTTCAAGCATTGTAAACCTGTCAAATATCTGATCGTAGTTTCCGTCGGGAAGCTTTGCATCATTTTTCTGTATGAGCTTGATCCTGTCCTTGTGCCTTGCAAGCGTAAAGCTCGCCTTAGAAACCGAGAATTTGAGAGAGTTTGAGATCAGCTCCCGCATGACTTCTTTATATGCGTTATCGCTGATATAAAGTGATATTCCCGGCTCTATGTCAATGCTGAGACTGATATTCTTTTCCTCGAACTTAGCCTTGTTGTTTTCGAGTATTGCCATCGTCAGATCGGATATATCAATTCGTGTCCTGCTTTCGCTCTCATCAAAGATGCTCAGTGCTCCAAGCTCCTTGACAAGCCTTGTCATACGCCTTACCTGCTTGTCGATAGATTTTGTCTGATCGTTCGTTCCGCCCTGGCGTTCGAGTGTTTCTGTGTCGGCGTTGATGATCGTGAGCGGCATCTTGAATTCATTTTCAAGCTTTGAGATAAACTGCTTCTGCTTTCTGTCTGCTTCTTCAAGCGGTCTGAAAAGCTTCCTGCCAAGAATCTGAAATGCTGAAAAGCTTATGATTATCAGCACTGCTCCGCCGATTATTGAAATTATAAGTATTCTGTAGCACGGCCACAGCTCACGGCTCTGATCTATTACGGTTACATAGAGCTTTTTGTTTGCCTCATAAACACGGTAGCGATATGAAGTGTTAGTCCATCCGGTGCTTCCGTTTTGCAGGCTTTGCGCCCAGCTTGCTGCCTGTTCTTCACTGACAGCCGACATCCTGAAATCGACCTTTTCAACATTGCCGTCTTTATCAATGGAATAGGTGAAATATCTCAGCGAAGAATTCATCTCCGGAGAATTAGGCCCCATATTGTCGAAGCGTCCTCCGTTCAAACGAAACTGCTTGATGCTGCGGTTATTTTTCGGTTCCGTATTTTCGCTGCGGCTCTGTGCCGCTGCCGGAGATGAATCGCTGCCTTCTGTAACGGACGGCGCTTCGTCAGGCGGAGGTACCATATTATCTATCTTTCTGTCAGAATCAAGCGAACCGTTCATGCGGGCTATCCGCTCTGTCATCATATCGGCCTCATCAGCAGCCATCGTGAAGTTTATCACGTTTATGGTAGTCAAAAGGAGCGCTAACAGCAGTATCACCGAGAGCTCCGAAAAGATAACGAATTTTTTTCTTGCTTTATTCATTTTGTATTTTCACCATCCTGTAACCCTCATCTATCAGGTATTTTATGCGGGTATTTTTGTTCAGTCTTTCAAGCTTTGCGTTCAGCGCTGAAATATAAGGTCCCATGTGCTTGCCGCTGACCTGTTCATGCCTTATCAGCGCGCCAAAAAGCTCTATCTCTCCGTTTGTTACGGGAATGCTGCCGCACAGCTTGAAATCGGGAACACTGATATTAATATCCTCAAATTCAAGCTTTTCTTTGCTTTTCTTTTTATCGGATACACTTTTTATCAGGCCGGCAAGTTCAGCCGGAAGAAACGGCAGTGAAATATATTCGTTTGCAAGCGGAGATGCTGTCAGTTTAGAAGCCGTAAGCTTTTCAGATGTTAATACTATAACAGGTATGTTTCTGGCCGAAAGCGGTTCAAGCAGCTTTTTGGCATTTATTCTCGGAAGTGATTCGTCCACAACCGCTATATCAAAGTCCTGACCGTTTTCAAGCCTTGAAATGACCTGCGTACCGTCATAAACAACAGTTACCGTGTCAGAATCCATACCGAACAGGATCGAAAACGCCGAAGAAAAATCTCTGTCCTGCTCGGCTATCAGTATCTTCATTCATCATACCCCCTCCGTATATTCTTTCATCTATATTTTTTTCATTTGGATTTTCTTTCCTCTGATATTTAAAATTTTAAAATATTAGTTTAAAGCGCCTATTAAAACAAAATGAAATTAAAATGAATATTTACTTAAAATAATTCAAGATGTTTTTAAGAAAAAAAAATCCCGATTTGCAGGTGGGTCATAGATTATTAAAAAATGGCATATTTACATAGTTTTCCTTACTTAAAACGAGCATTTTGGAATATCGTAAATGTCATTTTGATGTTTTTCATCGGTTTACTGTGCATAATTGCGGCTGTTTTATGACCCGTGTGCAAGTCGGGATTTAAGAAAAAATATCTTGAATTATTTACCACAAGAAAATTGTAATAATGATAAAAATGTTGAGAATAATAATAACACAGTCATAAAAAAGTGATGCAGACAGGCGCAGGATACTGTATGACCCTGATGCTCAATGTATCATTATATTGTGTCTGTTCAGGGTCATATAATGCTTTTGCGGTGCTGACTCATCAGTAAAGCTTGCATAAGACAACGGACGGACATGAAAATTTTCCGGATATTCCGCTAAGTATTTCACTAAGTATTTCGCCGCTTGCGAGCGGCGACCATGGGCTCTGCCCCTGGACCCTGCAAGCCTTTGAAAAGGCTTGAGCGAAATTTTTGATTTTTGGCTTCTTGAAGATCAAAACAGCTTTATAAATGCGAAAATAACCGGAATGCTTATGACTGTTAATCTATAAAAAAGGAGAAGATCTTATGTCAAGCAACAACAATAACTCTATTAATGTACCCGAAGCAAGAGACGCCATGAATAAGTTCAAGATGGAATGCGCAAGCGAGGTCGGCGTTGACCTGAAGCAGGGCTACAACGGAGACCTTACTTCACGTCAGGCCGGTTCAGTAGGCGGTCAGATGGTGAAAAAGATGATCGAGGCTTACGAAAAGAGTATGTGATAAGCATCACATCAGGTCATAATTATCACCGTCAATGGTTAAAGAAAGCTCCGCCCGTCAGATCAGGCAGATCATACGGAAGCTAAAAATAAGGTTCGATGATAATTCCTGAATGCGGCAAAGCATAAACGCAGCAGCACCCCCACAGACCACTATAGTCCGTGAGGGTGCTGCTGATTTCTTTAAAGCAAAATCCGGTGCCGTATCGTACAAGCATACCCTGCGTCAGAATTACAATCAAACACTGAAAAGCATTGCTCCGTAGGACGGATAAGGCCAATACTTAGAGGACATATTTGACTCCATCTCATCGGCAACTGCACGAAGCGCCTGCATAGCACTGAGTACACTATCCTTGTAGTACATCGCATTCTCTGCAATGCCTTCAACATCCCTTGCGCCAACAACAGCCTTATCAAGATCATCTATCCTGTTGATGAAGCATGAAAGCAGTCTTGAAAGCTTTTTGAGAAGCTCGACCTCCGGCGCAGGAACAAGGTCGCCGTCTATTGAGCTGAGAAGGTTCACTGTTTCTGCGATCTCCTTGATATATGAGGTAACGGCAGGAACGATATCCTTCTTTGCCATATCAAGGGCTGTAAGAGCTTCTATGTTAATGATCTTGGAATAGTTTTCGAGAATGATCTCTGTTCTTGAACGAAGCTCAACCTCTGTGTAAATGCCATACTTGCCGAAGAGCTTTACATTCTTCTCGTCCGTGTAGTGAGGGAGAGCTTCCGGAAGTGAACGGAAGTTGAGAAGTCCTCTCTTCTTTGCCTCAGCCACCCACTCCTCAGAGTAGTTATCACCGTTGAAAATGATTCTCTTGTGCTTGAGCAGTGTCTGTCTTACAAGCTCCTCAGCAGCCGACCTGACGTCATCTGCTTTTTCAAGCTCGTCTGCAAAGTCGCAGAGTGCATCGGCAACTATCGTATTGATTATAGTATTTGTGCAGGCGATATTCTCGGCAGAGCCTACCATCCTGAACTCAAATTTGTTGCCTGTGAATGCAAACGGTGATGTACGGTTACGGTCTGAGGTGTCCTTGACAAAATTCGGGAGAACGCCTGCGTTTGTTTCCATTATCTGGTCATCTTTGTTTGTGTATGCTTCGTTATACATTATTGAGCGAAGAACCTCTGAAAGGTCATCGCCAAGGTACATGGAAATAATTGCAGGAGGTGCTTCATTGCCGCCAAGACGGTGATCGTTTCCTGCGCTTGCAACAGATATTCTCAGAAGATCCTGATGGTCGTCAGCCGCACGTATCACCGCAGCAAGGAACACAAGGAACGTTATATTCTCACGCGGGTTCCTGGACGGGTCAAAAAGGTTCTTGCCTGTATTGGTAGACATAGACCAGTTATTGTGCTTGCCTGAACCGTTAACGCCTGCAAAGGGCTTTTCGTGGAGGAGACACACAAGGCCGTGCCTATCGGCGATGTCCTTCATTGTTGCCATAGTAAGCTGGTTATGGTCAGTAGCTATATTTGAGGAATCAAATATAGGAGCAAGCTCGTGCTGTGCGGGTGCTACCTCGTTGTGCTTTGTTTTTGCGTATATGCCGTATTTCCAGAGAGCTTCGTCAAGCTCCTTCATGTATGCGGATACTCTCGGCTTGATGGTACCGAAATAATGGTCGTCAAGCTCCTGTCCCTTTGGCGGTCTTGCACCAAAGAGAGTTCTTCCGCAGTAGATAAGATCCTTGCGCTTCTTGAATACTTCCTTGTCAACAAGAAAATACTCCTGTTCAGGCCCGACTGTAGTGATAACTCTTTCTGTTTCTTTATCGCCCAATACGCGGAGCACTCTGAGTGCCTGAACATTCATGACTTCCATAGAACGCAGAAGAGGCGTCTTTTTATCGAGTATCTCTCCCGTATAGGAGCAGAATGCCGTAGGTATGCAGAGTGAACCGTCTTTTATAAATGCATAGGAGCTCGGATCCCATGCAGTATAGCCGCGAGCCTCAAAGGTAGCACGAATGCCGCCTGAGGGAAAGCTTGATGCATCGGGTTCGCCCTTTATAAGCTCCTTGCCTGAAAATTCCATTATCACGCCGCCGCCCTCGGTAGGTGTGATAAAGCTGTCGTGCTTTTCTGCCGTTATTCCTGTCATTGGCTGGAACCAGTGTGTGTAGTGCGTTGCTCCATGCTCAAGCGCCCACTCCTTCATGGAATGCGCAACGACATTTGCCACGCTGATATCAAGCGATTTTCCTTCCTCAACCGTCTTTTTCAGAGCTTTATAGGTGCCCTTGGGAAGACGCTCCTTCATTGCTGCATCGTTGAATACAAGACTGCCGAAGATCTCAGGTACTTTCATAAAGTCATACTCCCTGTTCAATATATGGTAATTTTTGTAAAATAAAAAAGGCCGCAATAGGCTGATAAGTCCAACCTACAGCGCCCTTGCTGTCTTTGGTTGAATTATAAAACAAAATTCCGCGATTGTCAACCGTGAATAAAGAATAAAACATTTTTCGGCAAAAAACACATTTTTTTATATGATTACATTTTTGTTCTGTCAAGTATTTCTTGTAACCTCTTTGTAAATTGACAATTCAAGGCAGTTGTACTATAATGGAGAAAATCCGGCGTATCAATAAAGGGAGGCAGCTATGCCAAAAAGCTTTTTTTACAGTATTGATCTATTGATAAAAAGTGATTCAAATCTTAATAAGGCTATCTCATCTGTTATTGCTGACGAAGCATTTTTTCTTGAAAATATACAGCTCATACTTATTGATTCAATATGCAGCGAACAGAGCGTTGAGATCTGTACCGAATACAACAGAAAATATCCCCAAAACATATACTTCGTTGATGCAGCAGGAAAATCAGAGGCTGCCGCCTATAACGATGCAAAGCCGCTGAATTTCGGGAAATATATTACATTCACAGACAATTACGGCGAATATTCACCAAAAACGCTGAGCACCCTGCAAAGCAAGACGCTGAAATCGCTGAAAATACCGCTGCTCTGCATAGAGCCTGTTTTATCATCACCCGGAGGAGAAACACGTCCGTACACCTGCGGGATACCCAAGGGCATAGTCAAGCTGAAGGAAACTCCGGATAAGTTCATACTTATGCTCGGCTGCTTTTTCTTCCGCAAAAGAGTTGCAGACCAGCTGCTCTTTGACGAAAGCATACCTTTTCAGGCTGATGCAAAATACATAACGGAAGCACTTCTCCAGACCTACTCATACATATTCACGGATGATTTCAAATATACGACCACTCTTCCCTCTGACCATGACCTTTTCCGATATGTGCCGCAGTACAGCAGATACTTTTACACTCATTCGATAAGCTCTCTTGTCATTCCTATGCTTATAAATTATCCCGGCTCAGTGCTTGCGCAGTCAGTAATGATGTACCTTATATACAGCCGCTTTGCACTTAACGCTGATGAAAAATACAAGCACGTGATAATCGGAGGCTTTGTTGATGAATTTCTTGGCAAGGTATCGGAAGCTCTGAGGTATATTGATAACTCTATAATACTTAACAAAAATCTCTGCCGGATGTGCGGTCTTGACGATGAAATGGCTTTCAGGCTTCTCAGGCTCAAATACAGGCAGCCTGACCTCAAGCCAACTATCGACCTTGTTCTTCCCAGGGAGCAGATCGAAAAAAGCTACTACAATTCATGCATGAGGCTTGAAAAGACGGTTCTCAGCGGAGAGTTCGCTGCTCACCACGAGCTTGCTCTTATAGGAAGATCGAGAGATATCACCGCAAATATCACAACTGTCAATTTTGATGCTGACGGGCTGTATATTGATGCTGTACTTAACGGCTGTTCATATCTTGACGACAGCAGCTTCAATGTTTTTGTAAACATAAACGGTGAACGCTATCCGGTAATAAGCTCAGGCATATATACGCTGAGAAAATGCTTTGACGTCACCTTCCTGAAAAGATATTCTTTCCGCTTTTTTGTACCTGTAAGCAGCGGCAAAAAAATCGATACAGTGTTTATAGTGATGAAATACCGAAATATCTCATTCAGGATAGGCATGACATTTGACGGTATTTTTTCAAGATTGTCAACAGAGCTTAAAAACAGCTATTGGAGCTTTCTGGACAGGGTAATGACCTATGACAGGAAATCGCAGTCCATCGTTATAAGGAGAGCTACCAAAAATCTTCTGCGTATCTGTGAGGGCAAGTTCATGGCGGAAGCAGGTTCAAGAGTACCGCTTTCCGAATCGCTCTTTTACAGACAGCTCAGAAAGAATATACGAAACACTCTTGAAGAAAAGACCGACAGCAAATACCTGCTGTTTTACGACGAGCTTGGAGTCAATTCAAACGGAAATATCCTGTACAGGTATTTTACAAATCACCTCAGCAGCGAAAAGGTGGAGATATACTACGCCGCAAAGCGTGATTCCGACGAATACGATTATCTGCTTTCGGAAGAATACGAAGGTGTGCTGGAGCTTGGCTCCAAAAAGTCAAAACTTATTTCCGTATGTGCTGATATTATTTTCGCATCAGACTGTGATGTATATGAATCGCTTATGTTTACCGAAAATGACATAATGTTCCTGAAGGATCTTTTTAACGCAAAGATCGTTTCGGTCAAGGATTTCTTCATTACCTATGCAACGGCGCAGTTTGACAACAGGCTAAGAGACAATACTCAGCTTTTTTTCTGTGCGTCCGAAAAAGAAAAGGAGCACATCACACGCAGCATATACGATTATGACGAATCAATGACAAAAGTAACAGGATATCCGATACTTGATACTCTGAGCAGCGAGCCTGAAAAGCTCATACTCATAGCGCCCGGCGAAAGAAGGCAGTTCTGCATATACGAAAATTCCGATTTTTACCGGTTTGCTGAAAGCCGTTTTTTCCGGCTGTATAACGATCTGCTGACAGACCCGAAGCTGCACGAGGCTCTCAAAGAAAACGGATACCGCATTGCCGTAATAATGCCGTACTCGATAGAAAAATACAGCGGTTTATTTCACAGTGATGAGCTTGTTACAATATTTCAGGGTGACGAAAGCAGCGAGATCGAGCTTGTAAAGAAGGCTGCCGTTCTTGTAACAGACTATTCCGATCTTCAGTTCAGGTTTTCATATCTTGACAAACCGATAGTTTATTACTACCCTCACGGCCTGCCGGTACAGCAGGAATACAAAAACGAAGGTCTTGCAAACAGCAGCTTCGGAAGAATGTTTTTTGAGCACGATCCGCTGATCGCACACCTCGTAAGCGAAATGAAAAGCAGCTTCCCGCAGCCGGAGCAGTACTCAAAAATGAACCATGAGTTTTTCAGATATCACGACAATAACAACTGCCGCAGGATAATGCGCGCGATAAAGAACACATTCCTGTCTGATATTTTTGAAAGCGAAAAATAGCTATTCATAATTACTAATTCCTGATAAAAAGCAGACCGCAAAAATTGTCTGCTTTTTGTTAGGTATTATTATAAAATTCAAAAGGGAATGTCTGCTATAAGGCAAGACATTCCCCCAGAGGCAATACCGCACAAAGACCGCCTGACGGCTTTGCATGGTATTGCCTTCATTTTTTTTCAGCCGAACAAAGTCATAAGACGTATAAAAAACGCATCGCTGTCCGGATAGTTGAAATAGCTGAATACAAAATATATAAGTGCTGCTGTAAGAAATACTGAAGAAAGAATGATATATCCCCGCGCATAAGAACGTATGCTCTTATCCGCAAGAGGCACAAACGAAAGAACTATCGCGGATAATATATTGACGACCGGAAGCAAAAACAAAAGCTGCAGCACAACGGCTTTTGCTGTTGAAAGCGTCTTTTGGGGCGGCTCAGGCTTTTTTTCATCCTTATTGAACTCCGATCTTATTTCCGAAAAAAGCCTTCTCGTCCGTTCGTCTGCTTTCCGGTCAAGCTGAACAGCAGTTTCACTGTCAAACACCTTGCGGAACGGCGGGTGACAAAGACTCTCTATATCCATACGGGTGCGTTCACGTATGTAAAGCTCCTCGGCCACATCATATACAATGCCCTGCGAGTGAAAAGATCGTCTTTTGTCCGAGTGAGAAAACAGGTCGTTGTCTGCCGGAGCAGGCTCCTCTTCCGGCTTTAACTGTTCGTCATAACCCACCGACACAGCCTGCCCGCTCTCAAAGCTGCTCTGAGGCGGCATCATCTTTTCCGGAAGCTCATTTTTGCCTTTATTTCCGGCAGACTCAAAAAGCAAGGTAAGATTTCCTTTTTCATTTTGTATTGCTCCGGTCACCGTGTCATATACGGGGGCGGTATTTTTGTTCTTTTGTTTTTTGTTTTCCACCGCAGTATACTCGACATATTCAACGAGAGGCAGTCCCGTTTCGTCGATCTCTACCGAAAATTCAGCTTCATCTGACAGCTTGTCAATAGTTTTGCAAGGCATAATGACCCTCCGAAATGATATTCGGCAGGCAAACTCTTATTTCATAAATTTCAGAAGCGGTTCATTACAAGGCCGGTAATAAGCTTGGGATAGAAATAGGTGGATTTCTGCGGCATCTTCTCGCCTGCTGCTGCCACGTCACGTATCTCAGTAACCTTAGTAGGATTGAGTATAAATGCGCACTGCGCCTTGCCTGTCCTTACGCTGCCGATCGCATCATCAAACTGCTTTACATAGGTAAGATTTATCTGTTTTGCCATATTTTCGGCATCTATACCAAGTATCTTTTCAAGCACAAGAGTATGCAGCACTGTAACGTCAAGTCCCTGTGAGGCCGCGCTTTTGTCCGGAAGAAGCTTTGCAAGCACGTCAACGTCCCTGAGAACAAGAAGTGTATAGCCTTCTCCGCCGCAGTAAAAAGCAAAAGCCTTTTTTCCGCTGTCATAAAGTGCTTTAAGGTCTGCTTCAGCAGTGCTGATATCGTTCTTTTCGGTAACGTCAAAATATTCCTTGCAGCCCTCAATAAGCTTCTGACTGTCGAAGCCTTCAAGACCTCTTACAAGTCTGTGTGTGGGAAGAACAACAAGACCGGGATGCTCCATGTCAACAAGCATCATCATCACATAGTCCTCTTCGCCGCTGCCCTTATGGTTCTCACGGCAATAGTTGCGGTAGTTGAGAGCCGTTTCATAGCGGTGATGTCCGTCTGCGATGTAAAGCTTCTTATCTGCAAAGGCCGCACATACAGCGGCTGTTTCCTGCTTATCGGTAACTATCCAGAGCCTGTGTGTAACGCCGTCATTGTCGGTAAGCTCATACACCGGCTCAGACACAGAAAGCTCGTCAAGCTTTTTGGTTATAAAGTGCTGCGGATCCATATAGAGCGAATAGATCTGACTGAAATTACAGTCAGTCGCCTTCATAAGATTGAACCTGTCCTCTTTGGCCTTTGAAAGAGTTTCCTCGTGCGGAAGAACTATTCCCTTTGAGAACTCTTCAAGCTTTACTCTGACTATGCAGCCCTTAAAGCTTGTGTGCAGTCCGTTTACGGTAAACTCCTCCTCATAGATGTAGATACCTTCCTCCTCGTCCTTTCTGAGGATGCCCTCATCAAGCCATTTTTTCAAGGTCGCAGAGGCCTCATTGTAAGGATCCTCACCCTTGGGAAGTTCAAGCCTGATGATGTTGTTTGCATTCCTGTCAAGATAACCCACTCTCTGCTCTTCGCTGATGATATCATAGGGCGGACAAACAAGCTCGCTGATATCACCTGCTTTTTCCGTGTTGAACCTGAGTGCCCTGAAAGGTCTGATCTCTGCCATTGTCAATTCTCCCCTTTTTAGTTTTTTGAAATAACTGAGTATTATTTTACAATCAACAAAGGGTCATGTCAATAGCTTTTTTAATAAGCGTTTCACTCTGCCGTGTTTTCATATTACCACAGCATTATTGAAAAACTGCTTGAAAAATGTAGCCTGACAAAAAAACACCGTACAGGATTACCCCTGCACAGTGCTTTGAGTGATATTATTTTTGTTCGCTCCGGAGCGCATTTTCAAGTGCAACAGCAAGCTGATCCGGACAGGATGTGCCCCTGAATCCGCACTGGATATTTTTGCACTTTTTGATAACATCCTCGGCTCTCATGCCCTCTGCAAGGGCTGCAACACCCTGAGTATTGCCCATACAGCCGCCGTTAAAGCGGATATTCCTGACGATGCCGTCCTCAAGATCAAATTCAATGGAACGTGAACAGGTGTTTTTGGTTTTGTAGGTATGCTTCATTTTATTCACCTCACAAAGCTTATTGCTTAAAAAGAAAACCGATGCCGCAAAGACATCGGTGAAAACTGATCAATCGCTTGTATAAGGCATCAAAGCAAGATATCTTGCACGCTTGATAGCAACAGTAAGCTCTCTCTGATGACGAGCGCAGGTGCCTGTTACTCTGCGGGGAAGGATCTTAGCTCTCTCCGAAACAAAACGACGGAGCCTTGAAATATCCTTATAATCAATAACGTCAACCTTATCTACGCAAAAAGCGCAGACCTTCTTGCGACCCTTGCGGCCGCCTCTGCGGTTGTCTCTTTCAGGTCTTTCAGCCATTTGTAGTTCCTCCTTTTTAGTGTGTTAGAAAGGCAGATCATCATCGTTCGGCAAAACCATAAAGTCTCCCTCATCACCGCTGGCGTATGAAGGTTCGGGCTTAGGTGCTTCCTGACGATAGGTGTTCTGCTGATAGCTGCGCTGTGTACCGCCGTTCGCGCTGCCGGAATCACTCTTTGACTCACAGAATTCTACGTTGTTGGCCCATACTTCAAAGGTGTAGCGCTTATTGCCGTCTCTGTCGGTGTAGGAGCCTGTCCTTATCTCACCTGTAACAGCTATGCGCTTGCCCTTGGTGAAGTATTTGCAGACGAACTCAGCAGTCTGATTCCATGCCGTTATGGAAATAAAATCAGCCTGACGCTCTTCGCCCTGCTTTACAAATCTTCTGTCAACTGCGATAGTGAACCTTGTGTTGGCAACGCCTGACTGAGTATGTTTCAGTTCAGGATCTGCGGTCAATCTGCCGATCAAAGATACATTATTCATAAATATCCTCCCGATCAGGCATCCTTCTTGATGATCATTGAACGGATAACGCCGTCAGTGATCTTTGTGATTCTGTCAAGTTCTGCAGGGAAAGCTGCTTCTGACTTGAATGTGAAAAGAACGTAGTAAGCGTCTGTTTCCTTGTCGATGGGATATGCAAGTCTTCTCTTGCCCCATTCGTCAACGCTTTCCAGTGTAGCGTGCTTTTCAATAAGGTCATTGAACTTCTTAACAGTATCAGCTACAGCCTCTTCTCCACGCTTAAGTGAAACTACGATAACTGCTTCATAAGAATTGATAACTGCCATTTGATTAACCTCCTTCCGGACTAATGACTCCCGATCTTGTCGGGAGTAAGGATAGTTATGCTTTTGCACAACAAAAAAATTATATCATCAAAACTATTCAATGTCAAGCATTATTTTTTGCTCCCACGGAAATCAATTTCGCGCCGGCGAGTTACACGGGGAAACCCTTCCTAATACTAACACCTAACAAAAAGCAGACAATTTTTGCGGAAATCATCCTCGCAAACCTAAGTCTGCTTTTTATCAGAAATTAGTATAAAACCGCTGAATCTGATATGTTTGAGACCAAAACACTACACAAAATCATCCTTTACTGAGATTTTGTCAAAAGTCCGGCGTGCGGAGTTTACTGAAAGTGTTTCGCTGCTTTGCCAAGAATTGCATTAAAAAGACCGCTGTCCTTATCATCTGATCCTTTAAGTGACCTGATAGCCCCGGCTGTATCCTTTGCCTTGAATACTCCTGTTCCCGAAACGCTGATATCGGCTCCTGCATCGGCAACAGCAGAGATCGTCTTTTCAGAAACACCGCCGTCTACCTCAAGCAGCAGTTCAAGACCTCTGCGCTCACATTCAGCCCTTATCTCAATGAGCTTGGACATCATGTCAGCCATAAATGACTGTCCGCCGAATCCCGGCTCGACAGTCATGACCAGAACCATGCCGATCTTGTCAAGATAAGGAAAAACAGCGCTTGCCGGAGTACGGGGCTTTATCACAAGCCCGGGAACAATACCTCTTGATCTTATCTTTTCGATAGTCTCGTCAATGCCGGAGCTTGCCTCAACGTGGAAGGTTATAATATCAGCCCCTGCATCGGCAAAAGCGTCGATATAGTCAAGCGGATGCTCTATCATAAGATGCACATCAAACGGAAGCCTTGTATGTGGCCTGAGCGCTTTGATTATGCTTGGCCCTATGGTTATGTTCGGCACAAAATGACCGTCCATTACATCAAGATGCACAAGATCGGCGCCTGCTTTTTCTATGCGTACTATCTCATCGCCCATTTTTGCAAAATCACACGACAGCAGTGAAGGTGCAATCAACATTTTATTCATTCCCTTTTTCGTTATAATCAGTTATCTCAGAGCCTGTTTAAGGCAATACCGCCGGGCACGATCAAACAGGCTCTTAAAACAATATTCTTCTATTTCCTTATTGAGGATGCTATTATAGTTGTTACCGCCCAGAAGCCTATATAGATAAGCATTTCCATACAGCCAAGCTTCTCGAATCCGGAAACAAATGATATCAGCGTTATTGTTCCTACACCAAGCACAATAGCTATGCACTGAAGTATCCTGGAGATCGTTACGTTAGATTTCATCTTTATGCAGCCCGACACTGCCCTTGCAAATGAGGATATTTTTCCTCTTGTTACAAGATATGCCCTTGAACGCTCCTCTGTTTTTGAGGTCACGCTGCTGCATATTCTGCCAAGATTTGTCGGCAGCACAGTGATACAGCGGTGGAACAGTCCGAATCTATCAGCGATACTCTCGCGGGTAATATTCGAGTCAACAGTGCGCACTATAAAGCTTACTCCGTTCTGTTCCAGCTCGTGCAGCTCGTTTGCTACGTTCTTTGTAGTTTTGTATGTGAGTATGAACATTGCTATAAGGTCGCCGCCAACAGAAATATACATGACGTCATTTCCCATTTTGCGGTATCTTTCCTCGGCTTCTTCATCCGGCAGCTCGATCTTATGATTAGCAAGTATCTTACGGTTGCCTATAAGCACACGGCTGCCTTTCACCCACGCCGAAAGCCCCATTCCGTCCTCGTAGTAAACGCTTTCTACCTTGGGGAGCTGATCTCTGCTGCACTGAACTATATTTTCAAAAACATGGGTCATGGTACCGTTTACCTTATACATTATCGCAGCACCGGCAAGAAGAGCGTCGTTGAGCATACTCTGCTTGAATGACTTCATGCCGCTGAGCGCAACGGAGCCTACAGGATAGAGCTGTGATGAATCTATCATTATCGCATTGGTATCGGCAAACTGAGTTACCGTTTCATAGCCGGTTATCATAGCGCCCTTTTTCAGGGTATTGCTGCACAGCCGCCTCATAGGTATATTCACCGCAAGCAGGCATACCATAGGAACACTCATGCAGGCGGTAAGCGCAAACGATGAAAGAGCGCCTGTAAAGCTTCGGCTTATCATTCCGTAGGCTATGCCGCACAGAACAGAAAATACGGTCGTCCACGGAGCAAACCACGAAGCAAGCTTTTCACTCGGGTCGGGCGCGTATGAAAGCTGAAGGAAATTGCTCATAAACTTTGAGCGGCACATATAACCTATTATTGCACTCTGCATCGAAAGCTCGGATGTCATAAGCTGAGCGTTTTCCCTGTCAGTATATATCTTGCCTGCATATTTCGGGAAAGGCTTTATAAGGAAGTTGAAATTATAAAGCGTTCTTGTTATTATGAGAAGCTTGCCTATCGAGTTAAGGAACAAGCCGAGTATAACAAGCGGAGTGTATATAAATAAGGTTCCGTTAATGAAAATATCCGGAGTAAATATCGCGGCAATATTCTGCATTGCGGCAGCTACAGCAGCAACCGCCAGAGCTGTATCGGAATTGCCCTTGAAGCGCCTGAGCGGCATAAGGCCGCTGACGATAGGATTTCTTGCCAATATAACGGATATGCCGAAAATTATAAAGCTGATTATCGCAAACCAGAGCCAGCCGTTTCTGATCGTTTCGCTGAATAAAGCTGTACATTGTGCTATTATCGAAAGCATGACAGCTGCGACTGTAGCCGCAGCAAGTGCGATAGTCCTTGCAAAGATGCCCTGTAAATTTGTAGCTATCTCTGTTTTTATAGCTTCTGCGTCCGATTCCTCTGTATAGTCGTCAAGCTGAGGCTTCGGCTTTTGCTCCGGCTTGCGCTCCATCATGTCATCGGGGTCAAATTCTTCCTCATTTGTAAAAAGCTCGCTGAAACGTATTTTTTGCTTTTCCTTCTTTGCTTTTGCGGCTTTATGCTTTGAGGCACGCTTTTCAGCCTTTTTTTCCTCTGCATCTCTTTCGGAATCCCTTATCTCCCTTATGTCAGTGACCTTCGGTTCAACATCTTTCAGCACGTCCGCAAGAGTGCTCTTGGTCTTATCCTGATCTGAGCTGTCTTTATCCGAATGAGCCGTCCTGCCTTTGTCGCTGCGGGTAAACATTGATTTAAGCTTGACTGCCGCAGAGGGCTTTTCGTCTTTGATATCCTGTCCGATCTCGCTGCTGCCGGAGTGAGGTTTAGCTCTGTCAGTAAGCGGAGCCGGTTCCGGCGCAGTGTTTTTAGGCGGTTTAGGGAATTTCTTCGGAGTGTTCTTTTTTATCTGTTCCGCTTTGGCAGCAGCGGCAGCTTCTTCAAGCTTTTTTTGCTCAAGAAGCTTCTGCGCGGCTTCACGTCTTATTTCCCTCAGAGCTTCATACTCTCCTCTGAGCGTGCGTGTAAACTTTCCTGCAAGAACAACAAATGTTTCATTTCCAAGATAGTGATATGTGACTGTAGTTGCGTGACCTTCTGTAAGGTCTTTTTCTTTATGCGGTGTATCATTCTTTTCGGAAGCATAAACCACATTGTCGCTGACATCTATCGGTGTTTTCTGCTTCGGACGTCTGTGCCATCTGTCCTCCTCGGCTTTGCTCTCCGGAACAGAGTCTGAAAGTGAAATAACATTTCCTTCCGGCTGAGCAGCATAAGCGGAATCATCGTTTATTTCCGGCTGTGCTGCCTGCTTCGGACGTCTGTGCCATCTGTCCTCCTCAGCTTTGCTCTCCGGAACAGAGTCTGAAAGTGAAACAACATTTTCTTCCGGCTGAGCAGTTTGCAGGGCGTCAGATATATCGGATGCGGAAATAACAACTGCTTTTTCTGCATCGTCTGCTTTATTTTCCGTTTCGGAACGATCGGCTGTTTCTGCATCGGAAGTCTGAGCATCGTTTACAACAGAATTCTTTATGCCGGACGATACATCAGCGGCGTTTTTATCTGTAACGGCATTTTCCTTTACATCAGCTTTTTCACCTTTCTGAACCGCTTCTGCCTTTGATACTTCCGGCAGATCTTCTGTCAAGCTATCGGTCTTTACTGTTTCATCCTGCATTGAAGAAGCCGTTTTTTCCTGAGAAACCGGAGCGTTCGCCTTTTCAGCTGCGGCTTTTGCCGCATTTGCCTGCTGTTCCTTTGCAAACTCGGCAAAGATATCGAAAACCGGAAGCTCCTTCTTCTTATGTGTATCCGTTGGCTTTTCACGGATCTCAGCATTTTTTTCGGGCGGCTTGTGGGCAGCCGGAACATTTACAGGAAGATGTCTGCCGTGTTCAGGCGCCGCTTCTTCAACAGGCGGCTGAATTTTCTGCTTTTTCTCCTGCCTGATATTTCTGTTCTGACTTCGTTCAGTATCACTTTTTAACGCAGAGATCAATTTATCGGCCGGGATCTCTATAATACTGTTTTCCTTTACTGATGTTTCAGGCAGCATTTCAGGTTCAGCTGACGGAGCAGCACTCTCTTTTTCCTTTTCAAAGGGCTGTTCTGATACGGCAGAGTATATCTGCACGGCTTCATGCTGCTTCTCAACGGCTGACAAAGTATCAGCTTCCGTATCAGACACATTATCAGAAGGCTCCTTCTGTTCGTTCTCACCGTGAGCATACATTTCGTCCGAAACGTCCGCCGGTTCTTCAATAACAGAAGCTTCAGAATTTTCCTGCATTGCCGGTGCGATATCCTGTTCAGCAAATGACGCCGAAGCTTCAGGCAGCTGTACATCCTGTGCCGCTGCAGTTTTCCGCTCTGCATTCACTGCTTCTGACTGCGCAGGCTTAACGCTTTTTTCGGCCTGAGCATCCTGCGCATCGGAATTATCAGCTTTTTCAGCCGGCTTTACATTCTTTCTCAACAGACGTGAGATTATATCGTCATCGTAGTCTGTTATGTCTCCGCTGTCTTCGTTATAGTCGTCATATTCTTCTATTTTCAGACGGCTGAGTATCTTCGGAAGCTTTGGTGAAGGCTTGCTTTCCTTCACAGGAACAGCTGTCTGAGTTTTATATCTTTCCTTGAAAGAATCATTATTTGCATTATCATCCTGATCTGAAACAGACTCATCATATTCAGGCTCAATATCAGGCTCAGGGCTGTCCTCGGCTTCCGGCTTCTGCTTCATCGCATTCAGAAGACTGCCGAAGCCTGATCTCAGCTTGCTGAAAAATCTCCCTGATTTTTTCTTTCCGACAGACGAAGCGGCAAATACTACATCATCCGTACTTTTATCTGTCTGCTTTTCCTCCGCTGCGGAAGATGGCAGCGCCTGATTCGGGTATCTGTCCGAGTAAGCATACTGAACATCCTGCTTTTCAGCATCACCATTGTTTTGAACTGCCTGCTGCTGCGGGCTTTGTGCATAACCATACTCAGCATCACCATTGTTTTGAACTGCCTGCTGCTGTGAGCTTTCTGCATAACCATACTCAGCATCACCATTGTTTGGAACTGCCTGCTGCTGCGAGCTTTCTGCATAACCATACTCAGCATCACCATTGTTTTGAACTGTCTGCTGCTGCGGGCTTTCTGCATAACTATACTCAGCATCCTGCTTTTCAGCATCACCATAGTTTTGTGCTGACTGCTGCTGTGCTTTATCTTCTTCGGCTTTATTTTTCGCCTTGTTTGCAGCAGCATCTTCCTTTTTTTGTGACTCAATTATGCACTTTTTGATATATGCCTCTAAGTCTGAATCGCTGTTATCTCTGACAAAAGACCGTCCCTGCTTAGCCGGCTGCTGCCCGCTTACATTGAAAAGATTTTTGAGCGTAGAAGCTGACGAACCCTCGGATTGGCTGTTTTTGTTTTCCTTTGACATAGGAATCAACCTCCGTTTACTGCTTTTATGCCAAGACGCTGACGTGTAAATTCATACATTAGTATTCCTGCCGCAACAGAAGCGTTCAGAGAATTTATTTTCCCGCGCATAGGCAGAGAAAGTATCACGTCACACTTTTCTCTTACGAGCTTGCCTATGCCGCTGCCCTCAGAGCCGATAACAAGTGCAGCGGCACCCCTGAGATCGTTTGCTGCATAGTCAGAGCCCTTCATGTCTGCGCCGTATATCCAGCAGCCTCTTTCCTTCAGCTCGTCAAGTGTTGAAGGAATATTAGTCACACGGGCAACGGGCATATATTCATAAGCGCCTGCGGATGTCTTGCCGACTGCATAGCTAAGCCCCGCAGCACGTCTTTTAGGTATGATTATTCCGTGTGCGCCTGCACACTCGGCGGTACGGATGATCGCCCCAAGGTTGTGAGCGTCCTCTATCTCATCAAGCACGATAATAAAAGGCGGCTCGTTCCTGCTCTCTGCAAGCCGGAATATATCATCGACCGTAGAATATTCCTTTATGGCTGCAAGAGCAGCCACGCCCTGATGAGATGCACCCGAGCACATCATATCGAGCTTTTTGCGGTCAACCTCTTTGACAGGTATCTGCATAGCCTTAGCCTTTGCTGCAATGACCTTTATTGAGCCGTTGAGTTCTCCCTTGGCAATAAGTATGCTGTCGATTGCCCTGCCTGAGCGAAGCGCTTCTGTAACAGGATTTCTTCCTGCGATAATGTCGCTTCCTTTTTCAAACTTATCGTTCAATTTATCTTCACCCTATCCGGTAATAACAAAATATGTCAAGACAAAACAGTACCCCATTCTGTCATATAACTTTTTAATTATAACATAAAACATTTTCAAAAAGAAGTCATTTATTATATTTTTTCAAAAAAAATTCTCCGCACCATCTTGATGCAGAGAATTTTGAATAAGCTTTTTTTGAAAGGGGGTCCGGGGGAAAACTTTTTTTCACTCGAAAAAAAGTTTTCAGCCCGCGTATCTTGCCCGCGTATCTTACCCGCGGGTTCAGAGCCTATATCAATACATACCGCCCATTGAAGGATCAACAGCAGGAGCAGGAGTATTTTCCTTGATATCGGCTACAAGTGATTCTGTGGTGAGTACCATGCTTGCAACTGATGCAGCATTCTGAAGGGCTGAACGTGTTACCTTTGTAGGATCAACGATACCGCTCTCCATCATATCTGTGTATTCCTCAGTGAGTGCGTTGAAGCCGTAGCCGATCTTATTTGCAGATACGATCTTGTCAACGATAACAGAGCCTTCAAGACCTGCATTTGCAGCGATCTGGCGGACAGGCTCTTCAAGTGACTTGAGAACGATCTTTGCACCTGTCTTTTCATCGCCGTCAAGCTCGTTTACAAGCTTTGTTACTGCGCCGATAGTATTGAGCAGTGCTGTGCCGCCGCCTGCAACGATACCCTCTTCAACAGCAGCCTTTGTAGCAGCAAGAGCATCCTCTATGCGGAGCTTCTTCTCCTTCATCTCGATCTCAGTAGCAGCGCCTACCTTGATAACAGCTACGCCGCCTGCAAGCTTTGCAAGACGCTCGTGGAGCTTCTCTCTGTCGAAGTCTGATGTAGAAGCCTCGATCTGAGCGCGGATCTGAGCAACTCTGCCCTTGATCTCATCTGCATCGCCGGCACCGTCAACGATTATCGTGTTCTCCTTGTCAACCTTGACCTGACGTGCACGGCCAAGCTGATCTATAGTAGCGTCCTTGAGTTCAAGACCGATCTCGGAGGAAATTACCTGACCGCCTGTAAGAACAGCGATGTCACGGAGCATTTCCTTTCTTCTGTCACCAAAGCCCGGAGCCTTTACGCCTACGCATACGAATGTTCCTCTGAGCTTGTTGAGGATGATCGTTGTAAGAGCCTCGCCCTCGATATCCTCAGCAATGATAACAAGCTTCTTGCCTGCCTTGACGATCTCTTCAAGAAGAGGAAGTATCTCCTGGATGTTGGAGATCTTCTTGTCTGTGATAAGGATGTAAGCGTCATCAATAACAGCTTCCATCTTGTCTGTATCTGTGCACATATAAGGTGTGATGTAGCCTCTGTCGAACATCATGCCTTCAACTACCTCTGAATATGTCTCGGCAGTCTTGGATTCCTCAACAGTAATAACACCGTCCTTGCCTACCTTCTCCATAGCCTCTGCGATGAGGTCGCCGATGAACTCGTCGCCTGCTGAGATGGTAGCAACTCTTGCGATATCCTTTGAGCCCTCTACAGGCTTTGAGTTGAGCTTCAGAGTATCTACAGCAGTGTCAACAGCCTTGCTGATACCCTTTTTGAGAACCATAGGGTTAGCGCCTGCTGTAACATTCTTCATGCCCTCACGGATAAGAGCCTGTGCAAGCAGGGTAGCTGTGGTAGTACCGTCACCTGCAACATCATTTGTCTTGATGGAAACTTCCTTGACAAGCTGTGCGCCCATGTTTTCAAAAGCGTCCTCAAGCTCGATCTCCTTAGCGATAGTAACACCGTCGTTAGTAATGAGAGGTGCGCCGAACTTCTTGTCAAGAACTACATTTCTGCCCTTGGGGCCAAGTGTTATTTTAACGGTATCAGCGAGCTGGTCGATACCTCTGAGAAGAGCCTTTCTTGCTTCTTCGCCGTAAGCGATCTGTTTAGCCATGATGATTTACCTCCGTTGTGATAAATTATTCTACGATTGCGAGAATATCAGACTGACGTACAATGGAATACTCCTCGCCGTCAAGCTTAACGTCTGTGCCGGAATATCTGCTTGTGATGACCCTCTGACCTACCTGTACGAACATGGTAACTTCATTGCCATCAACCATTCCGCCGGGACCTACTGCAACGATCGTTGCGAACTGCGGCTTCTCCTGTGATGCTGCAGTAAGAACGATGCCGCTCTTAGTGGTCTCCTCTGCTGCTTCTGCTTTTACAACTACTCTGTCCAGTAACGGCTTGATAGTCATAATATATGCCTCCTTGATCCTTTTATAATATCTGAGAGTCTCCGGTATCCGGAGTGTGCTCCTTGTTTTAGCACTCTCACTCTCTGAGTGCTAAATATATTGTAAACTCTTTTAGCAAAAAAATCAAGTATTATTTAAAAGTTTTTTCATATTTAAGCGTATATTATTATTTATATTGCTCCTATGTAAAAAATATTACTGCAAAAAGAAGGTCATGCCCATCATTTTTGATAAGCATGACCGTAAACAGACTGTTGTTTCATCTGCCGTGATGATCAATAGAAAATATCCTCGCAATTTTCAAGCTCTGACATCGGACAATAATCCAAATCAGCTACGATAAGATGATCCATCAGGCGCACATCAATAGATGCAAGTGAGCTTTTCAGCTTTTTTGTCACTCTTATATCCTGCTCGGACGGGAGAGCAAGCCCGCTCGGATGATTATGAGCAAGCACTGCACCGTAGGCCTTGTATTTTACACAAAGCTGCATTATCTTCCTGAAATTCAGCTCAGCAGCAGAAAACGCGCCGCTGCTGATTATATCGCAGAACAGCCTGTTGCCCTTTGGGTCAAGCAGTATAAGCAGTACCTGTTCTTCATCCTTACCGATAAAATACGGAAGCACACACTCCCCTATGTTATCAGAATTTATCTGCGTTGTTTTGTTTTTTGATTTGTACTTGTCAACATAATATCTCGAACAGACAGCAGGAATAAGCTTGATAAAAGAGGCGCAGGTCTTGCTCAGACCACACTCAACAAGACTGTCGTAGGTCGCATCAAAAACACCCGAAAAGCTGCCGAAACGGTCGATCAGCTTATGGGCAACCTCGTTAGTATCCTTCCTTGGTATGCCGTAAAAAAGCAGAAGCTCCATCACCTGATGATCCCGGAAGCCTTCCAGTCCTTCACTGAGGAAACGATCTCGCACACGATCACGGTGACCATCGTGGATCCCTTTATTTTCGCCCATAATACTTCTCCTTTATGAGATAATCCTCACTTCGATCAGTCCGGATGCGTGAAGAGATTCAGTTTTTAAATCACACATCCGGAAATGAAAGATAATTTTTGAACGGTTACTTATTTTGTTCTGCCGATATCCTTTCTGTAGTGGGCACCCTCAAATGATATCCTGCCCACAGCAGCATAAGCCTTGTCAAGAGCTTCGTCAAGCGTTCTGCCGCTTGCTGTAACCCCAAGCACACGTCCGCCGTTGGTGTAGAACTTTCCGTTTTCAAGCTTTGTTCCTGCATGGAAGATCTCAACGCCTTCAAGCTGACCGTTCTCATCAAGGCCGGTGATCTCCAGACCCTTTTTATATGCAAGAGGATAACCGCCCGAAGCCATAACGACACAGGCTGTAGCTTCCTCGCTCCATTCTATTGTAAGCTGTGAAAGTCTTTCGTCGATAACTGCCTCGATAATATCTACAAGGTCGGTCTTGAGCCTTGGAAGAACAACCTGAGCTTCCGGATCTCCGAAACGGGCATTATATTCGATGACCTTCGGGCCGTCAGGAGTTATCATAAGTCCGAAGTAAAGGCAGCCCTTGAAGGTACGGTTCTCGCTGTTCATTGCAGCTACTGTAGGCTCAAAGATAGTCTTGCGGCATATCTCGGCGATCTCAGGAGTATAATACGGGTTGGGGCTGATAGTACCCATACCGCCTGTGTTCAGTCCTTCGTCGTTGTCGTATGCGCGTTTGTGATCCTTGCTCGAAACCATCGGCACAAGGGAAATGCCGTCTGTAAAAGCAAGCACAGACACCTCTGGGCCTGTAAGAAATTCCTCAACAACTATGTTATTGCCTGAATCTCCGAATTTCTTGTCCTCCATTATCTCTCTTACAGCATCCCTGGCTTCACTCTGCGTCTGAGCGATTATTACGCCCTTGCCCAGAGCAAGACCGTCAGCCTTGATAACAACAGGATATTTGTTCTTTTCCTCTATGTAAGCGATAGCCTTTGCAGGGTCGTCAAACACCTCGTAATCAGCTGTCGGGATATGATACTTTTTCATCATATTCTTGGAAAAGACCTTGCTGCTTTCTATAACGGCAGCCTCTGCACGCGGACCGAAGGCTCTTATGCCGTTGGCAAGCAGAGTATCGACCATACCCGCAGCAAGCGGGTCATCGGGAGCCACAAAAACCAGATCAACTGCGTTTTTCTTTGAAAATTCAACTATTCCGGCCTTGTCCATCGCGCCGATATTGATGCACTCGGCATCCTTGGAAATGCCGCCGTTGCCTGGAGCTGCGTATATCTTATCTACCTTCGGGCTTTGTCTTAGCTTGCGGATGATCGTATGCTCACGACCGCCGCTTCCGATAACAAGTATTCTCATTGGAATATTCCTCCTTGGGTTTACTGATCGTACAGGATCAATGATGGAAAAGACGGATGCCTGTGAACGCCATTGTCATATTGTACTTATTGCAGGTGTCGATAACATTGTCATCACGGATAGAACCGCCGGGCTGTGCGATATACTGCACACCGCTGCGCTTTGCACGCTCAATGTTGTCTCCGAACGGGAAGAATGCATCCGAACCGAGTGAAACGCCGCTGAATGTAGCAAGCCATGCCTTCTTTTCTTCTTTGGTAAGGGGTTCGGGCTTTACAGTAAAGAACTGCTCCCATGTACCGTCTGCAAGCACATCCTCGTAATCGTCAGAAATATATACGTCGATAGTATTGTCACGGTCGGGTCTGCGTATGTCCTCACGGAACGGAAGCGCAAGCACCTTCGGGCACTGACGGAGATACCATATATCTGCCTTGTTGCCTGCAAGGCGTGTACAGTGTATTCTTGACTGCTGACCTGCGCCTACACCTATAGCCTGACCGTCCTTTGCATAGCATACAGAGTTGGACTGTGTATATTTGAGTGTGATAAGAGCGATTATAAGGTCTCTCTTAGCATCATCCGGAAAATCCTTGTTTTCGGTAACTATATTTTTAAGCATTTCCTCATCTATTTTAAGGTCGTTTCTGCCCTGCTCAAAGGTAATGCCGTAGACCTGCTTATGCTCGATGGCAGCAGGAACATAGTCCTTGTCGATCTTTACGATATTATAGGTGCCCTTACGCTTTGTTTTAAGGATAGCAAGAGCCTCATCGGTGTAATCGGGAGCGATTATGCCGTCGGAAACCTCTCTCTGAAGGAGAAGAGCCGTCTGCTTGTCGCAGGTATCGGAAAGCGCCACCCAGTCACCGTAGGATGACATTCTGTCGGCGCCTCTTGCCTTTGCATAAGCGCTTGCTATCGGAGAAAGCTCAAGATCGTCCACAAAATAGATCTTTTTGAGGGTATCGGAAAGCTCTGTCGCTACAGCGGCGCCTGCCGGACTTACATGCTTGAATGAAGCGGCAGCCGGAAGGCCTGTTGCCGCTTTAAGCTCTGTGACAAGCTGCCAGCTGTTGAAGGCATCAAGGAAGTTGATGTAGCCCGGTCTGCCGTTGAGTACGGTAACAGGCAGATCAGAACCGTCCTGCATATAGATTTTTGAAGGCTTCTGGTTAGGGTTGCAGCCATATTTAAGTTCAAGCTCGTTCATTGTGAAGAACTCCTTTCAGTTGTGTTTCTGTTGTGAGATATCATTTGTTTTTGTTTACTATCCTGTCTTCAAACTCACCTGTTGCCAGGTCGATGAAGCGGGTATAGAGTGATACTTTATTGTCGGCATTGAGTGAATCCCATACATCAGATGTAAAGGTGTCGATATCGCCCTTGATATTTACAAGGGTGGGTTCGCCCTCAAACGAAGGGATCGGGCTGCCGTCGCACTTGTAGGTATGAATGAAGTGTCCCTCACCTGCGACCGGCTGTGCATACTCGTAGAAAAAGCGCAGCGCAGACTCTTCCCTGCCGCAGTTGCTTTTGAGGATAGAAAGCTTATAGGAGAAGCTTCCGTCCGCAAAATCCAGGATGCCGGAAATTCTCGGTGTGAAGTTTGGCGGGTCCGGCTCAAATGTGCGTGTGCGCAAAGCCTCCTCGAAGGTCTTGCCCTCAAGAATGAAATCCCTGACAGTATCGGTCTGGTCGCCGTTTGTAACAACTGTTGAGCTTTCAAGTGTGCGCACCGGCGCATAGATAATAAGCGAAGGGTCAACAAGCTTTGAAGGGTCAAACGCCTGTGTCTTGAGATCCTTGCCCTCAGCTATAAATACACGGTTGCGGCTGTTTTCGCTTCTGCCCATGATAAAGTAGCCGATAACTGCCTTTTTGCCGTCCTCACTCATGCCTATGATTATTCCTCTGCCCGGATATGTGGTAGATGATATTTCTGCTTTCAGATCTGTCATAATAATGATCCTTTCTTTTTAATTTGTGATTACGTCAGGGAAACTTTGTCAGGGGGACTTTGTCAGGGGGACTTTTGCGAAAAAGTCCCCCCGACACCCCCGAAAACGATGTTTTACGTGAAAGTCCTCCGACACCCCCGAAAACGATGTTTTACGTGAAAGTCCTCCGACACCCCCGAAAACGATGTTTTACGGGAAAGTTCTTCCGACCCCCGAAAACGATGTTGTGGAAACATCAGCATTATTTATTCTTTAATAGTACAGCTTTACGGGAAAGCTCTTACGCCGTGCGGAAAGCGCAAATGCGGTCAATCCTTTATATATACCCTTGAGTCCCTGACTTCAAGCTTATCCTCACAGAAGAGTGATACAGCCTGCGGCAGTATTTTCCACTCGGCCTGCTCCATAACTCTCCTTTGAAGCGTTTCAGGGGTATCATCATCCCTGACCTCAACACCCTTTTGCAGAATGATAGGGCCGCCGTCACAGACTTCAGTTACAAAATGCACTGTAGCGCCGGTAAGCTTTACACCCTTTTTCAGCGCTTCCTCGTGAACCTTAAGTCCATAATAGCCCTTTCCGCAGAATGACGGGATAAGCGCAGGATGAACATTCATCATCTTGTTAGGCATAGCCTTCACAACAAGCTCATCAAGTATCGTCATAAATCCGGCATACACAACAAGATCGGCTTTTTCTTCAAGTATAGCGTCAAGCACAGCCTGACTGTATGAGATGATATCCGGATATTCCCTGCGGGCTATCACTCTGGAGCTTATGCCATGCTTTGCCGCTCTTTCAAGAGCATATACTCCGGGCTTTGAAGATATCACGCAGGTGATCCTGCCGTTTTTTATTGCGCCGCTTTCCTGAGCATCTATCAGAGCCTGAAGATTTGTACCGCCGCCTGAAACGAGCACTACGATATTTTTCATTAGTATGTCACCTTTTTATCAGTATTCGATGATAACGCCCTCGTCACTCGAAACAAGCTCACCGAGAACATAAGCATCCTCGCCTGAGGCTTTAAGTGAAGCGATAGCGCTGTCGGCATCTGCCGCATCAACAACAACGGTCATTCCCACGCCCATATTATATGTATTGAACATATCGCGCTCAGGTACATTGCCTGCCTTGGCAATAAGATCAAATATCGGGAGCACCTGAACATCCTTCCTCTTTATCCTTGCAGAAATGCCGTCAGGAAGTGATCTCGGTATATTCTCATAGAAACCGCCGCCCGTTATGTGAGAGATCGACTTTACCTTTACGCTCTCAAGCAAAGACATTATTGCCTTTACATATATCCTTGTAGGCGTCAGCAATGATTCTCCCAGTGTCATGCCAAGCTCGTCATAATGCACTGCGATAGTCTTTTCACTGATATCAAATACCTTTCGTACAAGTGAGAAACCGTTCGAGTGAACTCCGCTCGACCTTATGCCGATCATAACATCACCGGGCTTCTGAGTATCCGGCTTGAGTATCTTGTCCTTGTCAACAACGCCTACTGCAAAACCCGCAAGGTCATATTCATCCTCAGGCATAAGTCCGGGATGTTCTGCCGTTTCGCCGCCGATAAGAGCGCATTCGCTCTGGACACAGCCCTCTGCAACGCCCGATACGATCTTTGCAACTTTTTCGGGATAGTTCTTGCCTATTGCAATATAATCAAGGAAGAACTGCGGTTTTGCTCCGCAGCAGATTATATCGTTAACGCACATGGCAACGCAGTCGATACCGACTGTATCATGCTTATCCATAAGAAATGCAAGCTTTATCTTTGTTCCTACGCCGTCTGTGCCCGAAACAAGCACGGGCTTGTTTATGCCTGTGGTGTCGATCTCAAAAAGACCGCCGAAGCCGCCTATGCCCGAAAGCACGCCGCTTGTCATTGTTCTTGCAACATGAGCCTTCATCAGCTCAACCGCCTTGTAGCCCGCAGTTACGTCAACGCCTGCTGCCTTGTAGCTGTCACTGTAGCTTTTCATATTTTTCCTCCATGGTAAATCAAGATTCTTCTATAGCCTTTGAATATTTGTCATCTCTCGATGTATCAGAAACATCAAGAGGATAATTGCCCGTAAAGCAGGCATCACACAGATCAAGCTTATTTTCTTTTGCAAGCTCCCTGAGACTTTCCACCGAAAGGAACCCAAGGGAATCTGCGCCTATATATTTACATATATCCTCGGTACTGTTTGATGCTGCAATAAGCTCCTCCTTTATCGTTGAGTCGCTTGTAAGATAGCAGGGACATCTGAACGGCGGAGATGCTATGCGCATATGCACCTCTTTAGCTCCTGCCTGACGAAGCAGATTGACTATATGACGGCTTGTCTTGCCTTTGACGATAGAATCATCAATGACAATCACCCTCTTGCCGTTTACGTTGTTTTTAAGTGCATTCAGCTTTATGCGCATAAGATACTCGGAATTACGCTTTCTGTCGTTGAAGGCACGGCCGATGTATTTGTTCTTGATAAGGCCGGTCGCATAAGGTATGCCGGATTCCATCGCATAGCCTATAGCGGATTCTATTCCGCAGTCGGGAACACCGCAGACGATATCGGCCTCTGCCGGATGCTGCTGTGCAAGCATCCTTCCTGCTCTCTGACGCGAAAGATTGACAGAAACTCCGTCCACAACGCTGTCCGGACGTGAAAAGAATATATATTCAAATATGCAGAAAGCGGTCTTTCCGCCGCAGTTATCCTTATAGCTGTGAACCCCTTCGCTGTCGATAACAAGCATCTCGCCCGGCTCGATATCACGTATGAATTTGCCGCCCATGCTGTCAAAAACGCAGGATTCCGATGCTATGACATAGCTTGAACCTATCATTCCGTAGCAAAGCGGACGAATGCCCATCGGGTCACGAACTCCGATAAGCTTATGCGGAGCCATAAAGGTAAGCGCATAAGCACCCTTGAGCTGACTGACAGCCTTTTGTACTGCCTCTTCAATCGTAGAAGTTTTTATTCTTGCCCTTGCAACAAGATATGCGATTATCTCCGTGTCACCGTTGGACTGAAATATAGCCGCACCCTGATTGAGGTCTTCCCTGAGCTCGTGATAATTTGTCAGAGCACCGTTCATTCCAAGCGCAAGCTGACCCTTGATATATCTCATTACAAGCGGAGCGAGATTTTCGTGATCTACCGGTCTGTTTCCGGATGAATACTTGACGTGCCCCAGAGCTATCTGACCGCCGCCAAGCCTTGCAAGCTCTTTTTCCGGAAGAGCCTCCGGTATCATGCCAAGATCCTTGTGATAGGTTATTGTACCGTCGTTGCTTACGGCAATACCTGCGCCGACCTGTCCGCGATGCTGCAAAGCATAAAGCGAAAGGTAGGTCTCCTCAACTATATCGACTGCGGGATCGGTAGTATATATGCCGATAACGCCGCACTCATCATGTAATTCAGACATAATCCGACTCCTTACTTTGCAAGCAGCTCAGCTACCTTCTGCTGCATTGCTGCGTCTTTTTTCTCAACGCCTTTTTTCATGCTGATCTTTTCTTCCTCTAACTTCTGTGCAAGAGCATCATCAGAAAGTGCGAGCATCTGTACTGCAAGGATAGCTGCGTTATCTGCGCCGTCAATAGCCACTGTTGCCACCGGTATGCCCTTGGGCATCTGCACTGTAGCAAGAAGCGCATCAAGACCGTCAAGCGTAGAAGATTTTATCGGTATTCCGATAACTGGTATAGTAGTATGTGCAGCAAGCACACCTGCCAGATGGGCAGCCTTTCCTGCTGCGGCAATGATTACACCGAAGCCGTTCTTTCTTGCGTTTGCCGAAAACTCCGCCGCAGCCTCAGGGGTTCTGTGGGCTGACATAACGTGCACCTCAAACGGCACCGAATAAGAATCCAATGTCTTTATTGCGCCTGCAACCGTAGGAAAGTCGCTGTCGCTTCCCATGATAACCGCCACTTTTTTCTGTTCGGACATGATAATACTCTCCTTTGTTTTCTTTTTAAAAGCCTGTAATGCGGTGCAGCCTGCTGAACGCTTGCCGCACTGCACCGGAACAAAAAATATTCCTTCTATCATTTTAGCCTATATCACACAAAAATGCAAGACTGATATTACAAAAAAGGTATGCAGAATTAAACAGCAATTATTGACTTTATATTATTACTTCTGATATAATATATGCATCCTTACTGACTGTACAATAATGCCCGATGCAGCTTCAGGCATGACCGGGCGGTATGCGGACTTTATCGTACTGTCAGAAAACAAAAAAATTTGTATTATTTCGGAGGTTGCTATGCAGGGAAATGTCAGACCGGAAACAATGGAAAGAATAACCACCAAGGAGCTTGCAGAAGCTTTTATTGATGAACAGGTAAAGGAATTGAGAGAACAGATCGGTGAAAAGAAGGTGCTCCTTGCACTGTCGGGCGGAGTTGACAGCTCTGTTGTTGCAGCACTTCTCATCAAGGCTGTCGGCAAGCAGCTTGTTTGTGTACACGTTAACCACGGACTTCTCCGCAAGGGCGAGCCGGAGCAGGTCATCGAGGTCTTCAGGAACCGTATGGATGCTAACCTTGTTTATGTTGATGCGGCGGATCGTTTTCTTGACAAGCTTGCAGGCGTTGCTGAGCCTGAGAAAAAGAGAAAGATCATAGGCGCTGAGTTTATACGTGTATTTGAGGAAGAAGCAAGAAAGCTTGACGGCATAGAGTTTCTTGCTCAGGGTACGATCTATCCTGATATTCTCGAAAGCGACGGAGTAAAGGCACACCACAATGTCGGCGGACTGCCTGAGGATCTGCAGTTTGAGCTTGTTGAGCCGCTGAAGCTTCTTTTCAAGGATGAAGTAAGGGTCGTCGGCAAAACTCTCGGCCTGCCTGACAATATGGTTTACCGTCAGCCGTTCCCGGGACCGGGTCTTGGTGTTCGCTGTCTCGGCGCTATCACAAGAGACAGGCTCGAGGCTGTACGTGAATCAGACGCTATCCTTCGTGAGGAGTTTGCAAAGAACGGTCTTGCAGGCAAGGTATGGCAGTATTTTACCGCTGTTCCGGATTTCAGATCGGTAGGCGTTAAAGACGGCAAGCGCACCTTTGCTTATCCCGTCATCATCCGTGCCGTGAATACCACTGATGCTATGACTGCTTCTGTAGAAAACGTACCGTTTGAGCTTTTACAGCATATAACCGCAAGGATAACCGCAGAGGTTGAAAACGTCAACCGCGTACTCTTTGATCTTACTCCCAAGCCTTCCGCAACGATCGAATGGGAATAATGGCAAAGCCCCTGAAACGCCGCTGTTTATGCGGGTTTCAGGGGCTTTATTCAAGCAAGCACAAAAGCCTCCAAGCAGATCGTGATGCAAATGACCGGAGCCGGAAAAAGTCTGATAAGAATAAAAACATTCCGTAAACATTTTAAAAGAAATTTTCAATAAAGTGTTGACATTTCGTTCCGGATATGGTATTATAACAAAGTCGCAGGAAGCAAACTGTGAGACACGGAGAGGTATCGAAGCGGTCATAACGAGGCGGTCTTGAAAACCGTTTGACGGAAACGTCACATGGGTTCGAATCCCATCCTCTCCGGCACCCTTCGGGGTTGCAGAATGCGGCAACAATTGAACAGTATGGTTTACTTTGGCATTTGGAGGATTACCCAAGTGGTGAAGGGGCTCCCCTGCTAAGGGAGTAGGTCGGGAAACCGGCGCGAGGGTTCAAATCCCTTGTCCTCCGCTTTATAGATTATCCTCCGATATACACACAAGGGGTTGTGTAGCTATCGGAAGATAATCTTCTGGCAAAGACTATCTTCTAAGCATCACAAGACTATTTTATCCTACAAAAAGGTTCAGCGATAACCAGCCCACGCAATGCAGCGATTTACGGGTCTTGCACAATGAGTGTCTCCCGACTTTCATTGTTTAGCTTCTCGCTTACTTTGATTTGTGTATTAAACAGGAACAAGTCCTTACCCGGTACTGAAAGGTAGCAATCATTTTCTGATTGGCTTGCTCGTTCCGAAACGCATCGGAAGTTATGGCACGGCAGGAGCCGACACTCGTGTGAGTGCAACTGTTATTCAGAAACCTTCGTATCTTTGTCTTGTTGCTTGTATTAAGTTTTTGTTTAAGAGCAAATAGGTTGGTATTTGGTATTTGCTCTTATGTCAGATCACAGGCTTCTATGGTCTGACATAAACGCAAATACGGAATAGAACATAAGAAAAAAGTCAAGTCAAAGATACCCTCATTTCGTTTCACACTCGAAAAGGTATTCTGACTTGACAATATCCCCAAAATAGGCTATAATTAGCCTATAGAACGGCATTCATAAGTCGTGAGGTATTTGCAACATACCTTCCGGCGGATGCCCATCAGTTGGTGGTGCTTCTGGTGGGCTGTGGATGTCTTTTTATTTACTTTTTTTATTTTTATTACAGTATTATCATACACCATAATGTTTAATTTGTCAATAAGTATTAAAAATCCCGATTTGCAGGTGGGTCATAGATTATTAAAAAATGGCATATTTACATAGTTTTCCTTACTTAAAACGAGCATTTTGGAATATTGTAAAATGTCATTTTGATGTTTTTCATCGGTTTACTGTGCATAATTGCGGCTGTTTTATGACCCGTGTGCAAGTCGGGATTTTAAGTATTATAATTATTATATTTGCCGGAAACATAAAATATAACTCCCTATATGTTTTTTTAATCTGTTGATTGTGCCGATTGATTATCATAAGCTGATATTTTATAATGATAGTATCAAACCATAACCGAGGGAGTGAGCGAAGCACTATGTACGATGAAAAAGCAAAAGCACGAATGGTAAAATATATGCAGTCCAAAAGAGAATCACTGCGGCTGAATCTGCCGTTAGGGACAAAAGACTTATGGAAGGACTATGCTGCCGATTACGGTATGAGCGTAACCGAGCTGATAACGAAGCTGATCGAAAAGGATATGAAAGAACACAACTGGTCAGGCGGTGTCGGCTTCAAACTGAAATAATGAGGCTTCAAGTCCTAAAAATCATCCGCACCGGAAAGCGTTATTGCTCCCCGTGCGTATTTTTTACGCATCGACTTGCTCAATTATTCATCAGTTTTGGGTCTTCAAGCCCCAAAAAAACAAAAGGGTAGTTGCAATCCGTACCGAATAAGTGTATAATATAACAAAAGAATAATTATAGGTGATACCAATGGACGATAATGCAAAACCTACACGCAATTACAAAGACACGCTCTTTGGCAGCTTGTTCTATTCCTGCGAGGATGCTGTCGAAAACGCCAAGTCGCTGTATAAGGCAAAGGACAAACTGAAAACAGATACCTTGACATTGAGCGGTATGTTCAAATCAAAGACCGACCAACCGCAGGCGGAACTGATCGTAAAGGTCATCAACATTAACTATGACAATCTGGACGCTGCCGGTCTGAAGAACTGTAAAGTGCTTTCAGACTATGCCTATATCATAGACGCTGTGCGAAAGTATAACGGCGATGTAGAAAAAGCAATCAAGGAATGTATTGAACAGGGCATACTGCCCGATTATCTGAAATATCACGGAAGCGAGGTGGTCAATATGTTGTTTGAAGAATACGATGCAGAGAAGGCATTGGAAATCAGAGGACAGGAAGAATTTGAAAAAGGCAAAGCGGAAGGCAAAGCAAAAGGCGAAACAAAGGGTATACTGAAAACACTTGTCAGCCTTTTCAAAAAAGGTATGCTGACGCTTTCACAGGCTGCCGAAGAAGCCCAAATGTCACCGGAGGAATTTCAGCGTATGGCGGCACAGCAGTAAAAGTATGATCTACCATTAAAATGTGGCTTGAAGCCCCAAAAATCCCCTTACCACATCGGCAAGGGGATATTTTGTTACACAAACATCTGCTGAAGCAGCCCCTTTTTCAGCTCTTTCCATTTATCAAGCTCCTGCTTTGCGTAGCTGATAGCCTCGTCATAAGCTGAGAGAAAGTCTGCAATTTTTTGTTGTTCTTCAAGGCAAGGTACATAAACCGTTGTCATTGATACAAGGTCTTTATTGAGATTGTTTACTGTACTACCGCCTGCCAATGATTTGTATTGTTTAAGCATATAGTCCGTTCCAAGCAAATAGCAAAGAAATGTCAAATTGTAGTTATTTTGATTATTTCTTATCAATAGCCAACCATCGTGAATGCACCCATCAATAGCCATAATATAGGGCTTACCAAAACTCATTGAATTAGAAAGAATCAAATCACCTTTGAACACTTGACGAGTTTTGTTAAGACCTGATTTCTTTATTTTTTCTGATGTATGTGTGATGTAATTCCCGTATTCAGGTGCATCTCCAATTTTAACCCAATTATAACCCTCACCGTCTGTAATATACTGTTTTATTGGACGGGGCGAACCTCCTCTTTCAATCAAGACAGTTGTTCCAAATCCTCTTTCCTCCCACTCAGGATACTCCGTCCCGTCCTCACGCTTAAAGCGAACCTCCTGCGAAAAGATTTTCTGCATAGCCGCTTTTTTCTGCTGTTCAAGGTTCTGCACTTCCGCTTCGGACTGTGCGACAACCTCGTCAATGGTAGAAAGAAAGTCTGCGATTTTCTGCTGTTCTTCAAGACAAGGAACATTAGAGCGTGTTCACATAAAAAGAGCATCAAAAATCATAGCCAACATGATGACAGATAGAAAAATGGAATCAAGTTTATCATAGCGAGTAAAAACT
>CADCKR010000010.1 GCA_902802105.1 uncultured Ruminococcus sp.
CATTCGTGCTTTGGCTTTTTCATCATAGCTCATTGTTGTTATCTCCCTTTGTTGTGCGTATATTAACATTATAAGCGATAGGGGAAGGATAATCAATCATCAATAACATATAGGGTGTTATATTCTAAGATTCCGAAATAATGATTATGATACTTTTCCCTTGCCGATCATAGCCATATTGAAAATAGCCATAAACCACCGCAAACAGAATCCATAGAAACCCTCATCTTAACTGATAGCTGTTTCTGCTGTAATTGCTGCCAAAAGACCTAACATAGTAAACATCTCCTTTTCATTTTTTTAGTCAATACACGCTTCAACGATCAATACAGTAGCAAGCGTTACTGCAAAACCTGTTGTAAAGAGTATCATCTCCATGTGGTTCACCTCCTGTATGAAATAGTAAAAGGACACCTGCCGCTTGTTGACAGCAGGTATCCTTTTATTCAGGTTATTGTTTCAGGCATTCCATACTATTTTGGCGTCACATTCATTGTCCCAACCTTTGTTCCACTCGCTCGGTGCTTCGCTTTTGCCTTTTATGTATATAGTTTGTGAGGATGTCCAACCGTTGAATACATTATCTTTAATACTTGTCACACCGGATGGTATCGTTATATCTGTAATCTTAGTGCAACCAGTAAACGCATGATATCCTATGCTTGTCACGCTGTCCGGAATATCTATACTTGTGATGCTCTCACAGCCATTGAACGCAGAATCTCCAATGCTTGTCACGCTGTCGGGGATGGTTATGCTTGTAAGGCTCTTGCAGTTACCGAACGCAAACTTTCCAATGCTTGTCACGTTATTACCAAATGATATACTATTAAGGCTCGTGCATAAAGCAAATGTTCTTTCTTCAATAATTGATACACTATCGGGAATAATTATGTTTGTAAGGTTTGCACATTTATAAAAAACATCTCCTCCAATTTTTTCTACGCTGTTAGGGATATTTATGCCTTTAAGGTTAGTACATTCATAGAACGCACAATCTCCGATTTTTTCAACGCTGTCGGGTATTGTTACATATTCCAAATCGGTACATCCGCCGAAACAAGAAGAATCAATAGATTTTAAACTGTTGGAAAGGGTTATGCTTTTAAGACTCGAACACTTGTCGAACGCAAACTTTCCAATGCTTGTTACGCTGTCTGGAATTGTTATGCTTTTAAGACTCGAACACTCGCTGAACGCAAACTCTCCAATGCTTATCACGCTGTCGGGAATTATTATACTATCGAGACTTTCGCATTCGGTTAATAAATGTTTTCCAATGCGTCTAATACCTTTTTTTATTATGACAGTTTTAATACTATTTCTATATTCATACCACGGAGAAGCATCAAATCGAGAACTTCCAAAATCAAAAATATCCCCGTTGCCACTTATTACCATCAGACCATTTTTGTCTAGTTCCCAAGTAAAATCCGGGTATGTTTCACTTGCAACGATAGTGCCGAGCGTATATTCGGGGTCTTTATATTCTTCTTTACTGACTACTTCTGCGCTTGACTCTACTAACGTGCTTTCCTCAGTTGATTCTTCGGGTGAAGATTCTGCTGCTGTACTGCCCGAATCGCTTGATGAAACATCTGAGGCACTGACTGTTGTTGGTGCTTTAGTCTGAGAAGACGATTCATTTGAATCGGAATCACCACATCCGCAAAGAGAAAATACCGTACACAAAGCCATTGAACAAACCAAAACTTTAAAGAATTGCTGTTTTTTCATAAATTTGACCTCCGTTTCTTCATGGGAAAAATAACTATTTTATGCAGTAATTCTACCACTTTTTGTGTAATATGTCAAGGGGATAAATATTATTTGTTAGCTCCACTTCGCTCCGTTTTTGCTCCAATTTCCGGAATAATGATTATGATACTTTTTCCTTGCCGAACATAGCCGTATTGAAAACAGCCGTAAACCACTACATACAGAATACCCCGAAACCCTCATCTTATATGATAGTCCTACTGCACTTTTTTCTTGACCGCCATACACGAAAAAAAGCTGTACCTTTTCGGTACAGCCTTTCAACTTGGTGCGAGTGACGGGACTTGAACCCGTACGTCGTGAAACACACGCCCCTCAAACGTGCCTGTCTGCCAGTTCCAGCACACTCGCAAATATTTATTTCCCTCGCAAATATTTATTTCCAACAACAGTATTTATTATACACATCGGGATAGTGTTTGTCAAGGGTTTTTTGAAAATTTTTTTGAAAAATTCAGCGTTATTTTGCTAAATCAGAAATATTCGGAGGTGTGCACAGAAGATATGCTGTATATTTAATATTATTGTTGACATTATCATGTTTAAGGTACTATACTATAATTATGTAAATCAAACATTCCGTTGAAAGGAGAGGTCTTATTATGAAAACGAATCTTAAAAAGAAGCTTTGCGCGGCGGCACTGTCTGCACTTATGCTTACGGGAGCCGGAGTATTTCAGGCTGTACCTGTCATGTTCGGAGGTATGCCTGTTTATGCGCAGACGGCCGAGACGCCTGAAAGCAGTTTCAGCTACACTATCAACAACAGCAGAGAAGTCTTTATAATGAATTACAAGGGCACAGATGCCAATGTAGTAGTTCCTGCCAAGATCCAGAATAAGCCTGTAACGAGAATATGTTCCGGAAGCTTTAAGGATAACACCTCGCTTGTGAGTGTTGTTTTGCCGGATACTGTCAAGAACATTGAAGGTTCTTCCTTCAAAGGCTGTACGAACCTTTCGTCAATATCAGTGGCCGACAGCGTAGAGGAAATAGGCAGCAACGCTTTTGCCGATACAGCATGGTACAACAGTCAGCCGGAAGGTGCGGTTTATATTGCAAAGATGTACTATAGATATAAAGGTAAGCTTCCGGAAAATTCGTCTGTTATAATAAAAAACGGTACCAAAGGCATTGCAAAGGAGGCTTTTTATAATCAGACGGGGCTTGTTAACGTGACACTGCCCGAGGGCATATATTCAATAGACAGCTGGGCTTTTGAAAACTGTACTTCGCTCAGTAAGCTTTATATGCCTGAAAGCGTGAAATCCTTCGGATATGAGATGTTCAAGGGCTGTGAGAAGCTTGTCATTCACGGCAAGAAGGGCAGCAGCGCAGAGTTTTATGCAAATACATACAAGATCGCGTTCTCTGCTGAGCCTGTAGAGCTTGTGAACACATCGGAGATGTCAAAAACGGCTATATCACGCGGCGGCAAGGTGACTATTACGGCGGGCGCTGTAGGAGGCACAGGCATTTACGAGTATGCTTATGTGGTGTTTGCTCCTGACGGCAAGTGGTATGTTCTGAAAAATTACAGCACTGCTGATTCGCATACCTTCACTCCTGCTCAGACGGGAAAATATGTTGTTCAGGTAAAGACCAAGGACAGCAGCGGCACTGTAAAGGTCAAGTCGTTTACTCTTAATGTTGCTGCCGCATTGCTCAATGATTCAGAGATATCTGCCGAGAGCATAAACAGAGGTGAGAGCGTAACTGTTACTGCTGCTGCTTCCGGCGGGGTAGGTCCTTATGAATATGCTTTTGTTACTCAGGCGCCGGACGGCAAGTGGTATGTGCTCAAAAACTACAGCAAGGATAATATACATAAGTTCACTCCTGCGCAGTCGGGAAAATATACTGTTCAGGTAAAGGCAAGAGATGAAAGCGGCACAGTCAAGATAAAGAGCTTCACTCTTGAGGTAGCCAAGGGTATTACAAACACCTCGACGATTTCCGCTGAAAGTCTTAAAAGCGGTGACAGCGTTACATTACAAGCATCAGCTGCTGATGCAAAGGGCAAATGCGAGTTTGCTTATGTTACTCAGGGGCCTGACGGCAAGTGGTACGTACTCAAGAACTACAGCACGACAGCTTCCTATAAGTTTACTCCTTCGCAGCTTGGAAGATATAAAATACAGATAAAGGCAAGGGACGAGAGCGGCGTTGTTGCCATAAAGACATTTACTCTTGAAGTAGAGCAGGGATTGATGAACACCTCTACTGCATCTTCAATGTCAGCTATGGTCGGCGATACAATAATCTTCAAGGCATCCGGCAAATACGGCACCGGTCTGTATCAGTATGCCTATGTATACTGCGGACTTGACGGCGTATGGAAGGTGCTCAGGGACTACAGCAGCGCATCTTCATACCGCTTCACTCAGAAAGAGGCCGGCAAATATGTTGTTCAGGTAAAGGTAAAGGATACAAGCGGCTCTGTAAGAGTCAAGAGTTTTGTTGTTTATTTCGATGATGAGGCCCGCTGATAAGACAGCTTGATAATTTATCGTTACAGCCGCAGGCCGCAGGGTTTGCGGCTGTAATTTTGCTGTTTTTGCAAGACTGCTTAGGGCTGCTCTGCTTCTCCGGGATATGAGGTTAAAAAATCCGGATAATTCTATTGACAGGAGAAGAAACAAGTAGTATAATATATTCAACGATTAAATAAACATTTAATCATAAACTGAAAGCGGGGATGAATACTATGAAAAAGACCTATAAGATCGACGTTGACTGCGCAAACTGCGCGAACAAGATGGAGAATGCTGCAAAAAATACAGCCGGCGTAAAGGATGCTGCCGTAAACTTTATGATGCTCAAAATGATCGTGGAGTTTGAGGACGGCGCAGACCCCAAGGAGGTAATGCAGCGTGTGCTGAAAAGCTGCAAAAAGGTAGAGAGTGACTGCGAGATATTTCTTTGATACCCAAAATCTTGCATCGGAGAATATCCGGACAGGGATGGTGTTTTTATGAACAGAAAACAGAAAAAGAACCTTATCCGCATAATTGCGGCGTCTGTTCTGATGGTCGCATTCATTTTTGTGCCTGTCAGCGGAATATGGAGACTTTTGCTGTTTTTGGTGCCCTATCTTATAGTAGGTTATGACATTCTGCTGAAGGCGGTCAGGGGCATTATAAATTTGCAGCCCTTTGACGAATGCTTTCTTATGGCTGTTGCTACCATTGGCGCGATAATAGTGGGCTTGGTCGGTGACGGCGATTATGTTGAGTCTGATGCGGTAATGCTGTTCTATCAGATCGGCGAATGGTTCCAGAGCTATGCTGTAGGCAGGAGCAGGAAGAATATATCCGAGCTGATGGATATTCGTCCGGATCATGCAAATGTTGAAAAAGACGGCGCCACAGAGGAGACTGACCCCGATGAGGTAGCTATCGGTTCTGTTATAGTCGTCAGACCCGGTGAAAGGATACCTATTGACGGAGTGATAATCGAAGGGGAATCTGCGCTCAATACAGCCGCGCTGACAGGAGAGAGCCTGCCAAGGGACGTTATGACAGGCGATGAAGTCATCAGCGGATGCGTCAATATGACGGGAGTGCTCAGGATAAGGACAACAAAGGAATTCGGAGATTCTACCGTTTCGAGGATACTTGACCTTGTGGAGAATGCAAGCTCACGCAAATCACGTTCCGAAAATTTTATCTCAAAATTCGCAAGATATTATACTCCGATAGTGGTGTTCAGCGCTGTTGCCCTTGCAGTGATACCGCCGCTCATGATAATGCTTTTCGGCGGAGCTGCGCGCTGGGGCGTATGGATATACAGGGCGCTTACATTCCTTGTGATAAGCTGTCCGTGTGCTCTGGTAATAAGTATACCGCTGAGCTTTTTTGCCGGAATAGGCGGTGCAAGCCGTGAGGGTGTGCTTGTAAAGGGCTCAAACTGTCTTGAAGCGCTGTCAAAAACAAGGACGGTCGTATTTGATAAAACAGGCACTCTTACAAAGGGTGTTTTTGAGGTAGTGGCTGTACATCCGGATAAGGTGGATGAAAATACGCTTTTGCATCTTGCGGCTCATGTTGAGAGGTATTCATCTCACCCGATAGCGATATCGCTCAGGGCTGCTTATCCTGACGAGGCTGACGGCTGTGAGATAACAGACGTAAAGGAAAAAGCGGGGCATGGCGTTACGGCAATGGTAAACGGTGATGCTGTTGCTGTGGGCAATACCGCAATGATGAAGGCTGCAGGCGCTGTTGTTGAGAAGTGTCCGCATGACCATGCAGGAACTGTGATACATATTGCAAGGAACGGCGAATATCTCGGGCATATCGAAATATCCGATGTTGTGAAGCCGACCGCAGCTCAGGCTATAGTGCAGCTCAGGAGATCGGGCGTCAAAAAGACGGTAATGCTGACAGGCGATTCGGAGGCTGCTGCAAGGAAGGCGGCTTCCGAGCTGGATATTGACGAGGTATACAGCGGTCTGCTGCCGGAGGACAAGGTAAACAAGGTCGAAGAGCTCCTGAAAGCTCAGGGCAGCAGAGAGCTGACAGCGTTTGTCGGTGACGGCATCAACGATGCGCCCGTACTCACAAGAGCGGATATAGGCATTGCAATGGGCGCGTTAGGCTCGGATGCGGCTATTGAAGCCGCCGATATTGTGCTGATGGATGACGACCCGATGAAAATATCCAAGGCTATCCGGATAGCCGGTAAATGCATGAGCATTGTAAAGGAAAATATATGGCTTTCCATAGGAGTAAAGGCTGTCTGTCTGATATTGGGCGCTCTGGGCTTTGCTAATATGTGGACGGCTATCTTTGCGGATGTAGGCGTTATGATGATAGCCGTTCTCAATTCAATAAGAGCGCTTTTTGTCAGGAAGCTGTGAGATTTACTTCACCGTCAGATCAAATTCAGCGGTTTTAGGAAGGGGGTCCGGGGGAGAACCCTTTTTCCGCCGGAAAAGGGTTTCCCCCATGTAACTCGCCGGCGCGAAATTGATTTGCGTGGGAAAAAACATAAAATCACTTGACAAGATAACAGTAAGCATTGTATAATATCAAAAGTAGCTCAATAATCCAAAAGCTGTGAAGGAAACAAGATGCGTTTTTCTGTGCAAAGAGAGCCGCCGGCCGGTGTAAGGCGGTGACAGTATGCGTATGTATAGCTCATTCCGGAGCTTTCTGTCCGATATTCAGGGCAGGACGGCAGGTACCGTTATATACCGGAGCCTTGTCTGAGGCTTGCTGAGGGACGCAGTGCGTCTGAATTTGGGTGGTACCGCGAGCATAATGCCCGCCCCATGATCGTTTTACGGTCGGGGCGGTTTTTTGTTGGCTTTTTATCCTGACTAAAACATAAAACGGAGGTAATCAGAATGGAGAAAGGATATAAAAAGTATGTTCCGTTTCAACAGATAAAAATGGAACACAGAGAGTGGCCCGACAATGTTATAACAAAAGCGCCGATATGGTGTTCGGTAGACCTGCGCGACGGAAACCAGGCACTTGTTGATCCGATGAATCTGGAGCAAAAGTTGGAGTTTTTCCACGCGCTGTGCGACATGGGCTTCAAGGAGATCGAGATCGGCTTCCCGTCAGCCTCTGAAACTGAATACGAGATATGCCGTGAGCTTATAGACGGCGGCCATATCCCTGACGATGTTACCATACAGGTGCTTGTGCAGGCAAGAGAGCACCTTATCCGCAAGACCTTTGAGGCAGTTAAGGGCGCAAAGAATGTTATAGTACACTTCTACAATTCCACATCGACACTTCAGAGAAAGGTCGTATTCAAAAAGGATATGGACGGCATCGTTGACATTGCTGTTGAGGGCGCAAAGCTCATAAAGGAGCTTATCGACAGCTACGAGGGCGATACCAATTTCCGCATAGAGTATTCACCTGAGAGCTTTTCGGGCACAGAGGTGGATAATTCAGTGCGTATATGTCAGGCTGTTATGGATGTGTTTGAGCCGACACCGGAGGACCCGATAATCCTCAACCTGCCAAATACCGTTGAAATGTGTACGCCGAATACCTATGCGGATCAGATAGAGTATTTTATAAAGCACCTCAAAAACAGGGAGTCTGCTATAATCAGCCTGCATCCGCATAACGACAGAGGTACAGGCGTTGCCTGCGCCGAGCTTGCTTTGCTTGCGGGCGCCGACAGGATAGAGGGTACGCTTTTTGGAAACGGTGAGCGTACAGGCAATCTGGATATAGTAACAGTCGGTCTGAATATGTATACTCAGGGTGTTGACCCGAAGCTTGATTTCAGCGACCTGCCGCGCTACCGTGAAATATATGAGCGCTGCACTAACATGAGGATAGGCGAGCGTCAGCCGTATGTGGGCGACCTTGTATTCACGGCGTTCTCTGGCTCACATCAGGACGCTATCAAGAAGGGACTTGATTATGTCAGGGAGCATAACAGCGATAAGTGGGAGATACCCTATCTTCCGATAGATCCCGCAGACGTCGGCAGACAGTATGAGCCTGTTATCAGGATAAATTCACAGTCCGGCAAGGGCGGAGCAGCCTTCATAATGCAGCACATCTTTGGCTATGACCTTCCCAAGGCTATGCATCCGGAATTCGGCGCAATGGTCAAGGCGGAATGCGACAAGCTTGGACGTGAGCTTTCACCCCAGGAGCTTATGGACGTGTTCAACAGGAACTATATAGACATAGACCAGAAGCTCTGGCTTGTAAAGCACATGATAACCAATATAGACCAGGAAAAGGCGATCTTCAAGGGTACTGTACATCTTGTGAAGGAAGACCGTGACGTTGAGATATACGGCGAGGGCAACGGCCCTATTGATGCATTCTTCAAGGCACTCAAGACTATCGGTGTTACCGGATTTGACTTCCTCTCATACAATCAGGACTCTATCTCACAGGGCTCTGATTCAAAGGCGATCTCATATATCCAGCTTCGCACGCCGGACGGACGCAAGATATTCGGCGTGGGTATTTCAAGCGGCGTGTTCAAGGCGTCCGTAAGGGGTATACTCAGCGCTATCAACCGTTCAGGAGTTGAACTGAATTTTACAGTATGAAAAACGAATAATAAATAAACAAAAAGGCACAATGAGGTTTCGATACTTCATTGTGCCTTGGCTTATTTGTATCAGGCGGCATTCCTGTATATATGACCTGTCGTGTTTTCCTTTATGGTGTATGACAGAGATATATTGCTGTCTTTGGGTATTGTAACGAACTCTATTCCGATATCTACTGTGAAATAGTGGTTCTTGACAGGCTCTACATAGTCAATGCTTAACTCATACTGCACTGCATTGCGCAGGACATTTGAGTTTATTATGCTGATATTATTGGCATACTGCGGGAGGTTGATGATATTGATGCAAAGGTCGTTATTCACAAAGAACTGCTTGTCAAAATGCGCTGCGCGTTCAGCCATTTTTCTCTTGATGATATTGTTCAGCTCAAGCGCGGTATTGCTTACCGGATCTACCATCTTATTGTCATAGTCATAATCGTTGTCTTCCTGTATAAGCTTCTGATATGTTTCATAGTCTGAGATGCTGTACTCAGAGTAGTATTGCTTATCAATTCTGATGTCTGTGCTGATAAAGCAGCATTTGTCGGTATCAGGAGGAAGCTGTTCCTCATTGCGCATAGTGAGGATGATGTATTCGGAATCAATAGGAAACGGGTGAAGCGTCAGCTTTTCGTATGCTCCGCCCAAAAAGCTGATGACGGCCATGAGCAAAAAGGCTATGGCACAAAGGACCTTTGAACCGAGTGAAAGCTTATTGATAAAAATATATAAAAAGCTGACTATTGATGCTATTAACAGCGCAATACATATCACGTTGCCGACATAGGAATAATCAGGAGTTACCAGCGTTGCGCAGATCAGGGCGGACGGGAATCCCATGTAAAACACCCTGCTGTCGATCTTTAGCTTCAGCTTGGAGCCGATGCTGTCGTTATACCTGATGATAAAGAAAGCTCCCAGAATGCTTGCAACAGCGCCCAGGAAGATAAATCCCAGCAGTATTGTCATGTTGTTCAGGATAAGGTTGGTTTGTTTAAGGGTAGTGGTCGAGCTGTAATATAAAAGTACAATTATCGGAATGATGATCGTTGCCATTATACCGAAGGCGAGCCATTTCCTTTTGCGCTCGGCTTTTAAGTCTACCGCGGGCTTGGACAGTATCTTTTCATTTTTTATGAACTCGCCGGTGTTCAGGTCAAAGGGATTGTCGCTGAACATTCCGGTAAAAGGGTTATACTCCGGAACTTCCTCTGAAAAGTCTGCACTTTCGGCCGGGTTTTCATTTTCTGATATATTTTCGCTTCTGAGATCTTTTGCTTCGGTATCGTTTATCTTGTTGTTATCCATAGCATTCATCCTTTCAGAGATCGCAGCGGTTTCATTCATCTGTAAATGATGGTACTATTTTATAGTGACATTAAAGTGACTACGGAAATTTTTTGTCAGCCGGTAACAAGAACGCTATTTCCGTATGTATCTATGGCAACGATAGCCGGAAAATCCTCGACAGTAAAGCGATAGATCGCTTCGGTGCCGAGATCCTCATAGGCAAGAAGCTCTGACTTTCTGATACTTCTTGAGATCAGCGCTGCGGCTCCGCCGATAGCCGCAAAATAAACAGCCCCGTTCTTTATCATAGACTGCACTACCTCGTCATTTCTTGCGCCTTTGCCGATCATTCCTTTCAGGCCTCTGTCAAGAAGTGCCGGAGTGTATTTATCCATGCGGTAGCTTGATGTAGGGCCTGCCGGACCTACCGCGTGTCCGGGCTTTGCAGGCGCAGGACCTACATAATATATTACCTCGCCCTCAATGCTCACTGGCAGCGGCTCGCCGTTTTGTATAAGCTCATAAAGCCTTTTGTGCGCGGCGTCGCGGCCGGTTATAACAGTGCCTGATATAAGAACGCTGTCGCCTGCATGGAGGTCTTTTATAACGTCATCTGTAAGCGGAAGTGTTATTTTTTTCATTATATCCCTCTTTCCGGATCATCATATCTCAGCTTCTTTATGCCGCGCGGCGTGACAGCAGATATTTACCGCCACAGGCATTCCGGCTATATGTGTGGGGAATGTTTCGATGTTGACGCCGAGAGCTGTAGTGCTGCCGCCAAGTCCGGCAGGTCCGAAGCCCATTTTGTTTATATCGTCAAGCAGCTCATTTTCAAGCGCTGCATAGCGCGGGTCGGGGTTATGCGTATCTATTGGCCGGAGAGTTGCTTTTTTTGAGAGCATAGCGGCTTTTTCAAAGGTGCCGCCGATGCCGACGCCGACAACGATAGGCGGGCAGGGGTTAGGCCCTGCATATTTTACGGTGTCCATAATGAACTTTTTGACGCCTTCAACTCCTGCGGACGGGGTAAGCATTTTGACTGACGACATATTTTCACTGCCGAAGCCCTTACAGCCTGCAAGAATATGTATTTTATTGCCGGGTACGATGCTTGTGTAAATGACAGCCGGAGTGTTGTCGCGGGTATTTATCCTGTCAAAAACGGGGTCGCTGACTATCGACTTGCGCAGATAGCCGTCGATGTATGCCTGTCTTACACCCTCCTGAACGGCATCCTCAAAGCTTCCGTTATCAATAGCAACATGGTCGCCGTATTCTACAAAGAGGACAGCCATGCCCGTATCCTGACAGATAGGCACTTCCTCTGAGGAGGCTATTTTGTGGTTTTCGATGAGCTGTTCAAGCACATTTTTTCCTACAGGAGAGCTCTCGTTTTCCTGCGCTTTTTTAAGCGCATCAAGTATATCGCTGCCGATATTGTAATTCATGTCCATAAAGAGCTTTTTTACGGTTTCGGTAACAACAGCGGCATTGATCTTTCGTATTTCCATTTCAGGCTCCTTTCTGAATATTGATCATTTTATGATCAGCAAATTGACAGATTCAACATAGCTTTCGGGGGGCGCGAGGTGTCCGGTGGACACCTCTGCCGTAAGGCAGAAGCGCTGACCGAGCCGACAGGCGAGACGTGGGGGGACTTTCACTTGAAAGTCCCCCCCGGAAAGGATGTCAATACTGTTTGCCCCAGTATACCATGTGCTTTGCGGGTTTTCCGCAGCATACGCAGACATCGCTGAGATGATCCTCAACAAAGGGTATGCATCTTGATTTTACACCGCCTGTTTCATCTTTGAGCTGATCCTCACAAGCTGAATCTCCGCACCACATAGCCTTGATGAAGCCGGGCTTGTTTGCGGCGATATCGAGGAATTCCTCATGTGTACGCGCCTCGAAGGTCTTTTCCTGAAGATTTTTCAGAGCAGCATTATACATACTGTCGTGTACGTCTTTGAGAGCCTGTTCAACAGCGGCTTCAATATTTTCAAGGCTTACAACGGCTTTTTCTCGATTGTCACGGCGCACAAGTACGCACTGGCCGTTTTCTATATCCTTGGGGCCGATCTCTATTCTCAGCGGTACGCCGAGCATCTCATACTGACTGAACTTCCAGCCGGGAGCCTTGTCGCTGTCGTCAAGCTTTACGCGGATATCCTTGTCGATAAGCCTGCTGCGGAGCTCATTGGCTTTTTCGAGAACGCCCTCCTTTTTCTGAGCGATAGGAATAACAGCCACCTGTATAGGAGCTATTTTAGGAGGAAGCACAAGGCCGTCATCATCACCGTGAACCATGATGATCGCGCCGATCATACGGGTGGATGTGCCCCATGAGGTCTGGAAGGGATACTGCAGTGTATTGTCACGGCCTGCGAACTTTATATCAAAGCTGCGGGCAAAGCCGTCGCCGAAATAATGCGATGTACCGCCCTGCAGGGCTACACCGTTGTGCATCATGGGCTCTATGGTGTAGGTCTCCTCAGCGCCGGCGAACTTTTCCTTTTCGGTCTTTCTGCCGATAACAGCCGGAATAGCAAGCGTCTCCTTATAAAAGTCAGTGTAGACCTGAAGCATACGCAGGGTCTCTTCTCTTGCTTCCTGCTCTGTTTCATGCATTGTGTGACCTTCCTGCCATAAGAACTCCGAGGTGCGGAGGAACGGACGTGTAGTCTTTTCCCACCTTACAACAGAGCACCACTGGTTATAGAGCTTGGGCAGATCTCTGTATGAGTTGATAACCTTTGCATAGTGCTCGCAGAAGAGAGTTTCTGAGGTCGGTCTGACGCAAAGACGCTCGGTGAGGTTTTCGCTGCCGCCTATCGTTACCCATGCGCATTCGGGAGCAAAGCCCTCAACGTGATCCTTTTCCTTCTGGAGCAGACTTTCAGGAATGAACATAGGCATATACACATTTTCGTGTCCTGTCTTCTTAAAGCGTTTGTCCATGTCCTGCTGCATATTTTCCCATATAGCGTAGCCGTAGGGTCTTATTACCATACAGCCCTTCACTCCCGAATAATCGGCAAGCTCCGCCTTCTTTACGATATCGGTGTACCATTTTGCAAAATCAACATCTCTCGATGTAATGGCTTCCACCATTTTTTTCTGCTGTGCCATAGCGATTTTCAATCCTTTCCTGTAAAAGAGAGTAGTATATCCTCATAAAGACTATTATATTATCCAAATCATTATTTTTCAATAGAAAAGTGCAAAAAATAACGGCTGCCGCAAAGGACAGCCGGATGTGAGTGAATTACTTGTTGTTCTCAATGTACTTAACGAGATCGTCAACAGTCTTTATGTTCTCTACCTCGTCATCAGGGACCTCAACCTCAAACTCGTCCTCGATGGACATAACCAGGTCAACAACGTCCAGTGAGTCAGCGCCGAGATCATCAATGAGTGATGTTTCGGGAGTGATCTTGTCCTCTTCAACGTCGAACTGCTCGCTAAGAATAGCCTTTACCTTTTCAAGTACCATGGGTAACTCCTCCTAAAAAATTTTGAATGATAAAAATTGTGCTTTGCATTTCTGTGCAGTAGACAACGAAAAGGAATCGTGCTACAATATGAATGCGGCTCCATGTTTCGCTGCACAATTTTCTATACTCAAATCTTATAAGGTATTCTTTGTTTTGTCAATATATAATTTGCAATTTTCTCTATGATTTATAATTTTTTTTTCGTCATGATCTATTTTGGTATAATTGCATAAAGGAAAGGGAGAGAATAAATGTCAAAAAGAAGGTTCGCAGTGATAGGCCACCCTATCGGACACACAATGTCGCCGTTCATACATCAGCGGCTGTTTGAGCTTGCAGGCCAAGACGGTGAGTACACTGTTATGGATGTGCCGCCCGAAGAGCTTGGCGCGGCGATGAAGGAGCTTGATGCTCTGGCGGGTTACAACATTACTATACCCAACAAGCAAAGGATAATACCGCTGCTTGACAGACTTGACAGCAGGGCGCAGCTTTACGGTTCGGTGAATACCGTTTGTAACGGCAGCGTCCGGACAGGCTATACGACTGACCCTGACGGCTTCCTGAAAGCGCTTGAACACGGAAGCATACCGCTTGCCGGAAATGTTGTGATACTCGGCTGCGGCGGAGCAGCAAGGACATTTGCGTTTGAAGCGGTGCAGGCAGGATGCAGGGTAACTGTTGCAGCACGTCCCGGAAGCCGCGCACGTCAGGAGGCTCTTGCAGGGGAGATAAGGGAAAAGCTCGGCGGAGCAGAGGTGAGCTGCTGCCTGCTTACAGATATAAGCGGAGAATATGATCTGCTTATAAACGGTACGCCTGTAGGTATGTATCCGGAGGTAAACGGCATTCCGGTATCCGAAAAAGCGCTTTCAAAATGTGCGTGTGTTTTTGACGCGGTGTATAATCCGCTCAGGACAAGGCTTATCGAGGCGGCAGCAGCTAACGGTTCAAGGGCTGTAGGAGGAATGTCAATGCTTGTATGGCAGGCGGTCGCGGCGCACAGGATATGGGACGGCTCTGAATATGACCCGCAGGATATCGCGCAGCTTGCTGAGGACAGCGCAAAGGAGCAGGCAAGAAGGTTCTGACATATAACAATAAAGGAGGCGTCTGTGCTATGGCACGGAAGAACATAATATTATGCGGATTTATGGGAAGCGGAAAAAGTACTATAGGAAATCTGCTTTCCAAAAAAATGGGAATGTCATTTGTTGATATGGATAAATATATTGAAAAGCAGGAGAACAAAACGGTAACTCAGATATTTGAGGAAAACGGCGAGGAGTATTTCCGTGAAAAGGAGAGAGAAGCTTCAAGGCTTCTCGGCTCTAAGCGAGGTCTGATAATCGCGGCAGGCGGAGGTACCCTGACATTTCCGGAAAATGTCGAAGCATTCAGGGAGAACGGGCGCATCGTGCTTCTGAACGTATCGCCCGAAACAGTGGCGGAGCGTCTTAAAAGCGATAATACAAGGCCTTTGCTTGAAAAGCCTGATAAGCTGCTGGCGATAAAGGAGCTTTTTGAGGCAAGGATGCCGCTTTATAAAAGCGCTGCGGATATAGTTGTTGACGCCGATCAGTCGCCTATGCAGGTGTGTATGGAGATAATGTCGTCGATCCACTGAATCTTTACCGCGCAAGTTGATAAATCTGAAAAAGCCTTAATGTTTTGCTTACCCGTCAGATCTCTGTGATCCGGCGGGTAAAAATTTTTTTGAAAAAAATAAAAAAACTTTTTTGCAGTCATTTTCAAGTCACTTTGCGAATGTATTATATAGCCATAGCAACGAGATAACACAAACAAAACAAAAACACAAAGTAAGCCAAAAGTAAACAAGCCGAAAAAACGGCATTATCTGAAAGGGGAAAATTATTATGAAAAGGACGATCGTAAAGGTACTCACAGCAGCACTGGTTCTCACAACTCTGGTATGCACAGCAGCAGGATGCGGCAATAAGGGCACAGCAGGCAGCAATTCACAGGCAGGCACAGAAAGCACTGTAAGCACAGCAGCTTCCGAAAATGCTCAGAACAGTCAGATAGAGATCGCTGAGAGCAAGCCGGAGGCTGATATACGCGATACCGAGCTGGATAAGATCACCAAGGACATGATAAAGGCAGCTTACATCGGTGATGACACGACCGATCAGTACACGGCTCTGGTACTCATGCTTGACGACGGTAAGCCCGAGGAGCTTTGCGTAATATACGTTATAGCAAAGGCTAACGGCAATCCCACAGCAGCAGGTCTTATGAACGGCACTGTCGTTGAAAGCAGCGAGAAGGATAACGACGACGGCTCCAGGACAAGAGTGTTCAGGGTACTTGAGCCCAGGGGCATGAGCGATACAATGACACAGACGACCACAGCGGACGGTAAGATCACAATGTCATTTGCGGGCGGCCCGTATGTTCTTGATCTGGCAGCTATCGACAGCGAATCGGCTTTTGTTAAGTATCAGGAAGCCTATGAGATCTTCAAGAAATATACTGCAGGCAATGACAGGACCCAGGATGAAACGAACGCTGCTACACTTGATGCATTATGCAAGAACTATTATGCAGGGATAGTTTCAGGCAGCATCACAGCAGAAAACAACACCAACGTAAAGAGCGACAAGCTCCCCTCGGAAAAAGCATCAATGGAAGAGAAGAAGGAAGCAGCTCAGAAGTGCACCGTTAATGGCGCTATGGAGAACTACGGAGTGTTCAATGAAGAAGGAGAATGTGCCTTCGATCTTGAGGGTATGCGCGCAGACGGAGTAGGCACGATCTTCTACAAGGATGACGAGACACGCAAGGCTGCGCTTGAAACTATCACAGGTGACACAACATTTGAAGAACTTGGCTATGGCAAGTAATAAATGAGGTAAGTTCAGCCGGACCCCAAGCCACCAACCTGCGGCTGATCTTCATAAAGGACTGCAGGCATATACTGCGGTCAAATGAAAGCTCCCTGACAGAGACATTTAATAAATGTCCGTAAAGGGAGCTTTTTTTATAAAAACGGCAGCGCTTAAAATCCAGGACCATAGCATTCGCCGGTCACGGCTCAGGCTCATTTGGCAGGGTGCTTTGGTCATTTTTTACACTGAAGCGGGCGGAAAATGTTTTGAAGGAATATGTCACTGTTAATATTTACTAAAATACCTCAACATGACGGTTATTTTTGAGGGTAATGTATGTATAAATCGTCAAATCAATTCAGCATGATATACAAAAAAATCAGCAAAAATTCTACTAAAATAAACAATGAAAATTTTACAAAAAGCTTGCAATCCCACGGGGGTTGTGGTATTATAATTGAGCGTGACTGCAACAGATATGCGATGAAGCGGGAGGTTGCGGCTGAAAGATGCCGGTTTTTCCGTGGAGTATGTCCGATTTCAAACCGGGCGAAAGAATATTTTTTGAGCTGGCAGACCTGCAGCCCTATAGAGTTGCAAGGGTTATGGTGTGCTGTGCTCTGATTTTCTCAGTACCTTGACCCGGAATGACTGAAAAGTCCTTCCGGTTTTTCAATAGAGTTGCAGGAAACACCCGGAAGGGTGTAGAGGAATTGAGAAAACGCCCGCCAACTACAATAAGGAGGCGATTAGCGTGGCAGTCAAGGAAAAAATCAGGATAAGGATCAAGGGTTACGATCATCAGCTGGTGGATCAGTCCGCCGAGAAGATCGTTGCGACCGCAAAGCGCACAGGAGCAAGGGTATCGGGTCCGGTACCGCTTCCGACCGAAAAGCAGGTCGTCACAATTCTCCGTGCTGTTCATAAGTATAAGGACAGCCGTGAGCAGTTTGAAACAAGAACTCACAAAAGACTTATCGACATCCTCAGACCCTCAAACAAAACTGTTGAGGCTCTTACAGGACTCGAACTCCCTGCCGGTGTTGAAATAGACATCAAGCTCTGATCCAACCAACAGGCAGCCGGGGTCATGTCGGTGAAATGCCGACCAATAACCTATCAAGGAGGAAAAACAAATGCAGAAGGCAATCATCGGTAAAAAGATCGGTATGACACAGATCTTCGATGCAAAGGGCGCCGTACTCCCTGTGACCGTTATCGAAGCTGGTCCGTGTGTGGTAGCACAGATCAAGACGGTCGAGAATGACGGCTACGAAGCAGTTCAGCTCGGCTTCGGCGATATCAAGCTGAAGGTACAGAACGGCGGCAAAAAGGGCAAGAGAGTCCGCAGCGAGAAGTTCAAGAACGATCCTGTGAACATCACAAAGCCTATGCTCGGCCACTTCAAAAAGGCTGACGTTGCTCCCAAGAGCACACTTCGTGAATTCAGAGTAGAGAATCTCGATTCTTACAAAGTCGGCGACATCATAAAGGCTGATACTTTTGCCGAGGGCGACAAGATCGACATTACAGGCAAGAGCAAGGGCAAGGGATATGCCGGCGTTATCAAGCGTTGGAACTTCCACCGTCTCAAGGAAACTCACGGTTCCGGTCCTGTAGCACGTCACGGCGGCTCAATGGGCGCCTGCTCCACTCCTTCAAGAGTATGGAAGGGCAAGAAGATGGCAGGTCATCTCGGTGCCGAGAAGGTTACAGTTCAGAATCTTACTGTTGTCAAGGTAGACGCAGAAAACAATCTTATCGCTATCAAGGGTGCTGTTCCCGGACCTAACGGCGGAATCGTGGTCATTCGTGACAGCGTCAAGGCATAAGGGAAGGAGGAATTTCAATGGCTAATATAGATGTTCTCGATATGGCAGGCCAGAAGGTCGGCACAGCTGAGCTTTCAGATGCCATTTTCGCTATAGAGCCCAACACGGCTGTAATGCATCAGATGGTAGTCAACTACCTGGCTAACAACCGTCAGGGCACACAGTCAGCTCTCACCCGTGCAGAGGTAAGCGGCGGCGGCAGAAAGCCCTGGAAACAGAAGGGCACAGGCCATGCAAGACAGGGCTCCACACGTGCTCCCCAGTGGACACACGGCGGCGTTGTTTTTGCTCCGAAGCCGAGATGCTATCGCTTCACTGTAAACAAGAAGGTGAAGAGACTTGCTATGAAGTCTGCTTTTTCAAGCAAGCTTCAGGATTCACAGATCATCGTACTTGACAGCCTCACAGTAGACGGCTTCAAGACAAAGACAGTTGCTGCAATGCTCAAGGCTATCGGCTCTGAGAAGAAGGCACTTATAGTTCTTCCTGAGGTAGATGTAAAGGTCATCAACTCGGCAAGAAACATTCCCGGTGTTAAGACAGCACAGGTAAATACGCTCAATGTTTATGACATCATGAACGCTGACAAGCTTGTTATCGTAAAGGATGCCATCAGCAAGATCGAGGAGGTTTACGCATGACAGCTCGTGACATTATCATAATGCCTGTTATCACAGAGAAGAGCATGGCAGGCGTTGCAAGCGAAAAGAAATACACCTTCAAAGTCGATAAGAGAGCAACAAAGATCCAGATTGCAAAGGCTGTAGAGGAGATCTTCGGCGTTAAGGTAGCAAAGGTCAATACAGTCAGCGTAAGAGGTCATATGCGCCGTCAGGGCAGAAACGAGGGCTACACAGCTTCCTGGAAGAAGGCTTATGTATCACTCAAACCCGACAGCAAGACCATCGAGTTCTTTGAAGGCATGATGTAATACCCTTTGTTTCAGCGCGGAGCGTGGAGCTTATCCCTCCGCCGCTTATCGGATGATCCCGAAAAATACGGGCAAAGGGCTCAAGCCCCGGACAGCCCGGAGAAAAGGGTATGAACCTGCATGGTATGCAGGCAGAATGAATGGAGACAAGGATCTCCGCAAAGCCATCATGAGGAGAGTGAAATAAATGGCAATAAAGGTATATAAGCCGACCAGCCCGGCAAGAAGAAATATGTCGGTCACAGATTATTCGGCTTTATCAAAGGTTGAGCCTGAGAAGAGCCTTCTTGCTCCGCTCAACAAAAAGTCAGGCCGTAACAGCTACGGCAGGATCACCGTCCGTCACAGAGGCGGCGGCAACCGCAACAAGTACAGGATCATTGATTTCAAGCGCCGTAAGTTTGACACAGAGGCTTTTGTAAAATCTATCGAGTATGATCCGAACCGTTCTGCACATATCGCACTCATCGAGTACACAGACGGTACAAAGAGCTACATTATAGCTCCTGTAGGTCTTAAAGTAGGCTACAAGATCGTAAGCGGTCCTTCAGCAGATATCAAGCCCGGCAACGCACTTCCGCTTGCCAATATCCCTGTTGGTACCTTCGTTCACTGCGTTGAGCTTTATCCCGGCAAGGGCGCACAGCTTGCAAGAAGTGCAGGCAACATGGCTCAGCTCATGGCTAAGGAAAACGGACTCGCACTTCTCAGACTTCCTTCAGGCGAGCTGAGAAACGTTCCCGAGACCTGCATGGCTTCGATCGGTCAGGTAAGCAATATCGACCACGAGAACGTAAAGATCGGTAAAGCAGGCCGTAAGCGCAACATGGGCTGGAGGCCGACAGTAAGAGGTTCTGTAATGAACCCGAACGATCACCCGCACGGCGGCGGTGAGGGCAAGTCCCCTGTAGGACGTCCCGGACCTGTAACACCCTGGGGCAAGCCCGCTCTCGGCTACAAGACCAGAAAGAACACACGTTCTGACAGACTTATCGTAAGACGCAGAAACGGTAAATAATAGGCATGCAGAAAGGAGCTTTGTGATATGAGCAGAAGCGTTAAAAAGGGTCCTTATGTGCAGCCTGTGCTGCTTAAAAGGGTTCAGCAGATGAATGAACTCGGCGAGAAGAAGATACTCAAGACATGGAGCAGATCTTCAACAATATTCCCTGAGTTCGTAGGTCATACATTTGCGGTACATGACGGCCGCAAGCACGTTCCGGTATATGTGACTGAGGATATGGTCGGACACAAGCTCGGTGAGTTTGCTCCCACCAGGACCTTTAAGGGTCACGCCGGATCAAAGACATCGAAATAAGCCTGAAAGGAGTGTATGAACAATGGAAGCAAGGGCAGAACTGAAATACGCCCGTATTTCCCCGCGTAAGGTACAGATCGTTCTCGATCTTATCCGCAACAAGCCTTGCGATTATGCAATGGCAGTTCTCAAGCACACCCCGAAGGCTGCTTGTGAGGATCTTGAAAAGCTCCTCAAGTCAGCAATGGCTAATGCAGAGAACAACCACAACATGGATGTAAACAGACTTTATGTGGCAGAATGCTACGTTGGTCAGGGTCCTATCCTCAAGAGAATCCGTCCGAGAGCACAGGGCCGTGCATACAGAATAGACAAGAAAACATCACACATTACTCTTGTGCTCAAAGAGAAAGAATAATAGGTGAGGAGGTAAACTAATGGGCCAGAAAGTAAATCCGCACGGTCTCCGTGTCGGCGTTATCAAGAATTGGGACTCACGTTGGTTTGTAAGCGATAAAGACTTCGGCGACACACTCGTTGAGGACTACAACCTCCGTAAGACTCTTAAAAAGCAGCTTTACTCAGCAGGCGTTCCGAAGATCGAGATCGAGCGTGACGCTTCAAAGGTAAGGATCCATATACATTGCGCAAAGCCCGGTATGGTTATCGGCAAGGGCGGCGCAGAAATCGAGAAGCTCAGACTTCAGTGTGAGAAGATCCTCGGCAAGCCCGTTGCAATCAATATCGTTGAGGTAAAGAACCCCGACCTTGATGCACAGCTCATCGCTGAGAGCGTAGCTTCACAGCTTGAAAGAAGAATCTCCTTCAGAAGAGCAATGAAGCAGAGCATCGGCCGCGCAATGAAGTGCAATGCCAAGGGTATCAAGATCATGTGCTCAGGCCGTCTTGGCGGCGCCGAGATCGCAAGATCAGAGCAGTATCACGAGGGTACTATCCCGCTGCAGACACTCAGAGCAGATATCGACTACGGTTTCGCAGAGGCTGCGACCACCTACGGCATTATCGGCGTAAAGGTATGGCTGTATAAGGGCGAAGTCCTTCACGATAACCGCAAGCCTCGCAAGGAAGGAGGCAGCAAATAATCATGTTGATGCCTAAGAGAGTTAAATACCGCAGAGTGCACAGAGGCCGCATGACAGGTAAGGCGCTGCGCGGCAATAAAGTAACATACGGTGAGTTTGGCATTCAGGCTCTTGAGCCCGGCTGGATCACAGCAAACCAGATCGAAGCAGCCCGTATCGCTATGACACGTTACTGCAAGAGATTCGGTAAGGTATGGATCAAGATCTTCCCTGACAAGCCCGTCACCAAGAAGCCTGCCGAGGTCCGCATGGGTTCCGGTAAAGGTTCACCCGAATTCTGGGTAGCAGTGATCAAGCCCGGAAAGGTAATGTTTGAGCTTGGCGGAGTGCCCGAGGCAACCGCAAAAGAAGCTCTTCGTCTGGCTGCAATGAAGCTGCCGCTCAAGACGAAGTTTGTAACTAAGGAAGAAACGGAGGCTGACGCATAATGAAGACTTCAGAACTCAGAGAAATGACATCGGCTGAGCTTGAAACAAAGCTTCAGAGCCTCAAGGAAGAGCTGTTCAACCTTCGCTTTCAGCTTGCAATAAATCAGCTCGACAACCCGATGCGTATATCAGCAGTAAAGAAAGACATCGCAAGAGTAAAGACAGTTATCCGTCAGAACGAGCTTTCCGAAAAAGCTGACGCATAAGGTGAAGGAGGAAATGCACTGTGAGTGAGAGAAATCTTAGAAAAACAGATGTCGGTAAGGTAGTAAGCGACAAGATGGACAAGACCGTTGTTGTTGCTATTGAGAACAGCGTAAAGCACCCGCTTTACAATAAGATCATCAAGCGCACCATCAGACTGAAGGTTCACGATGAGAACAATGAGTGCAGGGTCGGCGACCGTGTACGCATCATGGAGACACGTCCTCTTTCTAAGGATAAGAGATGGCGTCTTGTTGAGATCATAGAGAAGGCTAAATAATAACAGCACTTTTTGTTAAAGGAGGAAAGCACTGTGGTACAGCAGCAGACCTACCTCAAAGTGGCCGACAATACCGGAGCAAAGGAGCTTATGTGCATCCGTGTTTTAGGTGGAACCGGCAGGAGGTACGCAAATATAGGCGACGTTGTGGTAGCTTCCGTTAAAAAAGCAGCACCCGGCGGCGTTGTTAAAAAAGGCGACGTAGTAAAAGCAGTTATCGTTCGTTCAGCTAAGGGCGTTCGTCGTGAGGACGGCACATATATCAGATTTGATGAGAATGCGGCAGTTATAATCAAGGACGACAAGAACCCGAAGGGAACACGTATTTTTGGACCGGTTGCAAGAGAGCTTCGTGACAAGGATTACATGAAGATCCTCAGCCTTGCTCCGGAAGTGCTTTGATGGAGGTGCATGATATGAACAATAAGCTTCACATTAAAACAGGCGACACAGTAGTTGTTCTGAGCGGCACCGAAAAGGGCAAAAAGGGCAAGGTACTTGCAGTAAGCCCCAAAGAAGGCAAGGTAATCATCGAGAAGGTAAACCTTGTTTCAAAGCACGTCAAGCCCCGTAAGATGGGCGACCAGGGCGGCATTGTAGAAGCAGAGGGCGCTATGTACGCCTGCAAGGTACAGGTAGTATGCCCCCGCTGCAAGAAGCCTACAAGAGTTGCTCACAGAATTCTTGAGGACGGCACCAAGGAACGCATTTGCAAAAAATGCGGCGAGGCGCTTTAAGGAGGTAACGACACATGACAAGACTTAAAGATCTCTATGTGAAGGAAGCTGCTCCTGCTCTTATGAAGAAGTTTTCTTACAAGAGCGTAATGCAGATCCCGAAGCTTGAGAAGATCGTCATCAACGTAGGCGCCGGCGAAGCAAAGGAAAACTCCAAGGCTATAGACGCTATCAGCGGCGATCTTGCAAAGATCACCGGCCAGAAGCCCGTAGTATGCCGTGCAAAGAAGTCTGTCGCTAACTTTAAGCTCCGTGAGGGTATGCCCAACGGCGTTAAGGTAACACTCAGAGGCGACAAGATGTATGAGTTCATGGACAGACTCTTCAATGTAGCTCTCCCCAGAGTTCGTGACTTCCGCGGTATCAACCCGAACTCATTCGACGGCAGAGGCAACTACAATATGGGACTTAAAGAGCAGCTTATCTTCCCCGAGATCGAGTTCGACAAGATCGACAAGGTCCGCGGTATGGACATCTGCTTTGTAACAACGGCAACAACAGACGAAGAGGCTCGTGAGCTGCTTACGCTTATGGGCGCTCCGTTCAGCAAGTAAGGAGGGATCATCGTGGCCAAGACATCAATGAAGGTTAAACAGCAGAGAGAACCCAAGTTCTCTACAAGAGCATATAACAGATGCAAGATCTGTGGCAGGCCGCACGCTTATCTCCGTAAATATGGTGTTTGCCGTATCTGCTTCAGAGAGCTTGCTTACAAGGGCGAGATCCCAGGTGTGAAGAAGGCAAGCTGGTAAGGCTAAATAAGGAGGTAACCGATTATGCAGATTACAGATGCTATTGCAGATCTGCTTACGAGAATCCGTAATGCAAATACTGCAAAACATGATACAGTAGAAGTTCCCGCTTCAAACATCAAAAAGGCTATCGTTCAGATCCTTCTTGACGAGGGATATATCAAGAGCTTTACCGTTATTGAGGATAACAAGCAGGGAATCATCAAGATCACGCTGAAATATACAGACGGCAAGGCTCCTGTTATCACAGGACTCAAGAGAGTATCAAAGCCCGGCCTGCGTATCTACAGCGATGTAGAGAATATGCCGAAGGTAATGAAGGGACTCGGAGTTGCCATCATCTCAACATCAAAGGGCGTTATGACAGACCGTCAGGCACGCAGGGAAAATGTTGGCGGCGAAGTTCTTGCATACATTTGGTAAGGGGGCGCTGAAATGTCACGAATTGGAAGAAAACCCATAAATATTCCCGCCGGAGTTACCGTATCTATCGGTGACGGCGTTATCACAGTCAAGGGTCCTAAGGGCGAGCTGACAAAGCCTTTCCACAAGAACATGACTGTAAAGCAGGAGGGCACCGAGATCATCGTAAGCCGTCCTGATGATGCAAAAGAGAACCGTTCACTTCACGGTCTTACCCGTTCAAACATCCATAACATGGTTGTTGGTGTTACCGACGGATTCTCAAAGGAGCTTGACGTAAACGGCGTCGGCTACCGTGTGCAGAAGAAGGGCAAGGAGCTCGTTATGAACCTGGGTTATTCACATCAGGTAGTCGTTTGCGATACAGATGATATAACCATCGAGGCTCCCACACCCAACAAGATCATTATCCGCGGTATCGACAAACAGAAGGTCGGCCAGTTTGCCGCAGAGGTAAGAGAGAAGCGTCCGCCTGAGCCGTATAAGGGCAAGGGTATCAAGTACGTTGACGAGGTTATCCGCCGCAAGGAAGGTAAAGCCGGCAAGGGTAAGAAGTAATGAAGGAGTGAGTAAGATATGGTTAAAAAGCCTGATACAAATAAGGCAAGACTTAAGCGCCACAAGAGAGTTCGCAGCAAGATCAGCGGAACTGCTGAGTGTCCTCGCCTTAATGTCTTTCGCTCCACCAACAACATCTATGCTCAGCTGATCGACGATGTAAAGGGTGTAACTCTGGCATCTGCTTCGACGCTCGATAAGGAAATTGATGTTTACGGCGGAAACAAGGACGCAGCACGCAAGGTCGGTGCTCTCATCGCTAAGAGAGCGCTTGACAAGGGCATTACCGAGGTCGTATTTGACCGAGGCGGCTATATATTCCACGGCCGTGTCAAGGAGCTGGCCGAAGGCGCTCGTGAGGGCGGCCTCAAGTTCTAAGATAGGAGGAGAAAACTTTGGCTATAATTGACGGATCAACTTTGGATTTGAAGGAGCACGTTGTTGCTATCAACCGTGTATCCAAAACAGTAAAGGGCGGTCGTATCTTCAAGTTTGCTGCTCTCGTCGTCGTAGGTGACGGTCAGGGTACAGTAGGCTTCGGCATCGGTAAGGCAGGCGAGGTTCCGGATGCTATCCGCAAGGGCATCGAGGATGCCAAGAAGAACCTCAAGAAGATCTCCCTTAAAGGCACAACGATCCCCCACGAGATCATTGGTGAGTTTGGCGCAGGCAGAGTTATCATGAAGCCCGCAGCTCCCGGTACCGGCGTTATCGCAGGCGGTCCTGTTCGTGCCGTTATTGAGGCAGTAGGCATCAAGGATATCAGAACAAAGGCTCTTCGCTCAAATAACCCCTGCAATGTTGTAAGAGCTACGCTCGCAGGTCTTGAGAGCCTCAGAACAGCAGACGAGGTTGCGGCTGTCCGTGGCAAGACTGCTAAGGAAATTCTGTAATTGGAGGTAGCAGACATGGCACAGCTTAAGATTACTCTTAAAAAGAGCTTAATTGGAAGACCGAAGAACCAGATTGCAACTGCCAATTCACTCGGTCTTACAAAGCCGGGTAAGACAACAGTACAGCCCGACAATGTACAGACTCAGGGAAAGATCAACACGATCAGACACCTTGTAGAGGTCACAGAAGCATAAAGCAAGGAGGTGCGATAATAATGAATTTGCACGAACTTTCACCTGCTGAGGGTGCAAAAAAGTCATCCAAGAGGATAGGCAGAGGCCACGGCTCAGGCTGGGGCAAGACTGCCGGCAAGGGTCACAAAGGTCAGAAGGCACGTTCAGGCGGCAGCATCCGTCCCGGCTTTGAAGGCGGTCAGATGCCTCTCCAGAGACGTGTTCCTAAGAGGGGCTTCAACAACATCTTCGCTAAAACTATTGTAGCTATCAATGTTTCCGCTTTGAATGCCTTTGAGGACGGCGTTGAGGTAACAGCTCAGGCACTCATCGAGAAGGGCATTGTAAAGAATGCCTGCGACGGCATCAAGGTGTTGGGAAACGGTACACTTACAAAGAAGCTCACAGTTAAGGTTGCAGCCTTTTCAGAGTCAGCAAAGCAGAAAATAGAAGCTGCGGGAGGAAAGGCTGAGGTGGTTTGATTTGTTTAAAACTATCGCAAATGCCTGGAAGCTTCCCGATCTTCGCAAGAAGATGCTCTTTACACTTTTTATAGTATTCATTTTCAGGATAGGTTCGGTCATTCCTGTACCGTTCCTTGACGTTCATGCACTTAAATCACTTACTGCCGGTCTTTCGGGCGGCGAGAGTATGCTTGCATATTTCGACCTGTTCTCCGGCGGCGCGTTCTCAAATGCAACACTGTTCGCAATGTCAGTTACCCCGTACATCAACTCTTCAATTATCATGCAGCTTCTCTCTGTTGCAATACCGCCCCTTGAGCGTCTTACCAAAGAGGGCGTCGAGGGCAGAAAGAAGATCGCAACGATAACGAGATATGTTACCGTTCTTTTGGGTATCATACAAGGTACGGCTTATTACATCTGGCTGCTCAGATCTAACATTGTTGAATATCAGGGCTGGAGCTTCGAGGGTGTGTTTACAGCAATCGTTATCATCCTTGCGTTCACAGCAGGTACGGCACTCATGATGTGGCTCGGTGAGCAGATAAACCAGAACGGAGTAGGCAATGGTATCTCCATTCTGCTCTTCGTTGGTATTATCGCAAGGATCCCTGTTACCTTCAGAACACTTTGGGAAACATTCAAGGCCGGTCTTGAGGGTGACACTGCAAAGATCATCTATCCGATAGTCTTTGTAATTCTCTTCCTTGTCATTATATGGGTGATCGTATTTATGAATGACGCTGAACGCCGCATTCCCGTACAGTATGCAAAGCGTGTTGTCGGACGTAAAATGTATGGCGGTCAGAGCACATATCTGCCTATTAAAGTAGGTCTTTCGGGCGTAATGCCGATCATCTTCGCAAGCTCCATTCTGTCTATCCCGTCAACGATCCTCCTCTTTATCGGTGAGGAAAACGTAACGAGCGACTTCTGGAAGGGCTTCTTCAAGGCCTTCACAATGGGCGGCTGGATATACATCGGCCTTTACTTCCTCCTTATCATCGGTTTTGCATATTTCTATGTTACTATCCAGTACAACCCGATAGAAATGTCCAACAACCTCCGTCAGAACAACGGTACGATAAAGGGAATCCGTCCGGGCAAGCCCACCACGGACTATATTGCAAAGATCCTTTCAAAAATCACACTTATTGGCGCACTCTTCTTAGCGTTTATCGCTATCGTTCCTCTCATCTATTCAAACGTAACAAACATGAGAGGCCTTATGATGGGCGGTACATCCGTCATCATCCTTGTAGGTGTTGCGCTTGATACGATGAAGCAGATCGAATCCCAGATGATGATGAGAAATTATAAGGGATTCCTTGATTAATCTACTGACCGAAAGGAGTATTAATATGAATATTATCTTACTTGGCGCTCCCGGCGCAGGAAAAGGCACACAGGCAGAGGTTATTTGTGATCGTCTTAATATCCCGACGATCTCTACAGGAAACATTATTCGTGAGGCGCTGAAGACCGGCACTGAGATGGGTCTGAAGGCTAAGAGCTATATGGAAGCCGGACAGCTTGTTCCGGATGAGGTCGTTATCGGCATCATCAAGGAAAGACTTGCTAAAGATGACTGCCAGAAGGGCTTCATTCTTGACGGTTTCCCCAGAACCATTCCTCAGGCTGAGGCTCTGGACAAAATGGGCATCGTTATTGACAAGGTAATTGATATCGAGGTCAAGGACGAGGCTATCGTAAAGAGAATGTCCGGACGCCGTGTCTGCGAGAAGTGCGGCGCAAGCTACCACATGGAGTATAAGAAGCCTGCGGTAGAAGGCGTTTGCGATAAGTGCGCAGGCACCCTTGTTCAGCGTAAGGATGACCATCCGGATACAGTTAATGCTCGTCTTGAGGTTTATCATAAGGAGACCGAGCCTCTCAAGGATTATTATGAGAAGCAGGGCAAGCTCTCAATAGTGGAAGGACAGGCAACAATAGAGTCTACAACAGAACTTATTCTGAAGGCTATCGAGGCTTGATCTATGGTGATCCTGAAAACCGTCCGTGATATCGCAGTTATGCGTGAGGCGGGCAGAATTTCTCAGAGAGCATTGCGTGAAGCAGGGAAGGCTGTTGAGCCCGGAGTATCCACAAAGGAGCTTGACAGCATTGTCCGCAGCTGTATTGAAAAGCAGGGGGCGACCCCTTCTTTTCTCGGCTACGGCGGGTTCCCCGCAAGCGCTTGTATTTCAGTAAATGATGTAGTCATCCACGGCATACCGGGCAGTGACAAGATCCTGAAAAACGGCGATATCGTAAGCATAGACGTAGGCGCTTACTATAAAGGCTTCCACGGCGACAACGCATGGACCTTCGCCTGCGGTGATGTGTCTGCCGAAGCTCAGGCTCTGATGGACGCCACAAGAGAGGCTCTCTTTGAGGGTATCAGGGCGGCAACTGCCGGAAACAGGATCGGTGATATAGGTCATGCGGTCCAGAAGTATGTCGAGGCACGCAGTTACTCGGTGGTAAGAGATTTTGTCGGCCACGGAGTAGGTGCGAAGCTGCATGAAGATCCAAGCGTACCCAATTACGGCACTCCCGGACGAGGTGTGCGCCTGATGCCGGGCATGGTGATAGCCATTGAGCCAATGGTAAACCAAGGTACACACAGGGTACGGGTGCTATCAGACAAATGGACAACGGTAACCGCCGACGGGAAGCTCTCGGCTCACTTTGAGCATACGGTAGCGATAACATCGGGCGGACCTGTAATTCTCACATTGCCGGACTGAGGTGGAATATGCAGTTCGAAACAGGTATGGTCGTCAGATCCAAAAAAGGCCGCGATAAGGGCAGGTTCTATATGGTTTGCGGGTCAAGCGGCGCTCTGGTGCTTGTCACCGACGGCTGCAGGCGTACACTTGATGCACCCAAGGCCAAGAACCCGATCCACCTGGCGCCTACAAGAACGGTGCTCAGAGGCACGGCTTCAGTATCTGACAGCGAAATTCGCAAAGCTCTGTCTGAGTTCACGGACAGGATCGCTCTTCCTAAGGAGGTCATGTAAATTGTCAAAGCAGGATGTAATTGAGGTAGAAGGCGTAGTTAAAGAGGCTCTTCCCAATGCACAGTTCAAGGTAGAGCTCCAGAACGGTCATGTTATACTTGCTCATATTTCGGGTAAGCTCAGGATGAACTTTATCCGCATACTTCCCGGTGACAAGGTGACAGTGGAAATGTCACCCTACGATCTTACCAAGGGTCGTATAACATGGCGCAGCAAGTAATAAATAAGCAAGGCTATAATGGCTTTTAATGAAAGGAATGATACCACGATGAAAGTCAGACCTTCAGTAAAGAAAATCTGCGAAAAATGTAAGGTTATAAAGCGCAAGGGCAAGATCATGGTTATCTGTGAGAACCCCAAGCACAAGCAGCGTCAGGGCTAATGACGCCGTAACATAAACGGAGGTGCAAAGAATGGCACGTATTTCAGGTGTAGATTTACCCAGAGATAAAAGAGTCGAGATCGGCTTGACTTATATTTACGGCATCGGCCGTAAGACATCCAACGATATTCTTGCAGCAACAGGTATCAACCCCGATACTCGTGTAAGAGATCTTACCGAGGACGATATCTCTAAGCTCAGAGAATACATCGACCACAACTGCCGCGTTGAGGGTGATCTCAGACGTGATGTAGCTTTCGATATCAAGAGACTTATCGAGATCGGCTGCTACAGAGGCGTTCGTCACCGCAAAGGTCTTCCTGTAAGAGGTCAGCGTTCAAAGACAAACGCTCGTACAAGAAAAGGCCCCAGAAAGACAATGGCTAATAAGAAGAAATAATCAGGGGAGGAATTAACTGATGGCAGTTCAGAAAAGCGCAAAAAAGACTACTATCCGCAGACGTCGTGAGCGCAAGAATATTGAAAAGGGCGCTGCTCATATTCAGTCAACATTCAACAATACGATCGTAACGATTTCAGACGTTTACGGCAATGCGATCTCTTGGGCAAGCGCCGGCGAGCTCGGCTTCAGAGGCTCAAGAAAGTCCACTCCGTTTGCTGCACAGTCCGCTGCTGAGACAGCAGCAAGGGCTGCTATGGAGCACGGCATGAAGAGCGTTGAGGTCTATGTAAAGGGCCCGGGCGCAGGCAGAGAGGCAGCTATCAGAGCACTTCAGTCTGCAGGCCTTGAGGTCAGCATGATCAAGGACGTAACACCCATCCCGCACAATGGTTGCCGTCCTCCGAAGAGAAGACGTGTATAAAATAGTGGAGGTGCACAGACATGGCAGTAAATAAAGACCCGATCCTTAAGAGATGCAGATACCTCGGCATCAGCCCTTCTGTTGTCGGTATCAGCAAGTCATCCAACAGAAACCCCAACGCTAACTCCAGAAGAAAGGTCTCCGAATACGGAGTACAGCTCAAGGAGAAGCAGAAGCTCAAGTTCATCTACGGCGTACTTGAGAAGCCTTTCCATCACTACTTTGAGATCGCTTCAAAGATGGAGGGTCAGGCAGGTAACAACCTTATCACAGTTCTTGAGTCAAGACTTGACAGCGTTATCTACAGAATGGGCTATGCTCTCACAAGAAGAGACGCCCGCCAGATCGCTACACACGGTCATTTCCTCGTAAATGGCAGAAGAGTAGATATCCCCTCCTACAGAGTTAAGGTAGGCGATGTTATCACTCTCAGAGATAAGAGCAAGAGCAGTGCAAAGTTCAAGGATATAGCAGAGCAGACAGGCGGCAGAGTTTCTCCCCTGTGGCTCGAAATGAATAAAGAGCAGTTCTCCGCCAAGATCGTTCGTATGCCCACGATCGAGGATATTGACTATGAAGTTGCTCCTCATCTTATCGTTGAGTTGTACTCCAAGTAATCCGTCCGATTTTTGCTGGTTACACACATCATGGCGGCCTTGCGCCGCCTAATGTCAAGGAGGTTAGCTGATGATTGAGATCCAAAAGCCAAAGATAGAAACTACTGAATTATCCGATGACGGAAGATTTGGCAGATTTGTTGTAGAACCCCTCGAGCGTGGATTTGGCAACACGCTTGGAAACAGCCTCCGCAGAGTGCTGCTTTCTTCACTTGAGGGTGTGGCAGTTACCTCGATAAAGATCGACGGAGTCCTGCATGAGTTTTCAACTATCCCGGGAGTAAAGGAAGACGTTACTGCGATCGTCCTCAACATGAAGGGACTTATTGCAAAGCTTCACACAAACGGTCCCAAAACAGTGGAGATCAACGCGGAAGGTCCTTGCATCGTCACTGCCGAGTCGATCAAGAGCGATGCAGAGGTAGAGATACTTAATCCCGAAATGCACATAGCAACTCTCGGCGAAGGTGCAAAGCTCTACATGGAGATCACGCTCAACAAGGGCAGAGGCTATGTTTCAGCTGACAAAAACAAGGCTGAAATGGCCGGAAATGCAAGCATCATCGGTATTTTGCCGATAGATTCGATATATACGCCCGTACTCAAGGTAAACTATATGGTAGACAATACCCGTGTAGGTCAGATCACTGACTACGACAAGCTTACCCTCGATGTATGGACAAACGGCGTTATCAATGCGCAGGAAGCTGTATCGCTGGCAGCCAAGGTACTTACAGAGCACCTCAATCTGTTTGTGAACCTTTCGGATAAGGGCACAAACACTGAGATCATGATCGAGAAGAACGTTCAGGGCAAGGAAAAGGTGCTTGAAATGACTATTGAGGAGCTGGATCTTTCAGTTCGCTCATTTAACTGCTTAAAGCGTGCAGGCATCAACACGGTCGAAGACCTCATCAACAAGTCTGAGGATGATATGATGAAGGTACGCAACCTTGGCCGCAAATCGCTGGAAGAGGTCGTTGAGAAGCTCAACTCCCTCGGTTTTCAGCTTCAAACTGACGAGGATTGATCCTCAAACTAACCAAAGGTAAAGGAGTGAATATCTATGCCAGGAACAAGAAAGCTCGGCAGAGAGACTGCTCATAGAACTGCAATGCTCAGAGGTATGGTCACTTTCCTTCTCGAGAACGGAAAGATCGAAACGACCGTTACCCGTGCAAAAGAAGTCAGTGCAATGACAGAAAAGTTTATCACCATAGCTAAGGAGGAGAACCTCCACAACAAGCGTCTGGCTCTTGCCTTCATCACCAAGGAGGACGTTGTTACCAAGCTCTTCAAGGAGATCGCTCCCAAGTATGCAGAGCGCAATGGCGGCTATACACGCATCACAAAGCTCGGTCCGCGCCGCGGCGATGCAGCTGAGATGGCTATTATAGAGCTTATCTGATGAATTGTCTCTAAAAGAAAAGTAATATATAGATCACCTCCTGTCGGTCATGCCGGCGGGAGGTTTTTGTTATCATATTGATCGTCTGAAACATGGTTTTCGTGGGGAGCTTTTCGGAAAGTCCCATGATAAAAATCAATTTCCCTGATAAAATTTTATTATCCAATGACAAATGATGATAAATGTGCTATACTGATATCAGCAGCTTTGGAGCTTTGGACATTGCGCATGGCGAAGCTTCGGTCTGAGCGTTATCAAGGAATATTATGAGGTGAAGAAAATGGCGGAAACTGCTGAGAAAATTGTTACCTGCCCGATGTGCGGCGTGAGAAGTACAGTAAACATTCCCGTCAGCGTGAATACAGTAAGGGATCCGGAGGTAAGGGACAGGATCATGGACGAGACCTTCTTTTTGTGGAAGTGCAGAAAGTGCGGCATGAACTCCAAAATGCTCCATCCGCTGCTTTACAGCAATGTGGACAGGAAATTCATGGTGTACTATATACCGAAGGTGTCAAGAAGTCAGATCTGCGATGAAAAGCTTGAAAATAAGTTCAGCGACCTTGCGGATGTCAGGCGGCGCGTTGTGGATAGCATAAACGCAATGAAGGAAAAGATCGTTATATTCGAGAACAGCTACAGCGATATGGCGGTCGAGCTTTCAAAGCTTGCTGTTGCAGAGGTCGTTTCAAAGATAACCGGACAGACTGTCTATGAAGGCTATTGTACCGAGATAAACAAGACTCAGAATCAGATCACGTTCCAGTTCTTCCTCGGAGCAAATCACAGGTCGTACATACATACTACAAGGTACGATGTGTATAACAGGTCTCTTTCTATTGTAAAGGAATGCTTTCAGGATGTGGAGAAAAAGCGGGGCTTCCTTAATATAAACCAGAACTGGGCGTCAGAGGCGCTGAGAAGGTATAAGGGCTATGAGTAAGGCGGCTTTTTGTTATATCTGAATTTTACTAAGGGCTGCTGTGAAACCGTCAGCCTGTTTTTGTGAAGCCGCAGAACGGCCGGAAAACACAAAAAATTCAGCATTTGTTCCCGTTCGGAAAGAAAGATCTGCCTGCTTCATATACTTGTATAGTTTTTTAGAAAAAAATTTTAAAAAATATAGATTTTTTTCTAAAAAACAATAGCAATTTTCTGATAGATATGTTATAATGGGATTGGCGACATAGTCGAACTTTTATTATCAGGAGGTTTTTCCAATGGCTAAAAAATGGGTGTATCTGTTTAGCGAGGGCGACGCTAATATGCGTGAGCTTCTCGGCGGTAAGGGCGCTAACCTTGCTGAAATGACCAAGATCGGTCTCCCTGTTCCTCAGGGCTTTACTATTTCTACAGAGGCTTGTACTCAGTATTATGAGGACGGCAGAAAGATCAATGATGAGATCCAGGCTCAGATCATGGAATACATCACAAAGATGGAAGAGATCACAGGCAAGAAGTTCGGTGACAAGACAAACCCGCTTCTCGTTTCTGTTCGTTCAGGTGCAAGAGCTTCAATGCCCGGCATGATGGATACTATCCTCAACCTCGGTCTTAACGAGGAGGTAGTAGAGGTCATCGCAGCTCAGTCAGGTAATCCCCGCTGGGCTTGGGACTGCTACAGAAGATTTATCCAGATGTTCTCCGACGTTGTTATGGAGGTCGGCAAGAAGTACTTCGAGCAGCTCATCGACGAGATGAAGGAGAAGAAGGGCGTTAAGCAGGACGTAGAGCTTACAGCTGACGATCTTAAAGAGCTTGCTGCTCAGTTCAAAGCTGAATATAAGGCTAAGATCGGTGACGACTTCCCCTCAGATCCGAAGGTACAGCTCATGGAGGCTATCAAGGCTGTATTCCGTTCCTGGGATAACCCGAGAGCTAACGTATATCGCCGTGATAACGATATTCCTTATTCATGGGGTACTGCTGTTAACGTACAGTCAATGGCATTCGGCAACATGGGTGACGACTGCGGTACCGGTGTTGCATTTACCCGTGATCCTGCTACAGGCGATAAGGGCCTCTTCGGTGAGTTCCTTACAAATGCACAGGGTGAGGACGTTGTTGCAGGCGTTCGTACTCCTATGAAGATACAGGAAATGGCAGACAAGTTCCCCGAGGCTTTCAAGCAGTTCGAGGAGGTTTGCTCTACACTTGAGAATCACTACAGAGATATGCAGGATATGGAGTTCACCGTTGAGCACGGCAAGCTCTATATGCTCCAGACAAGAAACGGTAAGAGAACTGCAAAGGCTGCTCTCAAGATCGCTTGTGACCTCGTTGATGAGGGCATGAGAACTGAGGAAGAGGCTGTTGCAATGATCGACCCGCGTAACCTCGACACACTTCTCCACCCGCAGTTCGATGCTAAGGCTCTTAAGGCTGCTACACCTATCGGCAAGGGTCTGGGCGCATCTCCCGGCGCTGCTTGCGGACAGATCGTATTCACAGCTGAGGATGCTGAGGCTTGGAATGCTGCAGGCAAGAAGGTAGTTCTCGTAAGACTTGAGACTTCACCTGAGGATATCACAGGTATGAAGGCTTCTCAGGGTATCCTTACAGTCCGCGGCGGTATGACATCTCACGCAGCTGTTGTTGCCCGCGGCATGGGTTCATGCTGCGTATCAGGCTGCTCTGATATCGTAATGGACGAGGCTAACAAGAAGTTCACACTCGGCGGCAAGACCTTCGTTGAGGGCGACTTCATTTCTATTGACGGTTCAACAGGAAACATCTATGATGGTATCATCCCCACAGTTGATGCTCAGATTGCTGGTGAGTTCGGCAGAGTTATGGCATGGGCTGACAAGTACAGAAAGCTCAAGGTAAGAACAAATGCTGATACACCTGCTGACGCTAAGAAGGCTCGTGAGCTTGGTGCTGAGGGTATCGGTCTTTGCCGTACAGAGCATATGTTCTTTGAGGGCGACAGAATCGATGCATTCAGAGAGATGATCTGCGCTGATACAGTTGAAGAGAGAGAAGCAGCTCTTGCTAAGATCCTTCCTGTACAGCAGGGCGATTTCGAGGCTCTCTATGAGGCTCTTGAAGGCAACCCCGTAACGATCCGTTTCCTCGATCCTCCGCTCCATGAGTTCGTTCCCACTGAGGAAGAGGACATCAAGAAGCTTGCTGACGCTCAGGGCAAGACCGTTGAGCAGATCAAGGCTATCATTGATTCTCTCCATGAGTTCAACCCGATGATGGGTCATCGCGGATGCCGTCTTGCAGTTACATATCCTGAAATTGCAAAGATGCAGACCTCTGCTGTTATCCGCGCTGCTATCAACGTTCAGAAGAAGCATCCGGATTGGAAGGTAGAGCCCGAGATCATGATCCCGCTCGTAGGCGATATCAAGGAGCTCAAGTATGTAAAGAAGTTTGTAGTAGAGACAGCTGATGCTGAGATCGCTGCTGCAGGCGCAGACCTCAAGTATGAGGTAGGTACAATGATCGAGATCCCGAGAGCTGCTCTCACAGCTGACGATATAGCTAAGGAAGCTGAGTTCTTCTGCTTCGGTACTAACGACCTTACTCAGATGACATTCGGCTTCAGCCGTGACGATGCAGGTAAGTTCCTCAGTGCATACTATGATGCAAAGATCTTTGAGAACGATCCGTTTGCTAAGCTTGATCAGACAGGCGTTGGCAAGCTGATGAAGATGGCTATTGAGCTCGGTAAGGCTGAGCGTCCCACACTCCACTGCGGTATCTGCGGTGAGCACGGCGGCGATCCCTCATCTGTTGAGTTCTGCCATAAGATCGGTCTTGACTATGTATCATGCTCACCCTTCAGAGTACCGATCGCTCGTCTTGCTGCTGCACAGGCTGCAATCGCTGACAAGAAGTAATTCTTATAGGCTGAGTAATAGAACAGCATAATTATTGTCCCCGATATCAAATGATGTCGGGGACTTTTATGTGCTGTATGGTGTACATTATTATTGATGTTCAGGCATTTGCAGATAATTGATCAGGCGGCAATAATTATAAACCTTTTAACAGGAGATGAAAAAATGTCCGGATACTGTTTTTATGGCTGGCGTTCAGCTGTCATACAAGATAAGAGAGGTCTGACGCCAAGGGATTACTACGATATTTTGTCGGATATATGGTGCGCGGAAACGTGTGCCCCGCGTCTGAGGGATAAGTGGAGCAAGGATAATAAGACGCTTGGGCAGTGTTCTGTAACAGCTTTTCTGATGCAGGATATTTTCGGGGGCAAGGTATTCGGCATACTGCGCCCCGGAGGAAACTACCATTGCTTTAATGTGGTAGGAGACTGCGTGTTTGACCTCACAAGCGAACAGTTCGGTGATGAGGTTTTGAATTATGAGGATAGTTCGGAGCAATTAAGGGAGATACATTTTAAAAAAGAAGAGAAAAGAATGAGGTATGAGTTATTGAAGGCTCAGACTCAGCTTTCACTCGAAAGTCTTACCGGCGAGAATTGATTTCTGTATAATGATTGACAAAAAAATTGATTTGTTGTAAAATATTTCTATGCAACGTAAAAGCTGTCCTTGTGCTTAAAGACAGAATGGCAGAATAACAACCGGAAAGGAATAATATTGATATGATTACTTTTGAAACAAAGATCAGAGAGCAGACAGTCAGATTATATGCTGACCTTCCGCTGAAAAACGCAGCAGGCGCTATTATGCGTGTGCTTGCAGACGTCAGCCGTAAAACCAATATCTTCAATAATAAGTTTACCCTTAACTTTGGCTGGGGCTTCTTCTTCCTTACTCAGAAGAGCGAGAGCGACGGCGAAAAATTCTGGGTGGTTGAAACTATTGATTTCAACAAGAATCCGGCAAAAGACAGAACAGATAACCTCACAACGGCTCTTGTTGTGCAGAATATGCAGATGGAGGCTGTTCAGGTGGCAAAGGTAAAGCCTGAAAACTGCACCTGTAAGGACACGGTCCTTGTGCTGAAAGAGGCGCTCTCTTCAAACGATGTATATATGCACAGAAAGGAAGCCGCTAAGAACGGAGATTCCGGCTGGTATCTTGGCCTGCTTTATGATCCCGATGATGAAAGCCATGTTCTTGCAGATTTTGAGAGTATGCCTACCTACAAGCTTATAGCTTTCTGTCCTGATGCAATGAGAGTGCTCCAGCTTCCGGTGGGAACTGTAGCTGTGTTCAACAATAAGTCGCTTACCGCTCTTGTTGATGCTGACGACAACACCATGAAATTCACTACCGATGAAGAAAGAAGACGTCTCGGAGAGAAGCAGCGCAAAGAGTTTGAGGCAGAGGTGGCTGCGGCAAGAGAAAGAGCAAAGGCCGGACAGTCTGATGCGCAGAGCTCCGAAAGCGCAGAATGATCGGAAATGTTTAAGCTTATAAAACAATGCGGCAGGGCAAGGAGAGGAGAGCTCATTACTCCTCACGGTACAGTCATGACGCCTGCTTTTATGAATGTTGCTACCTGCGGAGCGATAAAGGGAGCTGTATCGGCTCTTGACCTGAAGGAGCTGCGCTGTCAGGTGCAGCTGTGCAATACCTACCACCTGCATCTTCGCCCTGGAGACGTAAATGTGAAAAAGCTCGGAGGTCTGCATAGGTTTACCCGGTGGAACGGCCCTATCCTTACAGACAGCGGCGGGTTTCAGGTGTTTTCGCTTGCAAAGCTGCGCAATATCAAAGAAGAGGGAGTTACATTCGCATCTCATATTGACGGACATAGGATCTTTATGGGGCCGGAGGAAAGCATGACGATACAGTCTAACCTTGGCTCTACTATTGCAATGGCTTTTGATGAGTGTATTGAAAATCCCGCGGAATACGATTATACAAAAAAATCGTGTGACCGTACCTACAGATGGCTTGTCCGCTGCCGTGACAAAATGAGGGAGCTCAACTCTCTTGACGATACAATAAACAAAGAACAGTATCTTTTCGGCATCAATCAGGGCTCGACATACGATGATCTGCGCATAGACCATATGAAGCGTATCCGTGAGCTTGATCTTGACGGTTATGCTATAGGCGGTCTTGCAGTTGGAGAAAGCGCCGAAGAGATGTACCATATTATAGATGTCACCGAAGAATATATGCCCAAGGATAAGCCGAGATATCTTATGGGTGTGGGAACGCCCGTGAATATACTCGAAGCAGTATACCGCGGTGTTGATATGTTCGATTGTGTTATGCCCACGCGGAACGCACGTCATGCAAATGTTTTTACATGGAGCGGCAGACGCAACATGATGAACGAAAAATATACCCTTGACGAGGAGCCTGTTGACACTGAATGCTCGTGCCCTGTGTGCAGGAATTTTACAAGAGCATATATAAGGCATCTTTTCAAAAGCGGAGAGATGCTTGCAATGAGGCTGTGTGTAATGCATAACGTCTGGTTCTACAATACGCTGCTTATGAAGATCAGGGAAGCTTTGGATAACGGCAGCTTTGATGAGTTTTATCTCCATTACCGTAATATCCTTGACAAGCGCATATAGCAGCGCTTGCGATCATAGGCGGCTGCCGCAGTTTTGCTGTGAATGCATTACTGCGGTATATTTTTGGGAAATGTAATAAAATAAATGTTTCATTTGTAATATTATCTGAATTATTGCTATTGAAAGAAAAAGGAAAAACTGTTATAATATTAACATTATTTTGGAAAGGAAGATCTATTAAATGATATCAGGATTTTTTGAAAATACTGCAGCAGCTGCAAACAGTGCCGGTGCTGCAAGTGCCGCCAGTGCTGCACAGAATGCCAATGCCGCGCAGCAGGCTAATCCCTGGCAGTGGGTGCTTACCATAGGTGTATGGGTGGTTGTTATTGCCGCTGCATATTTCCTGTTTATTCGTCCTTCAAAGAAAAGGCAGAAGCAGGAGGAGGAGCTGAGAAACAGCATCGAGATCGGTGATGAAGTAACTACTATCGGCGGTATCGTCGGCTTGGTTATCGCAATTAAGGATGACGATGAAACTATTGTCATTGAAACAGGCAGCGACAGGACAAGAATGCGCTTCAAGAAGTGGGCTATCGCTTCTGTTGATACTCCTGACAAGCAGCCTAAGAAGGAAGAAAAGAAGGAAGATAAGAAGGAAGACAAGAAAGACAACGATAAGGAAGACAAAAAAAGCAAAAGAAACAAGTACGAAGAGTGATTTTCTGCAAAATGAGGTGAGCTTATGAATGATCGTGGTGCGCTGATAAGCTGCAGCATTGTAGAGCTTGGCGGCATGACAGGCGGTGAATATGAGGTAAGCGTTGAGAAGGACGCAGAGGGCAGGATACTTGCGACCTATTTAAAAAAAGAAACTGCCACAAGCAGGGTCGTAAAGAAAAAGAAAAAGATAAAGCCTGAGGTTTTTGAAAAGCTTGAAGATGCCCTTTCGACCTTTGATTTTGAAAAGAAGGCTGAGCCTGACGTTATACTTCAGAGAAAGCAGCTTGCCGCCCTGGATGCTCCTGTCAAGCTTGTTACTGTGCGCTACGAGAAAGTGTCCTATGATCTTTGCACAGAGGACACTGCGGAGGAAAACATTTCAGCCGCGCGCATTCTCACCGGTTTCTTCGTATCTGCGTTTGACGAATAATGATATAAAAGCAGGTTCTGTCTGAAATGACGGAGCCTGTTATTTTTTTGCATCGGCACGAATATACTGTATAAACAAACCGGATCATTGAACGATGGAATGGAGCGGTGCTGATGAAAAACGATGTTTCAAAGAAAAAGAAGGAGCTTATCAGGTCTGTAAGGGCAGTTCTTACCGGAGCGCTTGCGGGATCTGCGGCGGCGATGATCCTTCTGCTTGTCTGCGTTTACGCTGTTGTAAAAATGCAGTCGATACCTTACGGCGCCATCACGCCGCTGTCGGTCGTTATGACCTGTCTGGGCGCATTTATCGGCGGATATATCTGCGGGCGCATCAGCAGGCGGCTCGGCATGGCGCTCGGCGCCGCCTGCGGCGGGATAATGTTCCTGATATTTGTAGGTATCGGGCTTGCAGCGGGCGGTATTATCGGCAGTGTTACGCTTATCAGGCTTGCCCTGATGGCTGCATCGGGCGCTCTTGGAGGTATAGCCGGAGTTAATCGAAGACGTTGAGCACCCCTGTCCGCTCCGGCGCAGAGCCTGCGCACCCGTGTCCGCTCCGGCGCAGAGCCTGCGCTCCCCTGTCCGCTCCCGCTCCCTGCGAGTATAAAACAACGGCGTTAGTTGGTTGGTGTCGCTCCTTCTTGCTCATTCGGCAGTCATTCCCGTAGAAGTTGGTGCATTCGCAGTGCTTTGCAAAAACTTTATTTTACAGACGCTGGCGCAGAGCCTGCGCACCCGTGTCCGCTCCGGCGCAGAGCCTGCGCGGCAAGCTGCCGTCAGGGAAATCAATTTTTAGAATTTACAGCAGGCAGTATCACAAAATTACAATAGAGGATAATTTTGTGTAGTATTTTGGTCTCAAACATATCAAATTCAGCGGTTTTAGGAAGGGGGTGAAAGCGGCTGGCCGGAAAGGGTGAAAGTAATGAAGGCAACAAAGCACATCAAGACGCTCAACAGCGCAAACCTGAAGGAAAGTGCAGTAAAGGGCGGCTGCGGCGAATGTCAGGCTTCCTGTCAGTCTGCTTGCAAGACCTCCTGCACAGTGGCTAACCAGAAGTGTGAGAAGTAATTTTCAGCCATCAGAACCGATAAAGGGCGGACGGAAATTCTTGTCCGCCCTTTATGTGTGTGAACTTGTAAAAAAGGAGAATGGAAATGATACATAAGTATCAGCTTAACGGTTATAATATCTGTCTGGATGTTCACAGCGGCGCAGTGCACGTTCTTGACGATATCGCTTACGATGTTCTTGACTGCTGTGACGAAAATATGAGCAGGGAGGCTCCTGCGGCAATGTTTGAAAAGCTTTCGTCAAAATACAGCAGGGAAGACCTGAAGGAAGCCTATGACGCTCTTTATGAGCTTTACGATATGGGTCAGCTTTTTTCACCGGACGATTATGAGCAGTTCGCCGACCTTATGACAAAGGCGCCGATAAAGTCTATGTGCATAAACATATCACATGACTGCAATCTGAGATGTGAATACTGCTTTGCCGCAAAGGGCGATTTCGGTCAGGGACGCTGCCTTATGTCGCTTGAAACAGCTAAAAAGGCTATCGACTTTATTATCGCAAATTCCGGAACAAGACACAATCTTGAGGTGGACTTCTTCGGCGGTGAACCGCTTATGAACTTCGATGTTGTAAAGCAGACTGTTGAATATGCAAGAAGCATCGAAAAGCAGCATAACAAGAATTTCCGCTTTACAATAACTACAAACGGTCTGCTGCTCGATGATGACAAGATAGATTTCATCAACCGTGAGATGAACAACGTGGTGCTTTCGCTTGACGGCAGAAAGGAAGTAAACGACAAGCTGCGTGTTACTCCCAACGGCAAGGGCTGCTATGATATTATTGTTCCCAAGTATCAGAAGCTTGTTTCAAAGCGCGGCGACAAGGACTACTATATAAGAGGTACCTTTACCACATACAGCAAGGATTTTACCGCAGATGTGCTCCACATGAAGGAGCTGGGCTTTGAGCAGCTTTCGATAGAGCCTGTGGTATCCGACCCGAAGCTTGACTATTCCATTAAGGAAGCTGACCTTCCGATGGTATTCGATGAGTATGAGCGCCTTGCAAAAACTCTTATTGACATGAGAAAGCGCGGAGAATATTTTAACTTCTTCCACTTTATGATAGACCTCGATCAGGGTCCATGCGCTATAAAGCGTCTGCGCGGCTGCGGCTGCGGAAACGAATATGTTGCCGTTACGCCGCAGGGGGATATCTACCCGTGTCACCAGTTTGTTGGCGAGGAAAAGTTCAGAATGGGCAACCTCAACGACGGCACCTTCGATCAGGATATGAAGCTGCGCTTTGCAAGGGCAAACGTATATTCAAAGACCAACTGCAAAAGCTGCTGGGCGAAGTTCTATTGCAGCGGCGGCTGCAACGCAAACAATTACCAGTATGAGGGCGATATACTCAGATCCCACAAGGTGGGCTGCGAGCTTGAAAAGAAGCGTCTTGAGTGCGCTATAATGATAAAGGCCGCTCTTGCAGACTATCAGGACGAGCAGAAAAGCACCTGCGACAGCGAGGACTGCTTTGCTGAGTGCAGATGATATTGAAATTAATTGAAATAAATTGCAGAAAAACATTGACAAGCCTTTGATAATGTGATATCATATATCGGTAAAACAAAGTAAAGTTTAGGCTTTCACCTGTATGGTAACGTCCGTTACGGGTCAATAGTAGACGCCTCTGTGTGCAGGGGATAATTATGCTGTTGATGTGCGGATAGTCGGGTGGCTGTCCGCACTTTCTTATTGTTTATATTTTCTACGGAGGTGCATTAAGATTAGCAAGCAGGAGATTCAGATCAACGAAGAAATTCGTGACAAGGAGATCAGAGTGATAGATTCCGAAGGCGGTCAGCTTGGCATTATGTCGAGTGCAAAGGCACTGGAGATCGCTGAGTCCAAGAATCTTGACCTGGTGAAGATCGCGCCGCAGGCGCAGCCGCCCGTGTGCAAGATCATGGATTATGGCAAATACCGCTTTGAGCAGGCAAAGCGTGAAAAGGAAGCAAGGAAAAATCAGCATATTGTCGATATCAAGGAAGTAAGGCTTTCTTTGAATATTGATACCCACGATTTTAACACAAAGCTCAATCACACACAAAAGTTCATTAAAAGCGGCGATAAGGTAAAGGTATCTATCAGGTTCCGAGGAAGAGAGATGGGTCACCCAGAGATTGGCACCGAGATCATGAATAAATTTGCCGAGGCTTGTCAGGAATTCGCAAACGTTGAAAAGCCTGCAAAGTTAGAGGGACGCAGTATGATAATGTTCCTGGCACCGAAAGTAAACAAATAAAAACCAAAATTCAAGGAGGAGCTTAAAATGCCCAAGATCAAGACACACAGCGGAGCAAAAAAGCGCTTCAAGCTTTCAAAGAACGGAAAGGTCATCCGTGCGCACGCAAACAAATCCCACATCCTCAACAAGAAGACAACAAAGCGTAAAAGAGGTCTGAGAAAGACTGTTGCTGCCGATAAGACAAACGTTGCAGCTATCAAGCAGCTTATTCCTTACAAATAATCGGCGCTTGCGGATCGTGAATATCGTAAATTAAGTATTATCGGAGGTTTATAAAATGGCAAGAGTAAAGGGTGCGTTGGCAACACGCAAAAGAAGAAAAAAGATTCTTAAGCTCGCAAAGGGCTATTGGGGCGCAAAGAGCAAGCACTTCAAGATGGCTAAGGAAGCCGTAATGAAGAGCGGCAACTATGCATATATCGGCCGTAAGCAGAAGAAGAGAGATTTCAGAAGGCTCTGGATCACCCGTATCTCATCAGGCTGCAAGGCTAACAATATCAATTACTCGACCTTTATGAACGGTCTCAAGAAGGCAGGCATCACTCTCAACAGAAAGATGCTCTCAGAGATCGCTATTGCAGACGCTCAGGCTTTTACAGCGCTTGTTGAAAAAGCAAAGGCAGCTCTTTAATAAAGTCTTTCGGCACCTAAGTCATATCGCCTTAGGTGCTTTTATCATTATTGGCACCGGCGGCGCCGGCGAGCCGCCGGGGCCGTGTCCGCTCCCGCTCCCTGCGAGCGTCAAACAACGGCGTTAGTTTTTGGTGTCGCTCCTTCATGCTCATTCTGCAGATAGTCCCGTAGAAGCAGGTGCATCAGCGGTGCTTTGCAAAGACTTATTTTACAGACGCTGGTTTATTCGCCGCCCGTAGAAGCAGGTGCATCCGCGGTCTTTTGACGAACATTCTTTTACAGACGCTGATTTACTTGCCGCGGCGGTACTAACTGAGGTATGAGCAAGACAGGCGCCGAATTGGGTGCGGCAGCTTGCCGCCCAAAATTGATTTTCGTGATCCAGCTTTAGGTGGTGTTGTATTTGAAAGGAAAAAATGTTGTACTTATAGGTATGCCCGGCTGCGGAAAAAGTACAGTGGGCGTTGTGCTTGCAAAGACACTCGGCTACCGCTTCCTTGATTCTGATCTTCTGATACAGGAGCAGGAGGACAGGCTCCTCAGTGAGATAATCGAGCAGGACGGCATAGACGGCTTTGAGGCGATAGAGAACAGGGTGAATGCAGGAATAAGCGTGAAAAAGACCGTCATTGCGACAGGCGGCAGCGTGGTATACGGCAAACAGGCAATGGAGCATCTGCGCAAGATAGGCGCGGTAGTCTACATAAAGCTGCCCTATGAGGAGATAGAGCACCGTCTTGGCGACCTTGCAAAAAGAGGAGTTGCTATAAGAAACGGACAGACTCTCAGGGATCTTTATGACGAGAGAAAGCCTTTGTATGAAAGCTATGCGGATATCATAGCCGACGAGGAAGGCCGGACGATATCGGAAATGGCATTGTATATAAGGGAAAAGGTTCTGAGCTATTTTGAGCCGGTCAGTGCGGAGGTGAGTGCCGATGATAAGCGCAAAGGATAACGAGCTGATAAAACAGGTGTCGGCGCTCATGTCGAGCGCAAAGCGCCGGCGTGAGAGCGGCAGTTTTGCCGCAGAGGGCGTAAGGCTTTGCGCTGACGGCGTGCAGTCGGGCGCAGAAGCGCTGTGCTTTCTCTATACCGATGCGGCAAGGAAAAAATACAGCGCAGAGTTCGGGCTTGTTTCTTCGTCTGCCGGGAGGTGCGAGGAGATAAGCGAGAGCCTTTTCAGAAAAATTGCAGACACACAGAACCCTCAGGGCTTTATGTGTGTGTTTAAAAAGCTTGACAAAAACGACAAATCGTATACAATAAATAATCAGGGGCGATATGCGGCGCTTGAAAATATACAGGACCCGTCAAATATGGGTACGATACTGAGAACAGCCGAGGCTCTGGGCGCGGACGGCGTTATACTTTCGGAGGACTGCTGCGATATTTATTCTCCCAAGGTAGTCAGGGGCAGCATGGGAGCGGTTTTCCGCGTACCGGTGGTCATTGCCGCTGATTTTACGGAATATATTGCAGGGCTTACTATGAGAGGCGTATGCACATACGCTTCAACACCGCACGAGGCCGAGGATATAAGGAATGTTTCATTTGAAAACGGCGGCGTTATGCTGATCGGCAACGAAGGGAACGGCCTGCGGCGGGAAACTGTAGAAGCCTGCAAAATGAGTGTAAGGATAAACATGAAGGGTCGTGCGGAGTCGCTCAATGCTGCTGCTGCGGCGGCGATACTGCTGTACAGATTCTTGTCATAGATATATACAATGCCGCTGCTGATCCTGAGGAGGTGCCTGATTTGGAGAAGAGAGTGCTTTATACTCTTTGGATGCAGTCGTGTATCGGATATGCAAATCAATACGTTATGCAGATAATCAACACATTTGAAACATCGGAGCAGATCTATCGCGCAGGCGAGAAGGAGCTTCGTGTTTCCGGACTGTTTACAAAAGGACAGATCAATAAGCTGCTGAATAAGGATCTTGACCCTGCAAAGCGTATATACGACAGGGCGATGCAGGCGGGCGCAAGGATAGTCACGATCTCATCTGCTGAATATCCGGCTTCGCTGAGGAGGATACCTGACCCTCCGCTGCTGTTTTTTATAAAGGGAAAGATGCCTGCTCACAGAGGACTGAAGGTGGCTGTTGTAGGCACAAGACAACCTACAAAGCTTGGCGGGCAGATCGCATTTGACCTTTCATACGAGCTTACTAAGAATAAAGCCCTTATCATAAGCGGCGGCGCCGAAGGTATAGATATTCAGGCGCATAAGGCGGCAATTATGGCGGGCGGTCAGACGATATGTGTGCTTGGCAACGGTCTCGAAGCAAGGTATCTTATGAAGTTTGCATCTGTAAGGGATGAGATAGCAAAAAACGGCGCTGTCATATCGGAGTATCCTATGGATTTTGTTTCCAGACCGTTTTCGTTCCCTCAGCGCAACAGGATAATAGTCGGCATTGCTGACTGTGCACTCGTGGTCGAGGGCGGGCTTGAAAGCGGTTCGCTTTTGTCGGCGTCAATAGCGGCAGAACAGCATAAGATGGTCTTTGCAGTTCCGGGAAGTCTTGACAATAAGATGGCGCTCGGGCCGAACTACCTTCTCACAAAGGGCGCAAGGGCGGCAGTGCGTTTTCAGGATATAACAGAATGGTACGAAACACGCAGAAGCGCAGACGATATTGCCCCGCCTGTACTGAGCGCCAAGGTCATTTCCAATGTACGCAGCATAACAAAGCAAAGAATTGCAGAGGCTGAGAAATATGAATGTATGATAAACAGCAGCGACAGTGATGTGCACAGCAATTATGAGCAGGTACAGGAGAATATTGTTTCTGCGCGGAAGAAAATACAGGTCTCTGCTGTGCCGGCTGCGGAGGAGACAGGCGGCAGAGAGCCGTATAAAGAGAGCACTGAAAGTAAAAAGCGGGATTACGGATCATTAAAAGATAAGATAAGACATTATGATCCTTTTTTGTATGATTATAATAAGAATAGTCAGCCTGATGTAAAAACCGCTATTTTACACGAAAAATCCGGCAATACTTCGTCAAAGACGGAGAAAACCGGAGATGACAGCCTTTCAATGTTGACAAAGGAGGCTTTGTCGGTGTATCATACAATTTCGGAGACACCAAAAGCCGCAGAGACTATCGGCGAAGAGCTGGGGATAAGCACCGATGAGGTGATGACGGCACTGTCAGAGCTGGAAATGCTTGGCCTTATGGAAACAAACGGCTATGGGTTTTATCAGAAAAAATAGCCCTGCTTATGGCTGTGGTGAAGCACCGTAAAAGCCTGTTTAAGATCTTATACAGATATTGAACGGGCTCTGAGACAACATTATTAGTCTATGGAGGAAATGTATGTCAAAGCTTGTAATAGTTGAGTCGCCGGCAAAGGCGAAAACTATAAAAAAATATCTTGGCCCCGACTATGAGGTCGTGGCATCAATGGGTCATGTAAGAGATCTGAACCCTCACAGGCTCAGTGTTGATATAAAAAAGAAATTCACACCAAAGTATGAAATAATCAGCGGAAAGGAAAAGCTTGCCGATGAGCTCGTGAAGCTTGCCGGCAAAAGCGACTATGTTTATCTTGCTACTGACCCCGACCGTGAGGGAGAGGCGATATCCTGGCATCTGGCATATCTGCTTGACCTTGATCTCACCGACAGCAACCGCGTCACCTTTAACGAGATAACCAAGACCGGAGTAAAAAACGGAATGGCGTCTCCGCGGAAAATAGATATTGACCTTGTTAACGCACAGCAGGCCAGGAGAATACTCGACAGGCTTGTGGGCTATAAGCTCAGCCCGTTTCTTTCGCAGAAGATACGCAAGGGGCTTTCGGCAGGCAGGGTACAGTCTGTTGCGGTAAGGATCATTGTAGACAGAGAAAATAAGATAAGAGACTTCAAGCCCGAAGAATACTGGAGCATTGATGCAAAGTTCATTCCCAAGGGAAGCAGAAAGGCGTTTCCTGCCGCATTTTACGGCAATGCAGAGGGCAAGATAAAAATAGAAACAGGTGAACAGGCTCAGAAGCTTCTTGACGCCATGAAGGATGCGCAGCCCTTTGTGGAGAAGGTGCGCAACGGCACAAGAAAGCACCAGCCTGCGCCGCCGTTTATCACCTCAACGCTTCAGCAGGAGGCTTCAAGAAAGCTTGGCTTTCAGTCAAAGCGTACAATGAAGATCGCTCAGGAGCTGTATGAAGGCATCGACATTGAGGGTATGGGCGCGGTAGGTCTTATCACCTATATGAGAACAGACTCGCTCAGGCTTTCTGAGGATGCGCTGAACGCTGCCGAAGAATATATCAGGAACAAGTGGGGCGAAAAATATCTGCCCTCTGCCGGACACAGGCATTTCAAGTCACGCTCAAACGCTCAGGACGGTCACGAGGCTATCCGTCCTACTACGGTAGACCTTGACCCGGAGTCTGTCAGGGCAAGCCTTACAAGCGATCAGTATAAGCTCTACAAGCTTATATGGGAGCGCTTTATTGCCTGTCAGATGGCTGAGTGCATCCACAAGACAACACAGGCGGATATAAATGCTGCGGGCTATATTTTCAAGGCGTCGGGCTATAAGGTGGATTTTGACGGCTATACGGTGCTGTATGTGGAGAGCACGGATTCCTCGGATGAGGAAAAGGAGTCTGAGCTTCCTGCGCTTGAAAAGGATATGCCGCTTCGCGTAAAGGAGATGCTTCCTAATCAGCATTTCACTCAGCCGCCTGCGCGCTATACCGAGGCTTCGCTTATAAAGGCGCTTGAAGAATACGGCATCGGCAGACCGTCCACTTATGCGGCTACGATATCCACTATAACCTCACGCGGCTATGTAAAGCGTGAGAGCAAGACGCTTATCCCGACAGAGCTTGGCGAGGTAACGACAAAGCTCATGGAGGATCGTTTTCCTAAGATCGTAAATGTAAAGTTCACTGCACAGATGGAGCAGGAGCTTGACGATGTTGAAGGCGGAAAAACAGGTTGGGTGGAGCTTCTTACTGAGTTTTACGGCGATTTTGACAAGACACTCAAGGAAGCAAAGGAAGAAATGAAGGATGTCAAGATCGAGCTGGAGGAGGACAAGACAGACCTTATCTGTGATAAGTGCGGCAAGCCTATGGTAGTCAAATTCGGACGTTTCGGGCGCTTTATTGCCTGCTCAGGATATCCCGAATGCAAGAATATCGTCAAGATGATAAGCAAGATAGGCGTTTCCTGTCCGAAATGCGGAGGAGATGTGATCGTCCGCAAGACGAAAAAGGGCAGAGAATTCTACGGCTGCTCAAACTATCCGAATTGTAACTTTGTTTCGTGGAGTCAGCCGACAGATCAGAAGTGTCCGCAGTGCGGCTCTGTTCTTTTCAAGAAAAAGGGCAAGCTCCCGAAGCTGATCTGTACAGCGGAGGGCTGCGGCTATCAGCGTGACGATGACACAGAGGATGCTGTGATAACTCAGGTAGCTGTCGTGGCGAAGAACTCTCCCGAAGGCTGATAATATGCGTTGATATCTGGCGGGACAATTATCTGTCCCGTCAGTATTTTTGCATATTACGCAGTTATAGCACTGAATAATTTTACGTTGTTTTTATTTTGCAAAATATTGATTGCATTATTAAGATCATAGGTGTATAATCATATAAGGTTAGATTAATCTAATGTATATTTAATCGGTATGGTCATCATACTTGTTATTGCCGCCTCGGTTCTCGGCGTAGTAGTTCTTTACAATCTTGGAGTTATGAGCTATATTGAGCGCTCGCGTGAGCTTGCTACCTTAAAGGTGCTCGGCTTCCGCGATAAGCATATAGGGCGGCTGCTGATCTCACAGAATATCTGGCTGACGATCATCGGCGTTATCCTCGGACTTCCCGCAGGCGTGGGGGCTTTGGAATGGATGCTCATTGCTCTTGGCGGCGAATATGAATTGTCGCTTATGCTCGGCCCGATGACATATTGTCTCTCTGTTTTGCTCACCTTCGGCGTTTCGCTTCTTGTGGGATTCATGGTTGCAAGGAAGAACAGGAAAATTGATATGGTCGAAGCCTTGAAGGGTTCAGAGTGATCCCGGTTTTGTAAAGGCGGTATCACAAAACGCCGGCAGAGGATGATATTTTTACAGTATTTGGTTCTTGAACATATCAGATCCAGCGGTTTCAGTAAGGGTTTACCCCATGCAGACTGACGGCCAAAATTCATTTGCGTGAAGAGTAATAAAAAACTGTTGACAAAGAATAAAAAAGGTGCTACAATATCGTTGGTTTAATTGAACTAACGATATTGCGCTTTTTGGGCGTTGGCTGATACTAATTCCTTATAAAAAGCAGACTTATACTAATTCCTTATAAAAAGCAGACTCAGGTTTGCGAGGATGATTTTCGCAAGACGCGGCGCAGGACGCAGGAATCCTGACGGATTCCGAGAACGACAACAAAGCACTGCGGAAATCAGACCGCAAAAATTGTCTGCTTTTTGTCAGGCAGTAGTATGATATCATTGCTGCCGCGGTCTGAACGGCAGATCGTCGCTTTATGAGACCGGTAACGGCCGCTTTTTTATGGCCGGCGGTTCGATAAAACTAATCCGAGTTAGCCCAATGCAACATTTATTTGAAAGGAGAGTTGGATTTGTACAGAAAAAAATACGCTTTGCTGCCCGGCATACTGATCGTTTTGGTTCTGATATTCGGAGCGTTCACGGTAAATGCCTTTGCGGCTGAAAGCGGCAGTGCTCAGGCGGATTATTATATGTCCTATAAAAAATACAAGGCCGCAGTTGATCCTGAGGGTACGAAAACCGTTACCTACAATGAGATCACCGATCAGATATCGAATCTCCTGGAGGAGGGAATGAGAAGATATACGAGCGCAGCGGAAAAGGACGGAGATGACGGATATTACAAGCCGTTTTCCAATGCATACGGCTTCTGGTACGAGACCTCAGGCTTTGAAAAGACTGTAATGGGATATATTTCCGGTTCAAGAGTAACAGATGTTGAATTACAGTTTTCAACCATGAGAAAGAGTGTTTCTAACGGGGAAAGCCCGGAGGCTGTCCGTCAGGAGGTAGATACCCTTGTGTCCATGCTCAGAGAGGACGCAAACAAGCTTGATGAGCTTTTCGGATACAGCGGTGACGGCTCTTCCGGAGGAGGACTTGCCTGGGCGACATTTGGCGCGGTGTTCAGCATTATTGTCCGTGAGGGACTTGAGGCGATACTGATAGTCGGCGCAATGGCGGCATACCTTATAAAAACAAAGAACAGGCGCGGAACGCTTTATGTTTATATCGGCGCAGTACTTGCGCTTATAGCAAGCGTTATTATGGCAGTGATACTTTATTCGTTTGCAAGCAATGCAGGAAACTCCATACCGCAGGAGATAGTTGAAGGAGTTACGGCGCTTCTTGCGGTTGCTGTTCTCATCTATGTTTCAAACTGGATGATATCAAAGGCAGAAGCGGATAACTGGACGAAATATCTTACGGATAAGGTCTCTGAGTCTGCCGGCAAGGGCAAAATGTTTGCGCTTGGCTTTACGTCCTTTCTGGCGGTATTCCGTGAGGGCGCTGAGGTGATACTTTTCTGTCAGCAGTATTTTACAAGGGCAGGTTCAATGGACAACGGCTATCTTGCCGTGTTCGGAGGCATATTGGGAGGCCTTGCAACGGTCGCGCTGATATTTGTGCTGATAAGAGTGTTCGGCATCAGGATACCGCTCAAACCGTTCTTTATGGCAACAAGCATACTTATGGCGATAATGTCCATAGCGTTCCTTGGTTCCGGTATGTGGGAGCTGTTTATGGACGGCGGTCTGGCTGACAGCATCGGCGGCTGGGTACAGCAGCTTGCTTCGACTATCCCGTGGCTGTCATGGATGTCCGGCAATGACACGCTTGCTTTCTTTGGCCTGTATCCCACATGGATAACGCTTATACCGCAGCTGATACTTCTTGTGATAACCGTTATCACCTTCGTTATCGCAATGAAGAAAAAGCCTGAGCCAAAGCAGCGTGCAGAAGAAAAATAACTGCGCAATAGTCCGGCAATGACCCGCAAAGGGTCCCGGTTTATTGAGAGCCTGTAAAGGCTCTGATACAAAAACAAAAAGAATATCAGGAGGAATTGAAAGTGAAAAAATTTGTAAGGATCTTAGCAGCAGCAATATGTTCAGCTCTTATGGCGGCAAGCCTTGCGGCTTGTAATTCAAACAGCGGTTCTTCATCCAAGCCGGCTGAGGACTCAAAACCGGCTTCTGCTGCTGACGCAAAAACGGAATCTGAGGATGAAAAAGCAGACGAGCCCGATCTCGGCTTTACAGAGGTGCCGATCTTTGAGGACGTTGAAAAAGAGTTCCTTAATCTGACGGCAGTGTATTTTCAGGCTGTAGACATGACAGGCGGCTACAAGGCAGAGGACTATGACTGCCACCTTGAGCTTGATGTAAAGGCTCTCAAAAACGGTCTCGGCTACGGTACAGGCGACTGGGTGCCCTACCTTACAGTAAACTATGAGGTAACAAAGAACGATACAAAGGCTAAGGTAAGCGAAGGCACATTCATGCCGATGGCTGCTTCTGACGGTCCGCACTACGGCGCAAACATAAAGATGGCCGGCGATGGTCTTTATACCGTCAAGTTTACGGTCAAGTTCCCGGATTCAAGCACATATCTCATTCATACTGATGAAACAGGCCCTGACGATCATGCATTCCCGAACGCTATTGAATACACCTATGACAAGTGGCAGTTCACCAAGGGCGCATGGGCAGAGTGATCAAAGGCTGAAAGCCGGTGATCTCACTTTATAAATCCTGTGCCTGCACAGCAATACTCCGACACGAGTTTTTGTGTCGGAGTGATTTGCTTGTTACGGCGAGAGTATTTTTGGGATCAACAGCAAAGGGGGAAAAATATGCTTACATATCTTATCAATGTAACAGACGATATGCTCGCTTTATCACTTTTGACAGGTATGGTGCTTGCGTTTCTGGATACCTTCTGCAGGAGCAGCGGAAGGCTTATCGGAAGGCTCGGCCTGCTTGCCGGTTTTATCGCTGCCGCTGTAAGGGCTTATTTTACCAATACACGCCGCATAAAGGACGGCTGGAAGGTGGGCACCTACGGCTACGGATTTTCTCTTGGCTTTTTGGTGCTGACATTGATCCTGCTTGCAGTATTTGCATACTTCCTGATGCGGAAAAAAGAAAAAAGCAAAATGAAAACAGCGGCAAGCTGGGTGATATCGCTTAGCTTTGCTCTGCTGATGACGGCGTTTCTTTACTGCTCACTGCCAAATGTGCTGGTCTATCCGTTTAAATTTGATACGGGCGGCAACGGCATCATTTCCTCCGAGTTTTTCCTCAGACTTGGCGGTTATCTGCTTGGCATCATTATCTGTGCTTTGTCCGGCTTTGGCGTCTACAAGCTTTATATGTGTTCGGCGCTGAAGGGTATAAGAGCCGTACCGTTTGCTGCAATGTGCACAGGCCTTGTTCTTTATGGAGTATACTTCTTCGGAAAGCTTATGGCGGTCCTTACTACAAGAAAGATCATTGACGATCTTGATCTGTTCAACTTTGCGGCACAGAGCAACAATCTTTCGCACTGGTACACCTATGGGCTGTTCATTCTTGCGCTTGTTGTGGGAATTATTTTCTTTATCAAAAGCTTTACAAAGAAGGAGCCGTTTTCCACCAAGGCTCAGCAAAGAAAGCAGCGCGCTTTGTGGAGAAGCGGAAAAAGATATTCCCTTGTATTGATCGCTTGCTTTATAGCGGGTATATTGTGTTCAACTCTTTTTGTAGAAATGAATAAGGTAGTTATCCGTGAAGCGCCGGTAGAGGAGCCTGTTATTATAAAAGACGCAGGCGGAGAGGATAAGGAGCTGCAGGTACCTCTTGAAATGGTAAGCGACGGACATCTGCACCGTTTCGGCTATAAGACGGCAGAGGGCAGCCATGTTCGTTTTATCGTTGTTTTGAAGCAGGAGAACACAAGCAATTACGGAGTGGGGCTTGACGCCTGCGAGATATGCGGCGAAGCAGGATATTACGAAAACAACAGCGGTCAGATCGTGTGCAAAAAGTGCAATGTAATTATGAACCGCACTACCATAGGCATGAAGGGCGGCTGCAATCCTATAATAATAGATTACGATATGGATGAAAACGCAATTACTGTTCCCGTATCGGAAATGATAAAGAATCAGAAGATATTCAAAAATTGATATCCTGCGGAAGGAGGGATAATATGTTTTTCAGAATGATAGCAGGTGCATTCCGCCGTCAATGGAAAAAGATGCTGATGATAGCTCTTACTGTAGCGCTCGGAGCCTCCATCGCTACAGCAATGCTCAATGTCATGCTTGGCGTAGGCGATAAGATAAACGAGGAGCTGAAAGCGTATGGCTCAAATATAACGGTCGTTCCCAATTCACAGGCTGTAATATCCGATCTTTATGATGTGGAGGACGGCGGAGAAAAGGAGGAGTATCTTGCTGAGGAGACTCTCGGAGAATTTCTCACTATATTCTGGGCTAACAATATTACGGATTTTGCCCCTGTTATTGACACAAGCGTTACCGTCAAAGGCAAAGAGATGAAGCTTATAGGCACATGGTTCGACCATCATTTTGAGTTCAGGAAAAAGGGTACTGTATACCAGCGCGATACAGGCATAATCAACCTCAGAAGCTGGTGGGATATTACAGACGGCAAATGGCTGGACGAAGCCGCTCTCAGCGGTGACGCCTATGCAATGGCAGGCAAAAGGGCTGCGGAAGCCCTCGGCGTAAAAGCCGGCGACAAGATAGAGGTCAAGGGCAGCGGCAATACCGAAAGTCTGGAGATCGTCGGGATATTTGAATCCGGCGATGATGAAGAAGAATGCATCTTTACAACGCTTTTTGCAGCTCAGAGATTATCCGGAGCAGAGGGAAAATACAAAAAGGCTGAGGTCAGCGCGATCACCTCTCCTGATGATGAGCTGGCTCAGAAGGCCGCAAAGAATCCCGATCTTCTCAGCGGAGATGAATATGACCTCTGGTACTGTACCGCTTACGTCAGCTCTATCTGCTTTCAGATACAGGAGGCTATTCCCGAAGCTTCCGCAAGAGCGGTAAGGCAGATAGCGGATTCCGAGGGAAAGATACTCGAAAAGACGGAGCTTCTTATGGCGCTTATTACCCTTATGAGCCTTATCGGAGCAACTCTCGGCATTTCAAATCTTGTTACGTCAAGCGTCATGGAGAGATCGGCAGAGCTTGCTCTTATGAAGGCTGTAGGAGCCAAAAACGGACAGATAACCCGTCTTGTTATGACTGAAATAATACTTACCGCTATTGCGGGAGCGGCGGCAGGATATTTTATGGGTTATGCCTTTGCGCAGGTAATAGGGCAGACAGTATTCTCTTCTGCTATTGAAATGAGCGGTATGGTAGCGTTCCTGGTAACTGTCCTTATAATTGCGGTCACGTTCGTGGGAAGTATCCCTGCCATGAGAACGATATTGAGGCTGCGGCCGTCAGAAGTTCTTCACGGCGGACATTAAGGGGGCACAGATATGAATAAAAAACACCGTATGTTCGTCAGAATGGTGCTTGCGTCACTGCTCAGACGCCGTTCAAGAATGATAGTCGCTCTTCTTGCGATAGTTGTAGGAGCTACAATTCTTTCCGGTCTCGGACTGATATATTATGATGTTCCGCGCCAGATGAGCGCGCAGTTCCGCAGCTATGGAGCAAATGTGATACTTTCGCCTTCGGGCAGCGCAGAAATGACCGACAGCGAGATAAAAAGCGCGGTATCGGTTTTCCCGTCCGATAAGCTGGAGGGCTATACCCCGTACCGCTATGAAAATTCAAAGCTCAACAATCTTCCCGTAGGCATTTCGGGTACGGATTTTTCATCAGTCCTAAAAACAAGCCCGTACTGGCACATTTCGGGCGATCCGCCCGATGAAAACGGAAGAGCGCTTGTAGGCAGAAAGCTTGCCGAGAAATTCGGCCTGAGTGTCGGCGACAGCTTCAGCCTGCTGAATTCCTTTGAAATTACCGCTGACAGGGATATGACAGGCATACCCGATCACGAGATATACACCGATTCTCAGACCGGTGAGAGATACTGCGACCATACTCTTGATCTAAGGGTAGCGGGCATACTTGAAACAGGCGGCTCCGAAGAGGAATACATCTATGTGACTCTTGATGATATAAGTTATATCATGCTCAGTGACAGAAGCTGCGATATCGTTGAGGTAAGTGTTGCCGCAAGTGAAAATGAATTGAAGGGCTATCTTGATGAGATCAACAAAAGGTCTGATACTCTTTCGGCAAAGCCGGTAAAGCGGGTAACGGCGTCTGAAAGCACGGTGCTTTCAAAGCTTGAATCGCTTGTGCTGATAGTTACGGCTGTGGTGCTTGCGCTGACTATGATATGCGTAGCTACCACGATGATGGCAGTAATAGCCGAAAGGCGGCGCGAGATCGGCCTGCGCAAGGCTCTTGGCGCGCTTGATTCGAGCATTGTGGCCGAATTTTTGTCAGAGGGTCTGGTGCTTGGCGCAGCGGGAGGCATAATCGGCTCTGTTCTCGGCTATTTGTTTGCCGATGCGGTGAGCATGAATGTTTTCAGCAGCGCGATAACATTCCGCCCGCTGCTGATACCTGTTGCGATAATTGCTTCGGTAGCGGTCACGGGGCTTGCTTGTCTGATACCGATCAGGAGCGCGGTCGATGTTGATCCGGCGCTTGTTCTGAAAGGCGAATAAGGAGGAATCAAAATTGAAATTATTGGAGCTGAAAAATGTATCAAAAAGATACGGAAGCCTTTATGCACTTGACAATGTAAACCTGAGCATCGACAAGGGCGAATGGATAGCGATCATGGGACCGTCGGGCTCGGGCAAAAGCACAATGATGAACATTATAAGCTGCATGGATAAGCCTACGGACGGTCAGGTTATCTTTGACGGCAGGGACATCACAAAGGACAGCAGAAGAAAGCTGACGGAATTTCACAGGGATAAGATCGGACTTGTTTTCCAGCAGTTCCATCTTATCAATTATCTTAACGCTGTAGAAAATGTCATGGTAGCTCAGTATTATCACAGTATGCCCGATGAGAAGGAGGCGCTTGAAGCGCTGGAAAGAGTCGGCCTTAAAGACAGGGCGAAGCATCTGCCGAGCCAGCTTTCAGGCGGCGAACAGCAGAGGGTGTGCATAGCAAGAGCGCTTATCAATTCTCCGGAGCTTATTCTTGCCGATGAACCTACAGGAAATCTTGATGAAGCAAACGAAAATATTGTTCTTGATCTGTTCAGACAGCTTCACAAGGAGGGCACGAGCCTTATTGTCGTTACTCACGACCCTGAGGTCGGCGAGGTGGCGGAGCGTATTGTCCGGCTTGAACACGGAAAGATAATTTCCGACAAGAAAAACAGTCAGTTTGATAAATGATGAGGTGAAAGGCTATGAGCAGAAAATATTTCCCGAAAGCATGGTTTGCCTTGGTGTCATCGGCTATAATATTATTATCATTTTCAGCCTGCGGCAGCAGCGGAGCCGGACCTGTAAATTACAGTGACGGCACTTATTCCGGCAGGAGCAGCAATTTTGATGAGGACGAAAACGGCAACGGCGCAGGCTATGGCGAAGTAAGCATCAAGATAGAAAACAATAAGATAACGGAGTGCACGTTCAGAATGTATAACCTTGACGGCACCCTGAAGGACGACAGCTACGGCGCAGACCTTTCGCGCGAAAACCGTCTGAAAGCGCAGAAGGCGGTACAGTCGGCAGATAAGTATGCGGCTGCCGTGATAGGCAAAGGCTCTGCGGAGGATATTGACGTTATAAGCGGAGCTACTATATCCTGTCAGGAATTTAAAGAGGCGGTAGGCGATGCTCTGAAAAAAGCTGCGAAGCCTGCGGAGTAAAACGGATCCTTCCGTGAAGCTTTATCAATGGGGTCAAGTAAAATGAAGATTATCAGAATAACAGCGCATATTATATTGAGCCTTACAGCGGCTTTTCTGACAGCGGGCGTGCCGGCTTTATACGTTCTGCATCAGACGCAGGAAAATGCTCCTGACGCGGTTTCCGGCGCAAGCATAAAGCTGCCGGATAAGCCGTCGGGAGAGTATATCGTTTTGCTTAACCGTTCTCTGCATGAGGGCTCTGCTGACGACTGGACGGCTTTTTTCCGTGACGGTGAGCTGAATGTTATTTTTGATGATATAAGCTGTATTGCGGCTCAGTCTGATGCTCCGGCGATACAGATGGCAGAAAGATTCCGGGCGCAGCTGCCGGAAAATCAGATGAGACTGCGCAGGGAAAATGCGCTGCTGCTCGCTTCCAAAGCAGAAAACGGCTGTATTGATGCGGCGATATTTTCAAAGGAGACCGCCGAAGCATTGAAGATAGATGCAGGCGCGGCTGAGAACATTATCTGTATAGAAATAAAGGGCGGTGAGGAGAAATGAGAAGATTAAATACATTTCTTGTCATAGGCATAATACTGAGCTTTCTTTTTCATGCCGTTTCGGGCAGCATAAGATTATTCGGCGCAGATGCAGGCTATCCAAAAACCGCCGCAATGCTCTGTATTGCCTTAGTGGTTCTCCATGTGGTAATAACTGCAGTACTGACAGCTAAAACGCTGAAAGCCATGCGTAAGAGCGGCAAAGGCTATTTCAGGGAAAATAAGCTTTTCTGGACAAGAAGGATAAGCGGCGCCGCTCTGCTTATCCCGCTTGTGATGCATCTGCTCGTTTTCAGCGGCACAGGCGGAGAGACATACAGGCTCGTTTTCTTTCACAGCGGCAGGCTGACAGCTCAGATACTACTTATCGCTTGTCTGGCGCTGCATCTGCTGACAAATATCCGCCCTTTGCTTATCGGCATGGGAGTGAGATCACGCAGTCTGCTTTCTGCGGATATATGCTTTGTGCTTTCGGTCGTCCTTTTGCTTTGCTGCTGCGCATTCTGCGTTTACTATATTCGCTGGATGGAGTTTTGATACTAAAGGAGAAGAAAATGATAGTTAATAAAAGAAAATTTAAAATAGCATTTACCGATATTCTGCTTACGGCATTGGGCGTGCTGTATTATTTTGGCATACATTACTGGTTCCCTGTTTGTATGGCTATGGAGGACAAGCCGATGAACTGTCATTGGGCAGGAGAGGTGCTTTCCGCGCTTGCGGTTGTGCTGTCGGTGCTTTCTGCTGTACATATTCTTATGCCTGACGAAAAAATAAAGTCAGGCATGGATGTTTCAATGGCAGGCATTGCCGTATTGGCTGTCCTTATACCCGGAAATATAATACCTCTTTGCAAAAGCAGTGATATGATGTGCAGGAACGGCACTTCTATGTGGACGGCTGTGTTTATGATATCGTTTATTATTATTGCTGCTGCGGATATTTTTATATATCTGCAGTCATTGTCAGACAAAAAGCATAAAAGAAAAGGCTCGGGTGAAGGCGCATGAGATTTTCAGTAAGGATCGCCTGCAAAAATATAAGGCGCAGGCCTGTCAGAGCCGCTTTGATGTGCATAATAGTTCTTTTTCTGTCTTTTACAGCGTTTATGGGAGGATATCTTATAATAAGCCTGCAAAACGGTCTTGACGGATACCGCGCAAGGCTCGGAGCGGATATCGTTGTAGTGCCGTCATCTGCTCAGGGACACGGGACTGTTGATAATGTCCTGCTGCATGGTATTACCGGAAATTATTATATCCCGCAGGACAGCCTGGAAAAGCTTGACGGCATAGAAGGCATAGAGAAAAAGACCGGACAATTTTATCTTACCTCGGCAAAAGCAAGCTGCTGCAGCGTAAGAGTACAGATAATCGGCTTCGACCCCGAAACCGACTTTACAGTTCTGCCGTGGATAAGCAGCAGCATCACCGGCACCTTAGGCGACGGCGATATCATCATCGGCGCGGATATAGCATATCCTGCCGATGACTGTCTGCGCTTTTACGGAGAAAGCTATCGTGTGGCAGGTCAGCTTGAAAAGACCGGCACAGGACTTGACAATGCTGTGTTTACAAACAGGAGGACCATAAGGAAAATGGCGGAGTCTGCGGCAGGCTCCATAGAAAGAGGATCGCTCAGGGGCGTTGATACCGAAAATGCGGTCTCATGTGTGCTTATCAGGGTGAAGGACGGCTATGACAGCTCTGAGGTTGCCGATGATATAAATATCCATGTTTCAAAGGTAAGAGCAACTCCTTCTGCAAGCATGATAGGCTCTGTTGCGGACGGCTTTGGAAGCGTATCCGTGTTTATCAGCGCTGCTGCAGCGGGGATATGGCTCATTGCCGTTGTAATAATGATCGCTGTGTTTGCGCTTATGATGAATGAGCGCAGAAAGGAATTCGCTGTCCTGCGTGTGGCAGGCGCATCGGGAAAAATGATAGTTTCGGCAGTATCATGGGAGGCTGCGCTTATCGGCGCGGCAGGCTCGCTCATAGGGCTTGCAGTTTCACTGCTGCTCACAGCGCCGCTTTCCGAGAGTATAAGGAATCATTTTTCACTTCCCTTCATGCAGCCGGATATCGGCGTTGTGGTCATGCTTTCGGCCGGCGCAGTCATAATGCCGATAATTGTCGGAGTTGCTGCGGCGGTGCTGTCAGCGCTCAGGATAACCAAAAACGAAACGGGACTTTTGCTGAGGGAGGATGCATGATGAAGCTGAGAGCGGAAAATGTAGGCAGAATGTATTTTCGCAGCAGCAAAAATACAAATTTCTTTTATGCTGTCGAATCACTTGACCTTGAACTTGAGGAGGGAAAAATCACCGTTATTACAGGCAGATCGGGCAGCGGGAAAACTACCCTTATCAATATGCTCTGCGGTCTGTTAACGCCGTCCTGCGGGCGTGTTCTTCTGGATGACAAGGATCTGTATGCTTCAGGCGACAGAGAGCGCTCCCTTTTGAGGAACCGCAGCTTTGGCATTATCCCGCAGGGACAGACAGGCCTGCAGTGCCTTACCGCAGCGGAAAATGTTCTGCTGCCGGTGTCTATGTACGGCAGTTCAAAGGGCAAAGAGGACAAGGCAAGAATACTTCTTGAAAAACTGGGAATAGATGATCTGTGGGACGTTTATTCAAATGAGCTTTCCGGCGGCGAGCTGAGAAGAATGTCCGTTGCGAGAGCGCTGATAAACGATCCCGGAATAATTATCGCCGATGAACCTACAGGAGACCTTGACGCAGATACGACAGTGCTTGTAATGGAGCTGCTGAAAGAACGTGCACGCAATGGGGCAGCTGTCCTTATCGTAACGCATGACAAGGACGTTATGCCTTATGCGGATACAGTTTATACAATGGAAAAGGGTGTTCTGAAGAAGGCGTGATCTGAGGAGGTATTTACTGTGAAAAATAAAAAGGCTGCAATAATAGGAGCCGGCTTTGTAGGAGCTTCTGCCGCATATTCTCTGATGCTTGACGGTACAGCAGATGAGATAGTGCTGATAGACATTGACCATAAAAAGGCCTGCGGCGAAGCGGACGATATTGCTCACGGCGTTGAAGGTACGGCAAATGCGGCAATATATGCCGGAGCTTACAGCGATTGCAGGGACAGCGATATTATCATCATAACTGCCGGCAGAGGCAGGCTGCCCGGAGAGAGCCGCATTGATCTTGCCGCAGAGAATATAAAAATAATACGCAGCGTTACAGATTCCGTCGAGCCGTACTATAGCGGCTGTCCGATACTGATGATCTCCAACCCCGTTGATATTCTTACCGCAAGCGCGGAGCGCCTGCTTGGAACTCCGGAAGGCAGGGTTTTCGGTTCGGGCTGTATGCTTGATTCCTCACGTTTCAGAAGATGTATTGCCCGCACTGTTTTTCCGAGTGATAAAGCGCGTCAGGCAGGCTGCGCCGAAAGTATAGGCGCCTTTGTCATAGGCGAACACGGCGATGCGCAGATACCTCTCTGGAGCGGAGTTTCCGTGTGCGGAAAAACTGCGGAGGAATATTGCGCGGAGCATGATATCGTCTGGAATGATGACGTAAGACAGGCAATATACCGCGAGACAAGGAATATGGGCTCGTCCATTATAAAAGCCAAGGGAAGAACAAATTACGGGATTGCTGTCTGCGCTTCACGCATAGCAAGAGCAGTGCTTGATGACGAGCGCTTTACAGCCTCTGTAAGCAGTACAATGGGGCTTGGCGGGGATAATATCAGGGCGTCGCTCTCACTTCCCTATGTGATAGGCGGCAAAGGACTGATATCAGGAGCGCCTTTAAGTCTTTCCCCTGCCGAGAAGGAATGTTTTGAAAAGAGCGCTGCCGGAATGACGGAAATGATAAAAGATCTGCTTTGAGATAGGGTGAATGTTATGAGGAACGATACCGCTTCTGCAAACGATATATTAAATAAAAGACCGGATAAAATACCTGCGGTAAATATTATAGGCGCGGGACTGGCGGGGCTTTCGGCTGCGCTTGCCCTTGCGCGTTCGGGTATATCGTGCAGGCTTGTTTCGCCTATGCCGTCGGAACGGGCGCAGTCTGTCATGGCGGAGGGCGGCATCAACGCGGCTCTTGACACTATGGGAGAAAATGACACTGCGGCCGGACATTTTAATGATACCATGAATGGAGGCGTATATCTTGCCGACCCTGACGCCGTATGGGCTCTTTGCAGCAATGCGCCGGAAACGGTACGTATGCTGCTTGCTCTCGGCGCGGCTCTCAGTACAGAAAACGGCAGGCCTGTCCTGCGCAGCTTCGGCGGACAGAAAAAAAAGCGTACCGCCTATGCAAGAAGCAGTACGGGAAAGATACTCATGACTGCGCTGACAGACGCGGTAAGGCGATATGAGGCTGAGGGGCTTGTGCAAAGATATTCTCACCACAGGCTGCATTCGCTTAATATCAGAAACGGTGAATGCTTTGGCGCAAGGGTGCTTGACCTGCACCGCAGGGTATTATCGGATATGAAAGGCTCCGTAATACTTGCAAGCGGAGGAATGAACGGTCTTTTTCCGGGCATGACTACAGGCTCTGTCTTAAATACGGGTGATGCTGCCGCTCTTGCCTTTGTCAGCGGCGCAGAGCTTGCCAATCCCGAAATGATACAGTACCATCCTACTACCTTCCCGATATCGGGGAAAAGATGTCTTGTAAGCGAAGCCGCAAGAGGAGAAGGCGGGCGGCTGTTTATCATGCGGAATAATGCGCGGTGGTACTTTATGGAGGAAAAATATCCGGAGCTTGGCAATCTTATGCCGAGAGATGTGGTATCAAGAGAGATCGAGCTTGTCAGGAATGATAAAGAGTGCAGCGGTCAGGTCTGCCTTGATATGACAGCGCTTGACAGGGCTGTATGGGAAAGCAGGCTTTCAGACCTGCGTGAGGAGTGTATAAGGTACCTTGGCAGAGATCCTGCCGCCGTACCTTTGGAGGTATCGCCCGGAATACATTATTTTATGGGCGGAATAAATGTTGACAAAGCCCACCGCACAAGTATTGCAAGGCTTTATGCCGCAGGAGAGTGCGCCTGTCAGTATCACGGGGCAAACCGTCTGGGCGGCAATTCGATGCTTGGAGCGGTATTCGGAGGACAGACCGCCGCAAAAACCGCCGCATCGGAAATCATACCTGATAATGCAGGCGAGGAGGAGATCGCAGGCGGTGAAGAGCTTGAGATCATGCAGCCTGCCGGCGTGCCGGATAAGGCTGCAGAACTGCTCAGGGAGGCGCTCGGCATCTTTCGCAGCGGCGAAAAGCTTGAGAGCGCCGTTCAAAAAATGCAGGAGCTTATCGACAATGAAAATGATGCTCTGCAAAGGAACAGAATGATACTCGGCAAGGCTGTTCTGCTTGGAGCCCTGAACAGAAAGGAAAGCCGCGGAGCGCATACAAGGACCGACTATCCCGAAAGGGACGATGCGCATTACCGCAAAACCACCATAGCTGTATTTGACGGGAAGGAAATAGCTGTGAGTTTTCGTGATATTCAGTCTGAAAGAGGTGAAGCCGAATGAAATACCTTCTTGATATATGGCGGCAGAGGGACAAGGACACTGACGGTTCGTTCAGGACATATCTGTACGAAACAGACTCCGATACCGTCACTGTTGCGTCTGCGCTTTCAGAGCTCAACAAAAGAAAAGAGCTTGCTGATATTGAAGGCGTTGTCAGCGGAAGGATAGTATGGGAATGCAGCTGTATGCAAAAGAAATGCGGCGCCTGCGCTATGCTGATAAACGGAAAGCCTCGTCTTGCCTGTGATGCAAGGCTTTCCGATAATAAAAGCGGCAGGCTCAGGATAGAGCCGCTGAGGAAATTCCCCTTGGTTGCCGATCTGACGGTAAACAGGCAGATAATTTTTGACGATCTCAGACAGATGCAGGTCTGGTCGGAATCGGACATATTTGCCGATGACAGGAATAATACGGTAATGTACGAAGCCTCGCGCTGTCTGCAATGCGGCTGCTGTCTTGAGGTCTGTCCCAATTTTGCCGTGGGCGAAAAATTTTTCGGAATGTCGGCTATGGTGCCTGCTTCAAGGCTGTTAGCGGGAATGACGGGCAGCTCCTTTGACAGACTGAGAAAGCAATACGGAAAGGTCATTACTGACGGCTGCGGAAAATCCCTTGCCTGTCGGAATATATGTCCTGCCGGGATAGATATAGAAGGCCTGATGGCAAGATCGAATGCGGCGGTTCTCTGGAAATGGTTTTCAAAGCGCCGCAGCAGGCATGATAACGGTAATAATACTTAGTTAGTATAAGGATAATAGCTGAATATATAAAGCTTCCGCGCCGACAGACGTTTTCGGTGCGGGAGTTTTTGCCGTATGCGCTCATCAGTTTTCTCTGTAGGTCTCAAGATGCCTGCAAAGCGCGTTAAAGGTTTCCGGGCTGATATCGTGTTCTATTTTGCAGGCGTCCTCTTCGGCAATATCTTCCGGAACGCCGAGACGTACAAAAAGGTCGGTGAGTATCTTATGGCGGGCATAGATCTTTTCGGCTATTTCTAATCCTCTTTCGGTTATAGTAATATAATTATCGTTGTCCATTGTTATGTAACCCTTTTCTTTCAGGCGTTTGGTAGTATATGTTACGCTTGGCTTTGTTATGCCCAGGTGACGAGCTACATCAATGGATCGGATATATCCCTTGTTTTTCTTTATCATAAGCATAGCTTCAAGATAATCCTCGGTCGTTTTTTCTGAATTTATATCAGGTCGCATAAACGATAACCTCCTTATTTTTATGTTACTGTCATCAGCTCTATTATACCATTTTGCTCGCCCCTTTACAACAATATTTTTGCCTGTCGCCGGCGGCGCAGAGCCTGCGACGGCAAGCTGCCGTTCCCAACCCCGCTCCGCTCGTTTACACTCGCTTTGTTCTGCTCATTCTTTAGTTATCCCCGTAGAAGTTGGTGCATTAGCGGTGCTTTGCAAAGACTTATTTTACAGACGCTAATTTACTTGCCGCGGCGGTACGGACTACAGTATGTGTTGAACAAGAAGCGAATCGGCACCGGCGGCTCGCCGGCGCAGGAAAAGGCGGTTGACATTACAGGGAGGTAATGATAATATAAGATCATAAAGTAAACGGATGGTTGAATTTACGGCAGGAACATTAAAAGGAGGATGAGCAAAATGAGCATAATCGGAGGGCAGATAAAGAAATACCGCGTCAGTAAGGATATCACCCAGGAGCAGCTTGGTCAGATGATCGGGGTAACTACTCAGGCTGTTTCAAAATGGGAGAGGGGAGGCGTTCCCGATGCGGAGAGCATACCGCTTATTGCCGATGCGCTTGGCGTGAGTACGGATATGCTTTTCGGAAGAGAAAATACGGCTACGATCGTTGACATGATAATGGATGAGATACAATCGGTGGAGAGGACCGAAGCTATGAAAAAGGTGTTTCATTATCTTTGGGCTGCATCAATGGCTATCCTTAATGAAAAGTATATCAAGGACAGCATAGGCATTGAGCTTATAGACAATCTGAGGCATTCGCAGGGTATGGGCTATTATTCGCGGTTCTGCCTGAACGAGGGCATTATGGACGCCAGACTAAACTCTGATTTTAAATATTTTTTCTTTATGCCGGAGCCGGAAAAGGGCTTTTGCGATTCTCTCGGAGATCCTGCCGCTCTGGCTGAAACAATGAGCGTTTTTTCAAACAAGGATTCCATTAAGATACTTTTCTTTATGTATACCCGCCTGAATACTCCGCTTTCGCTTTCGCTGATCGCTTCGCGGACTGAAATACCGGCTGAAAGAGCCGAAAAGCTGATGAAAAAAATGTGCGATATAAATATCATGAAATGCAGTCAGATCGAAACGGAAAACGGCTTTATCATGTCATATACATTCTATAACGAAACAGTTGTCCTGCCTTTTCTTTTTTTGGCAAAGGAGATGCGCGAGGACAAGATCATAAACTGGGGAGTATGGTTCGACAGAAATAAACCGCTGTTTTAAATGTTGTCCGTCCGGTTGTTTTATTTATTTAATGGTTGTTTGATAATTCCGGACTTTGCAGTTATACTTGAAAAAGAAAGAGACATTTCCAAAAACAACGAGGAGGAGAATGACCATGAAAGCCAGAAGAAGATTTATTACAAGTATTCTTGCAGCTGTATTGTGCTTATCCTTTACAGCAGGATGCGGCAGCAGCGGAACATCTCAGAACAAGGAAGAAAGTAAAACCTCGGTCAATGCAGAGGAAAGCAGCAAGAACAGCACCGAAGAAAAAAGCAATGAAGATAACAGCACCGAAGAAAAAAGCAATGAAGAAAGCAGCGGCGAAGAAAAAGAAGCCGACGGAATGCACACTTTGTTTATAAGAGATGCAGGCAAAAACAGTAAAATGACAGCAACATTCCTTAACACTGCAAGCGGAAAAACAGAAGTTGTTGAAATGACAAAGACGGAGGAAGGCGATGATCACGTCACCTTCACCTGCAAGGGCGACCCGAAGCTTTACAATATGGTAAATATCACATACGGCGACAATATCGTGAGCAGCAATCTTGCATTTAACCGCTTTACAGCAGGCTGGTATCTTAACGAGAAGAAGCTCCTTCCCTATGCGGACGGAATGGACCTTAAATACGATCCGGCATTTGATACGCATAAATTCAGCTTTGACGGTATTGATAAATCCGTATATGTATGGACGCCGGAGGGCTACGATAAAGATTCGGAAGAGAAATATCCCACGATCTATATGTTCGACGGTCAGACCGTGCTTGCTACAGGCAGAGAAAGAGGAATGGACAGCGATACCGACAGCTGGAATGTTTCCGAAAGCGTTGCGGCAATGATGTCGGTGACTGACAATAAGGCGATAATCGTAGGTATTTCCAATATTGAAGGCAACAGGGACGATGAGCTTGTGCCTGACCTCGGAGAGCTCGGACTCGACCCGAAGGCAGCTGAAGATCTTGATACCCAGAAGCACGGCAACGCATTTGCCGATTATATCTGTGATACTATAATGCCCTTTATTCAGGAAAACTACAATGTCTATACCGACGCAGAGCATACATCGCTGGCAGGCAGCTCCCTCGGCGGACTGGAATCGTTTTACGCTGTTCTTGCTCATCCCGATAAATTCGGTACAGCCGGTGTAATGTCTGCTTCGTTCCAGGTCTATAATGAAAATACCTGGGCTGATTTCCTTAAAGACAAGGTAAATATGGAAAATACGCCGTTCCTCTATTTTTATGCAGGCGCTTTCTCAGGAGATAACGGAGACGTCAATGAGCCTGTGTACAATATGCTGATAGAAATGGGCTATCCTAAGGACAAGCTGGTATTTGACAAATATGAGCCCGGCCGTCATGAGCCGATGTACTGGAGAAACATCTTCCCCGAATTCTTACAGGCAATGTTTGAGCATAAGGTTGAAGCGCTTGAATGCGGTGTTTCGGTAAAATATCAGGACAGGACCAGCTTTTCAGACGTTCCCCCTGAGATAAGCATAGCGCCCGATGATCCCGGACTCAGTGTAAAGGAAAATTTCATCTATTTCGACAACAGCGAGACAAAATGGGACAAGGTATTCGCTTATTGGTGGGACGCTATACCGACAAATAAGATAAGCGGCGGCTTATACGGAGCCGAATGGCCCGGCATCGAGATGGAAAGAATAGAAGGAACTGATATTTACCGTGCGGTAATGCCTATGGGACCGACCCAGATAGTATTCAGCTCAGGCGTAAAGGATGAGGATATCGCAAATGGTACTGTCGGTTATCAGACAGAGAATATGGACTATGACGACCAGAAAAATGCAGGTCAGATATTCCGTATAGATACATCAAAGGAAGCCAAAGCAGGCAAGAGCATTGAAAAAACAAAGTTCAAATATCCTGCCGGCTCATGGGAAGATTTTGAGCTTTAATAAAATTATTCAGCCGTTATAATTCGCTCACCCCCTAAGCGACAAATGAAGCGGCAGTCAAAAAGACCGGTGAACAAAAGGTTCATCGGTCTTTTCCTATGTATTTTTGCGCTTGTTCTGATAATAATAATCAAAGACCGTTCAAAAATTATTTTCAAACAAAAATGCATGGGAGAGATAGCATGATATTGAGAACAGACCTTGCAGTTGAGTCTGAGGGCTGCCGCTGCGGCAGCATGAAAGGCGTTGAGCGTGAGGAATATGTGTCGGGCGGCATAAGAGTAACGAGGATAACAATAAAAGATGACAGCGCATCTTCTGCGATAGGCAAGCCTAAGGGACGGTATATCACTGCCGACGGTCTTGATATGACCGATACGCCCGGAGATGAGCGTGAGCATATCGGGCTTGCGGCAAGGGAGCTGCAAAGCCTTCTTCCGGACAAGGAGGGCACTGTGCTCGTGGTCGGCCTTGGCAACAGGGATATCACCCCCGATGCGCTTGGTCCCAAAAGTATAGATCACATTCTTGCTACAAGACACATAAAGGGTGAGCTGAAAAAAAGCAGCGGTCTGTCTGCGCTTAAAAGCGTGGCGGCTGTGTCGCCCGGAGTTCTTGGGCAGACAGGCATAGAGGCTGCCGAATTTATCACGGGCATTGTAAACAGGATAAAGCCCTGCGCCGTCATTGCGGTGGACGCTCTTGCTTCAAGAAGTCTTGCAAGGCTTGGCAGGACGATACAGCTCAGTGATACCGGCATCTCTCCGGGCAGCGGAGTGGGCAGCAGACGGCTTACTCTGAATGAAAAAACTCTCGGTGTGCCGGTAATTGCATTCGGGGTGCCTACCGTGGTAGACGCTGCAACGCTTGCCTATGATATTTTAGGGATAGATGACACCGATCTTGCGTCCGAACAGATAGAGGCTGTCATTCAGGGCAGGAGAATGTTTGTTACCCCTAAGGAGACCGACCTTCTTACAGACAGGGCGGCAAGGCTTGCGGGCATGGCTATAAACTGTGCGCTCCAGCCGGATATTGATCTTGACACCCTGATATCACTTGTATCATAACAGCGGCATCCTGCGCATAAAATAATATTGTAGCTTTGGATATCTGTACGGCAGGAGGGTATTATGAGCAGGAAAAGCAAACTGTACGGGATACTGCTGTCGGCGGCTGCGGCTGCGCTGACAGGAGCAGGTTCGCTGTGTGTGGGAATAAAGATAGCTCAGGCAGGAATGGAGCCGCCGATAAATATTGTGGCTGCCGAGACGGCTATGCCTACAGGTCACGCCGAATACAAGGAGGTCTCTGTGTTTGTGCCTAAGGATCTTCCGGCTGTGCAGGATAAGCAGCCGCAGGATAGCGGCAGCAGGGAGACGTCTGCGCAGGGGCAGGCAAAAGCAGAGCCTGCCGGCAGCAGCAGTGAGGGTTTTTCGGCAAATGACCCTTCAAAGGAGGATATAGCCGCATACGAAAAAGAGCATGAGGGCGAAGAAAGATACCCTGTGCATGAGTTTAATGTGACAGAGGGTAATATAAGTTATGGCGCGGTGCAGGTGAAGAACACCTCATCGACAGAAATAGATATCAGGGAAGAGCTTGATTCAGCGCTTGGCTTTTCGCTTGAAAAGACAGACAAGCCGCAGGTGCTGATATATCATACGCATACATCGGAGAGCTATCTGCCGTATGATACGGGTTATTTCTTCGAGAGCTTTTTTCCGAGATCGACAGAGCGTTCCGAAAATGTCTGCGCGGTAGGAGAGGAGATATCAAAGCAGCTCAACAGCGCGGGCATCGTCACCATACACGACACGACTCTTCACGATTATCCGAGCTACAGCGGCGCCTATTACCGCAGCTGTGATACTGTTGAGGAGTACCTTGAAAAATACCCTTCGATAAAGGTCGTGCTTGATATACACCGTGACGGCATCGGGACCGATACCGAAAAATACAAGCCTGTTTTTACGGCTGACGGCAGGCAGGGCGCTCAGGCGATGATACTTGCAGGATATAACTATGACGGCAGCGAAGAATTCAGCGACTGGGAGTATAATCTTCGCTTTGCGCTTCGCCTGCAAAAAACTGCGGGTGAGCTTTATCCGGGAATGCTCAGGCCGCTCAACTTTTCGGACTTTATGTATAATATGAATGTGAACACCGGCTCGCTGCTTATAGAGGTGGGCGGCGAAGCAAACACGATAAATGAAGCAAGATATACCGGATATCTTCTGGGAAAGGTCATTGCAGAGACACTGAAAAAAGAGATGAACAGCGGCGTTTCGGACAAAAAAGGGTAAAAAATGCCGTGGCATTGAGAAAAATCATAAAAAATACTTTAATATTTTTCCGGACTGTGATATAATCAAAGAAATGTGTTCCGCAGAAGTGCCCGGCGGTACGGAGATCGGTTTTAAGGCAATATACAAAGCTGCCCCGGAGTATGGCCTGCCTGTAATGCTCAGATCACGAATGCATTGAGCTATGGCGTGTTCCGGAAGTTTTTAGCCCGCGCAGCTTGCCGGCACAGAATTGATCCCCATGACGTAACGGAGCATTATCTTTACATTTTGGCGGTGAGGATATGAAAAGAAAAAGATGTATCTTTTTGTCGGCGGTGCTTACACTGTCGTTTTTGTCGTGCATGGTGCTGACGGCTTCGGCGGAGAACGAAAGCTCTTCCGGCGGAAGCTCCGATATTGCCGCAGAGACCGGAAAACAGAGTGCCGCGGAGAGTGAATTGGTTATTAAAATATCATACAGCCAGTCAGATGAAGGCTCATACGATATTCCGTCCGGAAGCAGTGCGGAAAGCTTTGAAGAGACCTCTGCCGATATGCCGCCCGAAAGCTCGGAGATATCTTTTCAGGAGAGTTCTGATGAAAGCCTTCCCGAAAGCTTTCCCGAAAGCTCATCGGAGAGCCTGCCGGAAAGCAGCGATGAAAGTCCGGCGCAGAGTGAGCCGGATATATCGCAGCAGAGCAGCGAACCTGAACAGAGCAGCGAACAGCCGCCCGAACAGTCACAGACAGAAAGCAGCATTGAAGAAAGCGGAAATACAGAGCAGAGCAGCGAACCTGAGCAGAGCAGCGAACCTGAGCAGAGCAGCGAGCCTGAACAGAGCAGCGAGCCTGAACAGAGCAGCGAGCCTGAGCAGAGCAGCGAGCCGCAGCAGAGCAGCGAACCTGATGAGCCGGGTCAGGAGCCGAGCGAAGCCGAGACGTCAAGTGAGGAGAGCGAATATGTACAGCTTACCGCGCCAAGGAGAGACCCGTTCAACTGGATAGCGGGTATCGCCGTAGTTCTTCCGGTGCAGAAGGAAAGCTCCGATGAACCGGAAAGCTCATTCACGCCGGGATATGACGAGTATCTGTCGTTTGCCGATGTAAGCCTTGATATAAGCTTCGATTCGGATATGAGCGGCGTTATCGCAGAGCCTGTGACCGAGAGCGTGCCGGCTATCTATGAAGGCAGCGCACAAAGTAATATCAGAGTGCTGCTCATAGGTATTGTCATATTTGCGGCAATAGGCATGGGAGTTACGCTTGCGCTTATTATTATTTTGAGGAAAAGCGGTTATTTCCCTGCAAGGAGCAAGCCGAGACACAGAGCTTTGTAGGGTGACGAAAGAACGTAAAGATACATAGTGGAGGAAAAGGAAAATGGAACACGCAAAACAGCTTGCGCAGGAATTCAATATCAGGGAGGAGTATGCGGGAAATATCATCTCACTGCTTGACGAGGGCAATACGATACCCTTTATTGCAAGATACCGCAAGGAAATGCACGGTACTCTTGACGATCAGACAATAAGAGCGATAAGTGAGAGACTGGAATATCTGAGGAGCCTTGATAAAAGGCGCGGGGAGGTCGCAGGGCTTATTGAGGGTCTGGGTCAGATGAATGACGAGATAAGAGCTGCGCTTGACAATGCAGTGATACTTTCGGAGATCGAGGATATTTACCGTCCGTATAAGCCCAAGAGGAGGACAAGAGCCTCAGCAGCCCGCGAAAAAGGCCTTGAAGGTCTTGCGCAGGCGATATTTGCTCAGGAGAATATTGACGCTGATGCGGAAGCGGATAAGTACATAAATGAAGAAAAGGGCGTATCGTGCCGCGAGGAAGCTCTTGCGGGAGCTATGGATATTATTGCCGAGGATATCTCCGACAATGCCGAGATAAGAAAGCGTCTGAAAAATATAATACGGCTCAATGCAGATCTGCGCTCAAAGGCAGCCGACCCGGAGAAGGAGAGCGTTTATTCTCAATATTACGACTACAGCGAGCCTGTAAGAAGCATTGCAGGACATCGTGTGCTTGCGGTAGACAGGGGAGAGCGTGAGGGCTTTCTAAAGGTAAGCATAGACATAGACGCCGAAAAGTGCCTTACAATAATATGCAGGCTCATGATAAAGGCTCAGAACACCTGCGCCGATCTTGTAAGGGCGGCTATTTCGGATTCATATTCAAGACTTATTTTCCCGTCTGTTGAAAGAGAGATACGCTCAGAGCTTACCGATGCGGCAGATGAGCAGGCAATAAAGCTCTTTGCTATGAACCTTCGTCAGCTTTTGATGCAGCCGCCTGTAAAGGGCTACACGGCTATCGGCCTTGACCCCGGCTACAGAACGGGCTGTAAGCTTGCGGTGGTAGATGCTACCGGACGTGTACTTGACACTGCCGTTATCTATCCTACGCACAGCGCAGCGCAGATAGAAAGATCAAAGCAGACGCTCAAAAATATGATAAAGAAGTACGGCGCAGGCATTATTGCAATAGGCAACGGAACAGCTTCAAAGGAGACCGAAATGTTCACGGCTGAATGCATAGGTGAGATAGATGACAAGGTCTCGTATATGGTGGTGAGCGAAGCCGGAGCATCGGTGTATTCCGCGTCAAAATCAGCTGCCGCCGAAATGCCGGAGCTTGACCTGACGCTGAGAAGCGCCGTGTCTATTGCAAGAAGGCTTCAGGATCCTCTTGCCGAGCTTGTCAAGATAGAGCCGAAGGCTATCGGTGTTGGTCAGTATCAGCACGATATGCCGCAGAAGCGCCTGAGCGAAGCCCTTGACGGCGTTGTTGAGGACTGTGTAAACACTGTAGGCGCCGACCTTAATACTGCGTCTCCGGCGCTGCTTTCAAGAGTGTCGGGCATTACCTCGGCGGTATCGGGAAATATCGTTGCCTACCGTGAGGAGAACGGCGCGTTTACTTCACGTGCGGAGCTGAAAAAGGTGCCCAAGCTTGGCCCCAAGGCCTTTGAACAGTGCGCGGGCTTTCTGAGGGTATCGGAGAGCGTTGAGCCGCTTGACAATACGGCGGTGCATCCTGAATCCTACAAGGCTGCAAGAGAACTGCTCAGGCTTTGCGGATATGAGCCGGAGGATATCAGGAACGGCGGTGTAGGCGAACTGAGGAGCAGGGTAGAGGCTATCGGAGCAGAAAATGCAGCGGCGCATATCGGTACGGGCGTACCTACGCTCATGGATATGATAAGCGAGCTTACCAAGCCCGGACGTGACCCGCGTGATGAGCTTCCGCCCCCGCTGCTGAGAACGGACGTGCTTGATATAAAAGACCTGAAGCCCGGAATGGAGATGAAGGGCACTGTCAGGAATGTTATAGACTTTGGCGCTTTTGTGGATATCGGTGTGCATCAGGACGGACTTGTGCATATATCACAGATAAGCCGCAAGCGGATAAAGCATCCGTCCGATGTGCTGAAGGTGGGCGACGTGGTGAACGTAAAGGTGCTTTCGGTAGATACGGAAAAGGGGAGAATATCCCTCACGATGAAGGAATGATGCGGAATGAGAAGGTATGATATGGCGCTTTTTGACCTTGACGGTACACTGAGCGAATCGGGCGAAGGGATACTGCTTTGCGTCAGGAAGATATTTGAAGAAATGGAAAGACCCCTGCCGGACGAAAGGACGCTCGGCACATTTATAGGACCGCCTATGTATGACAGTCTGAGAATGTGCGGTTTTTCGCACGAGGACGCGGAAAAGGGCGTTGAGATATACAAGAGGAATTTTCTCGAAAGCGGGATATATATGAACAGGCTTTATCCGGGCATGATGGAGGTGCTTGTTTCTTTGAAGAAAAACGGTGTGCGCCTTGGAGTTGCCACTACAAAGTACTATCCGTTTGCGCAGAGGATAATAGGAATGCTCGGTACTGCGGAGCTGTTTGATTTTGTCGGCGGCGCTACCGCAGGCACAGAGCGCCGCACAAAAATCGGGGTGATAGAATATACCCTTGAAAATCTCGGCTGCGCCGACAGGAGCAGAGCTGTAATGATAGGCGATACAAAGTATGACGCTGAGGGTGCGGCTCTTGCCGGGCTTGACTTCATAGGCTGTCTTTACGGCTACGGCACGCGCGGGGAGATGGCGGATTTCTGCCCTGATGCGGAGTATGTAAGCGAGGCGGCTCAGATCGAAGGCATTATTCTTGCGCAGGGCTGAATACGAGCCGGCGGCGGCCGGCGGACCTGCCTGAAAAAAAGTATCGGCTGACGCTGTTGTATGTATAAGCGGCGCTCCTGCGGGAAATGATAATAGTACCGCTTCGGCGGAGAAAAGAGGTCATTTCTATGGAAAACATCAACAGAAGCGTTAAGTGTACGGTAGAGGATTGCAGGCACCATTGCCGCAGCTGCGACTACTGTTCTCTTGATACTATCCGTGTGGGCGCCCACGAAAAGCATCCGTCCGGCGACAGATGCACCGATTGTCTGTCATTTGCGGAAAAATACTGAGCTTCATCGGCGGCTTCTGAGTCTGCTGATAAAAAAGCGCAGCCGGCTGTATTGTCGGCTGCGCTGAATTTTTGCTTTTGTTACTGATAGAACGATGGATTTATGAACCTGCCGATAACGTCGGCAAGCGCGATGGTGATGCCCACTAAGATTATAAACATAACAATGAGCACCGCCTTATTAAAGGCGCCTTTTGTGGGAGACTGCTCCGGTTCCTTTTTGTTTTTTTCTTCTTCAAGCTTCTGCCGGTCGTCTGCGCTGAGCTCGTCTGCTGCGGTCATTGCGCCGATTCCTATAAGAAGTTCCGACGCCTGAGTATAATAGCCGAGCGGTACCGTGACGATGCAGTTTTCGGGAGGAGCGGCATTCATTATCTGTATTCCCATGTCACGCTTTACCTCTCTTGTTGAAAAGGGTATCTCTGCTTCTTTAAGCGCTGCGCTTATGCGTTCAAGCTCAAAGCCGTTGGCTGTGACGATATCGACAGGCGAAAAGCGGTTCGGCTCTCCTACAAGCTCTCTGCCGCATTCCGTGCAGACCTCAGCTTCGTCCCCGGTGTATATTTTCTTGCATTTTGTGCAGTATTTCATTATCCTTCCTCAATTCCTCTGTTATAGTTTTTTTGATACTGAACGGTTTATTCTTTTATAAACCGGTTTCATGGTCAAGCCCTGAATGATCGTAGTAAAGAATACAATAGCATAGGTGCTGCCAAGAATTATGTAATAGGTCTGGTCGGGCAGCATGGCTCTTGTGCTCATTGCAAGGGCAACAGAAAGACCGCCCCTGAGACCGCACCAGGTAAGAAGCCTTATGAAATTGAACCTGTTATAGCCGTCAGGGAGCTTGCCCATAAACAGTGAGGATACAGACAGACTGCCTGCCCTTGCGATAAGGTTTGCTGCTATGGCTGTAAGCGACAGTATAACTACGTGCTCCATCTGCAAAATACGCACGAATGTCAGCCCCAGCATTACATACAGGACGGAGTTGAGCAGCACATCTATCGTCTCCCAGAAAGAATCAAATGCCTGTGCCTTTTCGGGAGGCTCTTCCTTTGAAAAATGCGAACGCAGCGCAGAAAACAGTATGCCGCAGATGACCGATGCTATTGCGCCGGAAAAACCAAAGCCTTCACAGATGCAGTATGATAGTGAAACTGCAAACAGACTGATGAAAATGCCGAGCGTCCTGCTTTTTGAAAAACGGAACATCAGAAAGCACAGGAGCGTTACTGATACACCTACCAATACGGCACCGAATATCTCCTTTAGTATTACGGATACCAAACCGCCGGCTGATCCTGCCGAAGCAATACCGCTGAAACAAACAAACAGCGCAACTCCTACACCGTCATTAAAAAGTGACTCACCCTCAATAAGGAAGGAGATATTTTTCGGAAGATTGAATTTACTGAGAATGCCTGTTGCGGCTATAGGATCGGTAGGAGCGACAATGCTGCCGAACATAAGGCAGACAGGCAGCGAAAGATCAAGACCGAGCAGAAGTCCTGCGCAGTAGAACAGACCGCCGTAGAAGCAGGCACCTAAAAATGTGCAGACAAAGGCAAGCACTGTGATCTGCCGCGCGTGTGTTTTGAGATCAGACAGCTTCATGTGGCATGAGCCGGCAAAGAGCATGAAGCACAGCACACCCTCCATCAGAAAGCTTTCGATATTGAATACCTGCATCTGCCTGAGAATATCTGAAATGCCTGTCCCGTTAAGAACGGCAGTTCCTGACAGCAGCAATATTCCTATTATTACTGAAAAAAGCATCAGTGAGATCTCGTATGTCAGCTTGGTGAGCTTCTCATTAAGAAATCCCAGTACACAGATCAATCCGATGATCGCTACAAAATGATATATACTCATAATCGACCCTGCCTTAAATTATTTCAGTGCGGCGCGCCTGCGCTGCACCCTTCATGCCCATTCGGCAGTAATTGCCGCAGGCGAACACAGATCAGTTTCTGCTAAAGGAGTCTTTGCGAAGCGCCGACAGCAGTACAGCCGGGGTGGGTATGAATTTCGCCGCAGCAGACGCAAACAGCATTATCGGTATAAGCCTCGGCGGGAAAAGGATCATCAGCAGCAGAACGGTCGCCATCGGCTTTTTCAGCGTATGCCCTACAAGCGCCGCTGTGACTGCTGCCGTACTGAACAGGACGTTCACGCCGAGCAGCAGGCTCATGGCACAGCCTATACTTATCCCGCAGAAGATAACGGGGAAGAAATGTCCGCCTTTAAGTCCGGTGTCTATACATATATTCGTCAGCAGAAGCTTTGCTATGGCGGTGACAAGCAGCATTACAGCACCTATCTTTTCCATATCCGCCATGACAGCCGGGATCTGATGCTCGCCGGAAAACATTGTCAGCGGAAGAAAAGTGCCCGATATGCCCAGGATAAGACCGCCGCATACTGCCCGCAGCACAACAAATTTTTTCAGACGGTGCTCTATCATACCCGTGAGCTTCCTGAAAGCAAAATAGATATATCCTGCGGCTATGCCGACAAGAACGAGAGGAACGGCGTAAAGGTAGCTTTCAGCAGGTATACTGCCGCCCTCGATGCCCTCCATACCCATTTGTATCCCGAAAAGACTATTCATCAGGATAAAAACGCCGAAGGAACTGAGTATAGCTGCAAAATACAGGACTATCTTTGATGCTTTGGGCAGAGTGGTCTCATCGTCAGATTCAAGAGGCTCCATAAAACCGAACATAGGAGAGCGGAATATCGTTCCCAGTGTGGCGCTCATTCCTATAGCGGTAAGCTCCTGCACCTCCCTGCGAAAGCCTTTAAGCTTGTCGCCTACCCATGTGCAAAGTCCGGCAATAACACCCGTAAGACCTGCTTCGGGTCCGATGCTGGCACCCGTCAGAAGCGGTATAAGCGCGGAAACGATAGTTGAAAAAACATTATTATACGGGTAGCGTCCGGTCTTTTTTACTTTGGCTATGACCATTGTAAGCTCTTCGGGATAGTCTCCGGACTTACGCTTCCATACGCCGACGATAAGTCCTCCTGCCGTACAGACGCAGACAGTATATAGCGGAAAGTTCAGCTGCGAGGGAAGATATTCCCACAGAAATTCTATGCCATAGTTCATTATCCTCAGAAATCCCCATATTATAAGTCCGACTATCGCGCCGAGTATGACCGTATAAAGCATAAATAACACATTATTCTTTGCTTTGCCCATGAGAACACTTCCCTAAGATATAATATAATACTTTCTTCCGTTTTTCCTATGACTATCCATTAACGCAATTATAACACTCAGGCTATGAAAAAACAACCGATTCTGTACAAAAATCCGACTGAAATATTTTTGCCGCTGCTCGGTAAAAGGATAATCATACTGCCTGATGTGATAAGACGCGAGTGTTTACGGGCAAAAAAAGACCGCCGTTTGACATTCAAAACGGCGATCCTTTTGTGATCGACATTATCAGAGCTAAAGCGTCTGAATTATATTTTGTGCGGCGCTGCCCTTACATGATAAGGCTTGCTGCCGATCAATCATTTTCCTTTCTGCGCTTCATGCTGAGTACAGCAACACCAAGAGCGGCTGCTGCGGTTACTGCAAGAGCTGCTGCAGATGAAGTGCTGCCGGTAGCAGGAGTATCTGTGTCGGGAACAGGAGTATCTGTGTCGGGAACAGGAGTATCTGTGTCGGGAACAGGAGTGCTGTTGTCGCTTGAAGAAGAGCTGATTTCATCGTCGCCGGTGCTCTCAGGAGTAAATACTGCGGTCAGGTCGAGCGCATTTACAGCCTCAAATTCATATCTTGCATCTGTGGAAACTATCTCGCCTGTAGCATTGTCCTTCCAGCCTGTAAACTTCCATTCTGCAAGCGCCGGGTCTTCGCTGGGCTTTGCGACAAGGATTATTGTATTTCCTGCCAGTGTGTTAAGATATATCGACTGTACCGGATATTCGCTGTTGAATTCAGGCTCGCTGCCGTCATCAGTGCCTTCTATCTGTCCCGGGCCCTCTGTATCGACCTTTATGCTGACAGTTTCTTCGTCAGGGATAAAGTATGCTTTCAGCTCTGTTGCTTCTGTGACAGCTACAGTGATATCAGCGTCCATTGAATAGAGCTGCTTAGTTGTCTCGTTCATCCATAAAGCGAATTTATAGCCCTCGTCTGCCTTGGCTTTGAGAACGACTGTATCGCCGGGGATAACATTTATCACAGCAGACTGTATAGGATCCTCATAGCGCTTTTTTTGTAAAATTTAAACAAAAACTCAGGCTATGTAATTTATAACCTGATAAAAAGCAGACTTTGATTTTCGCAAAAATTGTCTGTTTTTGTTTTTTGTTAGGTATCAGTATAAAGCAGAGATATTTTTTGAGTTGAATTTAAGTCGGAATTGCTGTATAATGCTGTTTAGAAATAATGCAGGGAACGGAGCTTTGCTGAAAATGGAGCTTATGAAGGAATATATAGTTTTTATCCCGCTTATAGTGATGCTGGCGGGTCTTACGCCGATCGTGATATTTGACAAATACATAGGCAAAGCGCAAAAGAGGATAATGCTGATAATCATTGCATCGGTGGCGCTGCTTCTGGTGCAGAACTGCGGTGACTATATCTGTCAGGCGAAAGATGTTTCGCCGCTTATTTACAGAACGCTTTTCGGCATCATGGGCTACTGCCTGCGCCCGCTCATTATCCTGCTGTTCTGCAAGCTCATTCAGCCTGAAAAAAAGCACATTTTAGCCTGGGCGCTTGTTGCGGGCAATGCGCTTGTTTATATGACCGCGCTGTTTTCAGGCATAGCGTTTTATATAGATGAGAAAAATCATTTTAATCGCGGACCCCTAAGCTACACCGTTTTTTACGTCAGCATATTCATGCTTGCATATCTTTTTTATTGTAATTTCTTGAAATTCCGTTACAGAAAGCATGGGATATGGGTAACTATTGCAAACGAGTTGCTGGTGATAGCGGGCGTAGCTGCGGATCTGTCACCCTTATATGTTGATTATCCCGTAAGCTATCTTACGATCTTTGTTACCTGCGCTACGTTCTTTTATTATAACTGGCTGCACCTTGATTTTTTATATGAGCACGAAAACGCTCTGAAGGCGGAGCAGCGCATCAGAATAATGATGTCTCAGATACAGCCGCATTTTTTATACAACACTCTGACGACCATTCAGTCGCTGTGCCTTACCGACCCGCAAAAAGCTTTTGAAACAACGGGAAAGTTCGGCGCTTATCTGAGGAATAATATCGACTCGCTTGAACAGTCGGGGCTTATACCGCTGAAAAAAGAGCTGGAGCATACAAGGGTCTATGCCGATATAGAAATGCTGCGTTTTCCGAAGATCAGCGTCAGGTATAATATCGGGGAGGATGATTATTCCGTACCCGTACTGACTGTTCAGCCGCTTGTTGAAAACGCTATCCGCCACGGTGTGCGTGACCGCGAGCAGGGTCTTGTGGAGATCACGTCAGTGAGGACGGAAAACGCTTTTGAGATCATCATACGGGATAACGGAGCGGGCTTTGAAGCGGAAAAGCCGCTTTCGTCGGACGGTACGCATATCGGCATTAAAAACGTGCGTGAAAGAGTAGAAAAAATGTGCGGCGGCACCCTGACGATCGACAGCAGGATCAACGAAGGGACGACTGTTACAATAAGGATACCGAGGAGCTTGTATTGGATCTTGTTGTTTATATGTGCAGCCAGATGCCTCAGATAGATGATGTAAAGGGCTTTTTGAGCCCGTTTGAAGCGCTTGATTATCTCAGCAGCAACAAGGCCGATATTGTGCTTCTTGATATTGATATGCCCGGAATGAACGGTATCAGCCTTGCAGTAAAGATCAAGGAAAAGCATACGGATATCTCCGTTATTTTTCTGACAGGCTATTCAAATTATGCGCTTGATGCTTTCAGGATCCACGCAAACGGCTACCTGATGAAGCCTATCGAAAGGGAAAAACTTGAAGATGAGATACAGTACGCGCTAAAGCCTAAGCTGAAGCCGAAATATCCTCATATATTTGCTAAAACCTTCGGCGTATTCGACTTTTTGATCGACGGGAAATCGGTACACTTTGAGAGGTCAAAATCGAAAGAGCTCCTTGCGTTTCTTGTGGATAAGCAAGGCTCAGGCGTAAAGAGGGCGGAGGCGTTTGCCGCGCTGTATGAAGATAAGATCTATGACCGGAAAATGCAGAAGCAGTTCAATGTCATTGTTCATAACCTGAAAACGACATTGGAGGAAAACGGCGCAGGCGAGATACTCGAAATGAGATCGGGCGAGCTGAGAGTAAATACCGAATTGTTCGGCTGCGATCTGTACCGCCTTCTGGACGGTGACGCAGGCGCAGTAAACGCTTACCGCGGCGAATATATGAGCACCTATCCGTGGGCAAGCATAACGGAGGCGTTTATAGAAATGTCAGATCAGAATTAGAATACTCTGAAAATACTTTCCGTGCAGTGCGGAAGGTATTTTTTTCTTCTTGACGCTTTTGTTATACATTTGTTATACGCTGTGTGTTATAATAAAACAAAAAAATGCAGATCATGAAGCGGTTTGCAGAAAAAAGACTTCACGGACAGATCAGCTGTAAAAAATGAAGGGTGACCGTATGTGATGAAAGCGTGATCAGTCATGCCGGATATTTATATAGTATGATCGGAATATCGTGATATCTTAATAAATTATTCAGGAGGGACAAAAATGACAAACAAAGAGATCTACAGAAAAACGCTGGTGTTCTCAGTAAGAAGGCTCTTGATAGATTTTATCGGAGTTGCGCTGATGGCAGGAATGTGCGTTTTAGGCTTCATTGTACTTGACAAAACTATGGACCAGGGAATTATCGGTCTTTTTATCGGTCTGATAGTGGGAATAATAATCATGGCGGTAATTGCACACTTTATTTCCTATTCGCTCAAGGCAGGACAGATAGCTATGATGACAAGGGGTATAACCGACGGAGTGCTGCCCGAAAATGTCTACGCAGAGGGCAAGGCTGTTGTCAAAAAGCGCTTTGCGACAGTTGCAGCCTACTATGCTATTACAAACGTTATCAAGGGTATTTTTAATCAGATAGGAAAGGGCATTACCGCTGTAGGCGAAATGGTAGGCGGCGATGCGGGCAGCACAGTCGGTTCGGCTATTTCAAGCGCTATTCAGGTGGTAGTTGCTTACCTGTGCGACTGCTGTCTTGGCTGGGTGTTCTACCGTGAGGGTACGAGCGCTGCAAAGGCGACCTGCGAGGGCGCAGTACTGTTTTTCAAGCACGGCAAGACACTTGCAAAGAATATGGGCAGGGTCTTCGGAATGGGTATCCTTTCACTGCTTATCATCGGCGGTGCATTTACAGGCGTATTCTATCTGATATTCATGCTCATACCCGATGCATTTACCGCTCTTTCAAACGAGATAGTTCAGATCTCTGCAGAGACGGAATCGACCCCGCCGGAATTCCTGACAAACCCCACGACACTGATGATAATATCTGCCGTTGTTTTAGGCGTGATCTTATGGAATATCATTCATTCCGCATTTATCCGTCCGTTCGTTCTTACAGGCGTACTTCGCAACTACATTGAGTCAGGCAAGAACGACATTCCGAGTGAGTCGTCCTTCTCCATGCTTGATAAAAAATCCGCAAAATTCGCAAAGCTCCACAGAGAGGTCAAAAACGCATAAAACAAAGGCTTTGTGCGGTGTTGCCTTAAGTTTTCCGTGAGCGCAGTAACGGCATAAAAAACAGATGAAAACAAAAACGGCAGAGTATCGCGCCTGAGGGTGTTATGCTCCGCCGTTTTTTATATGCGCTGTATCTGCTGTAAAAATGCAGAGCGCCCTGCGGGAGAAATTTAAAAAATTTTGCATAATTCGACCTTTTCAGGTATAATTTTACGGCTTTTTCGCAGTATGGTGAAAAAGCTTTTTTTAAAGGAGGCAAAACTGATGAAAAACGATCGTATGATCGAGGAAATGCCTGAAAACATGAGCGGGGTGAAAAAAATGAGCGACAGAAAAAAATCGTTTATGATGTATCTTGACTACGAACAGCACTTTTCCCTTTTGACAGATGCCCAGCTGGGAGCGCTTATGCGCGCGGTCTATGTGTATGAATCAACGGGAGAGCTGCCGTCATTTGACGATGCGGCTTTAAAGATGTGCTTTTCGTTCGTGAAAAGTCAGCTTGACCGTGACAATGAAGCGTACAACGCAAAATGTGAGGCGAACCGTGAAAACGGAAAGCGCGGAGGCAGACCTAAAAAAACCTCAAACCCCCACAAAGCCAAAAAAACCGAACGCTTTTCCGACAAACCCAAAAAACCCGATACAGATACAGATACTGATACAGATACAGATACAGATACTGATACTGATACAGATACTGATACTGATACAGATACTGATACTACTATTCTCTTGTCGGCAGGAGCCGACAGGCGCGCACCTGACTATAAAAAGATCGCGGAGCTTTTCAATACGGTATGCCGTTCTCTGCCTAATATCAAAAATCTTACGTCAGGCAGGAAAAGAAGGATAAAAGCGGTTTATGAGTGCCTGAACGGTGATTTTGAGCCGTTTTTCAAAAGGATAGAGGACTCCGACTTTCTGACGGGCAGAAAAGGCGATTGGAGCGGCTGTTCCTTTGACTGGATATTTAAGCCGCAGAATTTTGTGAAGATACTTGAAGGCAATTACGACAACAAAGCAAAGCCTGAGAGCAGCAGAACGGGCTATTATATTGACTATTCGGAGGGAGCGTCTGATGATGGAATACTTTGAAGCGATAACAAGGCGGCAGGCGGCAAGAGAGCCAAAGCAGGACGAATATAAGGACGAAAGCGGTCTTATCATGTGCCGCAAATGCAGACAGCCTTTACAGTGCCGCATAAAGGGACGGCTTTTTCCTGTTCCATGCCGCTGTGAGCGTGAGGCCGACGAAAAAGCAAGGGCGGCTCTTGACGAATTTGACAGGATCCAGCGGGAAAAGAAATTGAACGAGGGCATAAAAAACAGCTTTTACAAAGACCTCACGTTCGATAAGGATGACGGGCGGCACCGGGAGGTCTCAAAGATATGCTGTGATTTTGTCCGGAGCTTCAAAGAGGCAGAGGAGCTGTCTGCGGGTATCCTGTTTTACGGAGCCTGCGGTCTGGGCAAGACCTTTCACGCGGCGAGTATCGGGAACGCCCTGCTGAAAAGGAACATCCCTGTGCTTTTCTCGACATTGAGGTACCTGATCGACGACAGGCTTTCGGCAAAGTACAATGGCACTGAAAAGATAGATCTCCGGAAATACCGCTGTTTTTTCATAGACGACATAGGCGCCGAGCAATACACAAAGCAGGATCTTGACGCGGCATTTCAGGTAGTTGACGAGCTTTACAACACGAAAAAGCCGCTGCTCATCACTTCAAATATGAATATGAAGATGCTGGAGCATCCTGACAGTCTGGAGCTTGAACGCATTTACAGCCGTCTGCTTGAACGCGCGCCGAAACGCATCTTAGTAGACGGCGACAAAAGCCGCCTGACCGAAGCGAAAAACAAGCGTCTCCTGCTGGACGCCGTACTGAGCAGTGAGACGTAAGCGCAGGCCTGCTTAGCTATACACAGATGGCGGCTGAGGGTGATGTGTTCAAGTATACAGTATCTAACACAGTACCGTCTACTATAACTCAGCAGGAAATCCCCCTTCCCACAGGTGCGTATTATTCATCAACTGTTCCTACTTATACAAGAACCGCCGAGGGTAATTCCACTTGGACAACTGACATTACACCAAACGGCAGTACCGGAACAGAGAATTTGTTCAACAACGGAACTGCCATAAATACAGATACACAGACTCCTGTTGCAAACACCTCATACTGGTGGGTAGATGAATTTGTTGGTGAAGATATTGAAATGTTCGGCAAATCGGATAGTACCGGTTCACTGTTCCTGATGTATGGTACAGGTGACATAATATATGGTAACAACCAACATGGCTTGGAATCTTCCGCCGAGTTTGAGAAGCAGTTTACAAGAAACTCTAAAATGACTGTCACACAAGGTGCGAATATTTACAGGCTGACGAGAGCCAATGACGGTACTGCAAGCTTGTATAGCTTCGGAACTTTACAGGCAGTTGAGCAGAATGGTGCAAATTCAACACCCAGCAGAGCGGTTGCGGATTGCTATACTACACAGTACAGACTTATTGACCGTGCCGGTAATACTCTCCTGAATGAGAATCATGCAACATATAGCAATTCTGAAACAGGCGGAAGAAACTCAACATTTGATTTTAATAATCATAGTAATGTAAATGAAAGCCTTTCCGTCATGCTCACGGAGTTTGTAGAAAAAACCGTCCGCACGGGCAGCCTTACCCTGACAAAGACGATAAAGGACGAACCTGATAACCACGCACTGATCCCGTTTAAGCTGACGCTGACGAATGTGTTCGGTGTGAGCGGTGTGGATGTGAGCGATTACAGCGGCATAGATGTCACCAACGCGTATACGGATGCTCAGGGACAGACACAAGGAATAAATTCAGACGGCACCTTCTATATCAAGGCGGGCTCAGGCTCGGAATATAAAGTGACTATCGCAGGTATCCCCGTGGGGACAAGTTATGAACTTGAAGAGGTCACCAAC
>CADCKR010000011.1 GCA_902802105.1 uncultured Ruminococcus sp.
TATTTCAGCAACAAGCATAAGCAAGGGTTCAAGCGTAACAATGAAGGGCGCAGCTTCCGGCGGCACGACCCCCTATCAGTACGCTTATGTTGTACAGGCCCCCAACGGCAACTGGACAGTCCTCAAAGACTACAGCACAGCAACGAGCCACACATGGACACCTGCTTCAACAGGCACATACACAGTACAGATCAAGGTCAAGGACAATGCAGGCACTGTAAAGGCTAAATCATTTACGCTTAATGTTTCGACCAGCGCTGCACTTGCAAACAATTCGACTATTTCGGCAACAAGCATAAGCAAGGGTTCAAGCGTAACAATGAAGGGCGCAGCTTCCGGCGGCACAAGCCCCTATAAGTACGCTTATGTTGTACAGGCTCCCAACGGCAACTGGACAGTCCTCAAAGACTACAGCACAGCAACAAGCTACACCTGGACACCTGCATCGACAGGCAAGTATACTGTTCAGGTCAAGGTCAAGGACAGCAAGAGCACAGTAAGCACCAAGTCATTTACTCTCAATGTTACAGCCGCATTTGCCAATAATTCAAAGATCTCTGCAACAAAGATCGAAAAGGGCAGCAGCGTCAAGATGACAGGTGCAGCTTCCGGCGGCACAAGCCCCTATAAGTATGCTTATGTTGTCAAGGCTCCCAACGGCAACTGGACAGTCCTCAAAGACTACAGCACAGCAACAACACACACCTGGTCACCTGCTTCTCTCGGCAGCTACACAGTACAGATCAAGGCTAAGGACAGCAAGAACACTGTAAAGGTCAAGGAGTTTACGCTCACTGTATCAAATCCCCTTGTAAATAACTCAAAGATATCCGCGACCTCCATCGCAAAAGGCCAGAGCGTGAAGCTTACAGGTGCAGCAACAGGCGGCACAGGATATTATCAGTATGCTTTTGTTGCTCAGTCACCCGACGGCAACTGGCATGTTCTCCAGAACTACAGCACTACTGCAACATATACCTTCAAACCCGCATCTGTCGGCAAGTACACTGTACAGGTAAAGATCAAGGATAACCTTGGCGCGCTTAAAGTCAAGTCATTCTCTCTTAATGTTTCAAATGCGCTTGTCAACAACTCACAGGTTTCTACAGTCAGCATCACAAAGGGTCAGAGCGTCACGTTTACCGGTGCTGCTGCCGGCGGTACAGCTCCCTATCAGTACGCTTATGTTGTACAGGCTCCCAACGGCAACTGGACAGTCCTCAAAGACTACAGCACAGCAACAAGCCACACATGGACACCTGCATCAACAGGCAAATACACCCTGCAGATCAAGGTAAAGGACAGCAAGGGTACTGTAAGCACAAAGAGCTTTACACTTAACGTAGATCCCACACCGCTTACAAATAAGTCCACCGTTTCTGCTACATCAGCAACAAGAAGCAATGGTCTGACAGTTACCGGCGCAGCAGTCGGCGGCACATCACCATATCAGTATGCTTTGGTTTACAGACTTTCTTCTTCAAGCAGCTATTCAGTAGCAAGAAATTACAGCACTACCAAGACAATGACATTCAAGCCTTCTCAGGCAGGTACATATTATCTTGTTGTTAAGGTAAAGGATAATGTCGGTACAGTAGTTGAAAAGACATTCAAGGTAACTATCAGCTGATAAGCATCATAATTATACTCCATGGTCAGGCTTCGCACGGAATATTTCGTGCGGAGCCTGTACTTTTGTTGCAATAAATTTTTGTTTGTGTTATAATATATTCAATGATCATAATATCAGGAGTAAAGGCATGAAATATTCCGATCTTAAAATAATAAGCGCATCTCCCGATGAGGTCACAGTAAACCGCAATGAGCTTGCACAGCGTCTCAGGACTGACAGGGAATTCAATGCGCCCCTGCTTGATAAGTGCCGGGAGTCATTCAATAAGGCAGTGCATTACAAGTGCGTGTATATCCAGTCGCCCGTCGATCTTAGCACGGAGGGCGTATGCGATCTCGGCTTTATGAAGATACCGAGCAGGGATCTGTATAAGAATCTCAGAGGATGCAGCGAAGCCTTTGTTATGGCGCTTACTGCCGGGCTTTCGGTTGACCGTCTGCTTGCAAGGCTGAATATCACCTCTCAGGCGGAGCATTTTATGACAGACGCTCTTTCCTCTGCGGCGATAGAAAGCTTTTGCGATCATGCCTGCGCGATAATGCAGGCTTCTTTACGGTGCGCCCCGCGCTACAGTCCGGGCTACGGCGATCTCTCCATAACCTTCCAGAAGCCGCTGCTTGAACGGCTGAATGCATTTGAGACCCTTGGGATCACCCTGAACAGCGCATATCTTATGACTCCCGTGAAGTCGATAACCGCCATAATGGGCATACGTTCCGTATAATATCTCCTGTGGACATAATAAAGATCAAGAGGACAAGACATGAAGAAAATAACCGAACTGATAAAAGAAAAACGAGTTTATTTTGACGGCGGCACAGGCACAATGCTGCAAAGCATGGGACTGCCTGCCGGAAGGCCGCCTGAGCTATGGAATATTGAGCATCCCGAAAAGATAACCGCGCTTCATAATTCATACTTCGATGCAGGCTGTAATATAGTCAAGACCAACACCTTCGGTATAAACCGCTGCAAGTTTGAGAACTACCGTGAGCTTATCCGTGCCGGGATCGCTTGTGCAAAAAAAGCGGCTCAGGGCAGAGAAGAGGCCTATGTCGCCTTTGATATGGGGCCTACGGGCAGACTTCTGGAGCCGCTTGGCGATCTTTCGTTTGAAGAAGCAGTCTCTGTTTATGCGGATAATATAAAGGCTGCATCAGACTGCGGCGCAGACCTTGTTCTCATAGAAACAATGAACGACAGCTACGAGACAAAGGCTGCTGTTCTTGCCGTAAAGGAAAACTGTGATCTTCCGGTTTTTGTAACAAATGTTTACGATGCTGCGGGTAAGCTTATGACCGGAGCTGACCCTCTTGCTATGATAGCTATGCTTGAAGGTCTTCATGTTGATGCTCTGGGCATGAACTGCTCTCTCGGCCCCGATAAGATGCTGAGCATCATCAGCGATTTTAAAAGGTACTCCTCAACTCCGGTGATCGTGAACCCGAATGCGGGTCTGCCGGAGGTAAGAGACGGCATTACCGTATATAATATTGACGCTGATGAATTTTCCGATTACATGGTGCAGCTTGCAGAAAACGGCGCCTGCATACTCGGCGGCTGCTGCGGCACTACGCCTGAATTTATCACAAAGACAAGAGCTAAAACTGAGGCTCTGCCGTATACCTGTCCCGATGAAAAAGCTCTTACGGTAGTATCCTCCTATACTCACGGCGTTATAATAGACAATGACCCGGTGCTTATTGGCGAAAGGATAAATCCGACCGGAAAATCAAAGCTTAAAGCCGCGCTTCGCTCAGGCGACCTGAACTACATTCTTAATGAAGCGATAAAGCAGGCTGAATCAGGCGCTCATGTGCTTGACGTAAACGTAGGTCTGCCGGAAATAGACGAAACGGAAATGATGCTGCGCTGTATTTCATCTATACAGTCGGTGACTGATCTTCCGCTCCAGATAGATTCCACCAAGCCGGATACATTAGCCGCATCTATGCGTATGTACAACGGCAAGCCCTTTGTAAATTCCGTAAACGGTACAGAGGACAGCATGAACGCAGTACTCCCGATCGTTCAGAGGTACGGAGGAGTGCTGATCGCTCTTACAATAGACGAAAGCGGTATTCCCGACAATGCCGCCGACCGTGTAAGCATTGCGCAGAAAATAATAGACAGAGCCGCCGGATACGGCATAAAGAAAAAGGATATAGTTGTTGATCCGCTTGCTCTTACGATATCATCAAATCCGGAAAGTGCTCTTATTACGCTGCAGGCGGTGTCTATGCTGAAAGAAAAGGGCATACGCACAAGCCTTGGAATATCGAATATTTCGTTTGGCCTGCCCAAAAGAGAGCTTATCACCGCTACATTTTATGCAAACGCTTTGCAGTGCGGGCTGAACTGTGCCATTATGAACCCGTTCTCAGAGGTTATGATGAATACCTACTATACATACCGTGCTTTGAGCGGGTATGATAAGGGCTGTACGGATTATATCCGCTACGCATCGGCAGAGAACGGCGAGACTGTACAAAAAAGTGCTCCGGCTGTAAGCGAAGGATCACTGCATACATCAATAGTCAAAGGACTGAAAGATCAGGCGGTTAGCTTTGCGGCAGGTCTGCTTGAAAATACCGCGCCTCTTGATGTAATAAACTGTCATATAGTTCCGGCTCTCAACGAGATCGGCGAGGCATTCGAGAAAAAGAAGGCATATCTTCCTCAGCTGCTTATGAGCGCGGAAGCTGCATCAGCCGCTTTTGACGAGGTAAAGAAAAAGATACCGTCCGACAAGACCGACAAAAGCAGGGCGATAGTGCTTGCTACGGTCAAGGGTGATATCCACGATATAGGCAAGAATATTGTCAAGGTGCTCATGGAAAGCTATGGATTTACTGTTTACGACCTCGGCAGAGATGTTCCGCCTGAGAAAATACTCTCATGTGCGCTTGAAAACAACTGTAAGCTTGTGGGACTGAGCGCCCTTATGACGACTACTGTGCCTGCTATGGCAGAAACGATAGAGCTGCTGAAAAAGACTGACAAGAGCTTTGTTACACTGGTAGGCGGCGCTGTTCTCAATCAGGAATATGCTGACATGATCGGCGCCGATTTCTACGGTGCAGACGCTATGGACAGTGTGCGCTTTGCTCAGAGGTATTACAGCAAATAACCTCCCGAACGCCGCCTGAACAGTATTCTTTCCGTAAGTCATATATTATTCCCGAAAAATATCCCTCGTCGATCCGGCATTTTCCGGCAGCGGACGCCTTTAGAATAAAACCTGCTGCTTCTTCATACACATTAACAGGATAAAAACCAAAATGACCCGGACGCTGCGGCTGTGTCAAAGAATAAAAGGAGCGAGTGTATGAAGAATGTAGGGATGATAGCAGCGGGACCTGTAAAGAAATGGGTAGGTCTCAGCCGTGAGGAGTTCAGAAGGAACGGCGTTTTCGTTTTGTTCTGCTTTGTGCTTTTCGGCGGTATCGTCTGCGGGACACTTGCATCGGGGACTGTCGGTACGGATACGCTTAAAAGACTCGACTTCATTTTTCAGACCAATTTCGAGCTAAGGTGCAGTCAGGGATTGATATCATCGTTTGTTTCGTCCTTTGCATCGGCGGCAATATTTCTGTTTGTGATATTTCTGTTGGGGCTTTCGCTCTGGGGCGGCTTCCTTTCGGTGGCGCTGCCGTTTTTCAAGGGCTACGGCTACGGGCTTTCGGTCGGATTTCTCTACGGCGCATACGGATTCAAGGGTGTGCTCTATAATCTTCTTGTTATTCTGCCGGGAGCGTTTATTTCATCGGCTGTTATCGCTGCGGCATCGCTCAATGCTTTCAGAAGCTCAGTGAGGAGCGCCGCATACTTGTTCAGGGCTCCTGTAAAGGACGACCCGCGGGAACAGCTTCGCCGATATCTTATCAAAATGCTGAAGCTTTCTCTTTTAGGTCTGGCGGCAAGTATTGTGGATGTGCTTTGTGCGTTTTGTTTTTCATGGATCTTTGATTTTTAAACGGCGCGGCGGTCGATGCATCTTTTGTTATGATATTATAATATAAATTATAAAGTAAAGTATAAAGTCAAAATCAGCTTTTTTAGGAAGGGGTGCGGGGATGACCCTTTTTTCACTTGAAAAAAGGGTTTCCCCGGAAATAGGTTTCCCCGGGAACAGGTTTCCAAGGGAAAGAAAAGGAGTGTCAAAATGTCGGTTTCCAACAGCCGTAAGTACGGCTTTTCTGAATTTTTCACAAGCTATTTTTCAAATTTCGGCTGGCTTGTGATAGTTGATCTGATGTTCTGCGTGCCGCTGGCTGTTTTTGTGGGCGGTATAGTGCTGCTGACAAAAGCAGTGGGCGAGCTGAGCTGGTTCGTTATATTCTTGCTGATACCGCTTATGTCGCCGTTCTTTGCAGGACTTACCAACGTGTGCCGTAAGTTGGTGTCGGAAAATAAAGTAAGGCCCGTCAGAGATTTTTTCAAGGGCATAAAGGATAACTGGCTCTTCTTTTTTATCAATTCCATATTCTTTTATGCGCTTACAGTCGGAATGTTCATAATAATATCCATCAACCGTGAAGCCGGCGGCGGGGCTGTAATGATCTACCTTGTCATAATGGCGCTTACTTCTCTGGTGTTCCTGATGATGGAATTTTCGGCTCTGGTTATGGCTGCATCGGTAGATATAGGCTTTACGGACATACTCAGAAACTCTCTTGTGCTTATCGGAAAGGGCATCACCAATCACCTGAAAACCATTTTTGCACTTCTGTTCCTTGCATTTGTGCTTTATACTATCGCTGTTTCGATACCTTCAATGATAATCATGCTTATCGTTTTCGGCGTTCTTAGCGCAGTTCTTCTGCCAACGCTCATTACATACATAGTTGTGTTCAATTCTTATCAGACGATAGAAAAGCACGTTATAAAGCCGTTCCAGTCTCAGACCGAAAAGGAAGAAAAGGAGCGCATCGAGAAGGAAAAGGAGGAAAGCCTTACTGTGGAGGAGCTTCTTCCGCTTTCAAAGGGAGATCCGGAGGAATATGTTTTCCTCAACGGCAAAACGCTCAAGCGCAAAACGATACTCAAAATGATAGAGGTCAGACAGAACAAGGAATAAGGCTCTGTGTGCGTTAATAATATGTAAAATATAGAAAAGCGTTCCGATTCAATATATGATATTGACAACTTTTTAACAAGCAATTATAATAAAATTATAATATTCACATTGTCAGACAGCCGTTTGTAAGGCTGAAAATACTGTCGGAAAAGAAGTATAATATGCTATAAAAAAACAAAAACGGAGGACAGAATTATGGCTATGAATGAAAACGAAGTCGAAAAAACCATAGGAGTGGTAGATGATCTTGACAGCTTTAACGTGATGCTGTCGAAGGTCAGGGAGGCACAGAAAAAATTTGCCGAGTATACTCAGGAGCAGGTGGACAAGATCTTCAAGGCAGCTGCAATAGCTGCAAACATGGCAAGGATCCCGCTGGCAAAAATGGCAGTTGAGGAGACAGGCATGGGACTTGTCGAGGATAAGGTAATAAAGAACCACTACGCTGCCGAGTATATCTACAACACCTACAGGGACACAAAGACCTGCGGCGTTATTGACTATGACCCTGCTTTCGGCATGAGGAAGGTCGCCGAGCCGATAGGCGTTATCGGTGCGGTCATACCTACGACTAACCCGACTTCAACCGCGATATTCAAGGCTCTCATCTGCCTTAAAACAAGAAACGGCATCGTTATCAGCCCGCATCCGCGCGCAAAGAAGTCTACCATCGCTGCCGCAAAGATCGTGCTTGATGCTGCGGTAAAGGCAGGCGCACCCGAAAATATCATCGCATGGATAGACGTGCCTTCACTTGAGCTCACCAATGAGCTTATGAAGAATTCCGACACTATCCTCGCAACAGGCGGTCCCGGTATGGTAAAGGCCGCATATTCAAGCGGCAAGCCGGCTCTTGGCGTTGGCGCAGGCAATACGCCGGTAATTATCGACAGCACTGCCGATATCAGGCTTGCAGTCAATTCTATCATCCATTCCAAGACCTTCGACAACGGTATGATCTGCGCATCAGAGCAGAGCGTTACAGTTCTTGCGGATATCTATGATGCCGTCAGGAAGGAATTTGCCGACAGAGGCTGCTATTTCCTTCAGGGTGATGAGCTTGACAAGGTAAGAAAGACCATCATAATCAACGGTTCGCTCAACGCAAGGATCGTAGGCCAGAAAGCAAGCAGGATCGCAGAACTTGCAGGTGTTACAGTGCCCGAAAGCACAAAGATACTTATCGGTGAGGTAGAATCCGTTGACATCAGCGAGGAATTTGCACACGAGAAGCTTTCTCCTGTGCTTGCAATGTACAAGGCCGAAACATTTGACGAGGCTCTGCAAAAGGCAGCAAGACTTGTAGCTGACGGCGGCTACGGCCATACATCATCTCTCTATATCCATCCTGCCGAAACAGAAAAGATCGAAAAGCACTATCACGCTATGAAGACCTGCCGTGTGCTTATCAACACACCGTCGTCACAAGGCGGCATCGGCGACCTTTACAACTTTATGCTTACGCCTTCACTTACACTGGGCTGCGGCTCATGGGGCGGCAACTCCGTATCTGAAAATGTAGGAGTAAAGCATCTGCTCAACATCAAGAGCGTTGCGGAGAGGAGAGAGAATATGCTCTGGTTCAGAACACCTCAGAAGGTATATTTCAAAAAGGGCTGTATGCCTGTTGCTCTTGATGAGCTCGGAAAGGTAATGCACAAGAAAAAGGCGTTTATCGTAACCGACTCCTTCCTTTACAAGAACGGCTATGTTGCTCCTATCGAGGCAAAGCTTGACGAGCTTGGCATTCAGCACACCTGCTTCTATGATGTAAAGCCCGACCCGACTCTTTCCTCTGCAAAGGAAGGCGCAAAGGCTATGGCACTCTTTGAGCCTGATGTTATCATCGCTATTGGCGGCGGTTCTGCTATGGATGCCGGCAAGATCATGTGGGTGCTCTATGAGCATCCGGACGCTGACTTCCTCAACATGGCTATGGACTTCATGGATATCCGCAAGAGGATATACACCTTCCCGACAATGGGCGAAAAAGCTTATTTTGTAGCTATTCCTACATCATCGGGCACAGGCTCCGAGGTCACTCCGTTTGCTGTCATCACCGATGAGACCACCAATATCAAATATCCGCTTGCCGACTATGAGCTTCTGCCGAATATGGCTATCATTGACGCAGACAACATGATGAACCAGCCCAAGGGTCTTACAAGCGCATCCGGCATTGACGCACTCGTACACGCGCTTGAAGCTTATGCTTCGATCATGGCGACCGAATATACAGACGGTCTGGCACTTAAAGCAATGAAGAACATCTTTGATTACCTGCCCTCAGCTTATGAGAACGGCGCCAAGGATCCTGTTGCACGAGAGAAAATGGCAACAGCTTCTACAATGGCAGGCATGGCGTTTGCAAATGCGTTCCTTGGAGTTTGTCATTCAATGGCGCACAAGCTCGGCGCATATCATCACATTCCTCACGGCGTTGCAAATGCACTGCTTATCACTGATGTTATGAGATACAACGCAGAGCCGGTCCCGCCGAAGATGGGAACATTCTCGCAGTACCAGTATCCGCATACACTTGAAAGATACTGCGAATGCGCACGCTTCCTCGGATTTGTCGGCAAGGACGACAAGGAAACTCTTGAAATATTCATTCAGAAGATAGAGGAGCTGAAAGCTGTCTGCGGCATAAAGAAAACTATCGCAGATTACGGCGTGACCGAAGAAGCCTTCCTTGCATCACTTGATGAAATGACAGAGCGCGCATTTGACGACCAGTGCACAGGCGCTAACCCGAGATATCCGCTTATGTCCGAGATCAAGGAAATGTACCTTAAAGCATACTACGGCAAATGATATAATTATTATTAATAGCAGGACGTCTGAAATATGGCGTCCTGATTTTCTATAGGGGGTAATGCGTTGGAAAATACCGGAAATACATACATTTGCACCCTTTGTCCGAGAAATTGCGGAGCCGAAAGATATCAGGAGTATGGCGCAGGCTTCTGCGGCGCAGGTACTCTTCCCAAGATAGCAAGAATAGCGCCGCACTATTGGGAGGAACCGTGCATCAGCGGAACAAAGGGTTCGGGAACGGTCTTTTTTTCGGGATGTACGCTTGCCTGCGTTTTCTGCCAGAACTATGAGATCAGCGCAGGGCATAAGGGAAAATACCTGACTGCCGCTCAGCTGAGTGAGCGCATAAGGGAGCTTGAAGCTCAGGGCGTACATAATATAAATCTTGTCAGTCCAACGCCTTATGTTGAAAGCATCATACGATGCTTTGAGCTTTACCGCCCGAATATCCCGATAGTATGGAACACGAGCGGATACGAGCGTGTGGAAACGCTCAGGCGTCTTGAAGGCCTTGTGGATATATACCTGCCCGATCTGAAATATACCGATGCCGGGACCTCGCTAAGATATTCCGGCGCTGCCGACTATTTTGAGAACGCCCTTCCTGCGATAAAGGAGATGGTGCGTCAGACAGGCGCTCCCATTTTAGATGACAGCGGCATTATGCAGAAGGGCGTCATAGTCAGGCATCTTATCCTGCCGCAGAACACAAAAAACTCTCTGCGTGTGCTTGACTGCATCAAAAGGGAGTTTGACAGATCGGTGCTTGTAAGTCTTATGGGGCAGTACCTTCCTCTTGGTCGGGCCGCCGATTTCAAGGAGATAAACCGCCGCCTGACTCCGCGTGAATACAACAAGGTGCTGCTCTATCTTGAAGAGCTTGACATTGACGGGTTTGCACAGGAGCTTTCGTCAGCCAGCGGCTCCTATGTTCCGGACTGGGATATGTAATGCAAGGAGGAATGGCTTTGAAAGGAAAAACCGACAGTAAAAATATAATAAAACTGCTTGTGGAATTTCTCGGCATCTCGCTGGGCGCGGTCATTGCGGCTTTTGCGATAGAGGAATTTCTTGTGCCGTGTACGATACTCGACGGCGGTGTAGTCGGCATAGGCATTATCGTCAATCATCTTACGGGCATTCCCCTTGGCGTTCTTACTGTTGCGCTGAATATACCGTTTCTGATAATAGGTTCACGCAAGATGGGCAAGCTGTTTATTATCAAGGCTGCCTATGCAATGCTGCTTTTCTCTGTTTTTTTGGAGGTCTTTGCGCCGATGAAAAACGCTACGAGTGAAAATCTGCTTGCGGTAAGCTTCGGCGGCGTGATACTTGGCATAGGCGTCGGTCTTGTTATACGTTTCGGCGGCTGTCTTGACGGTACAGAGACCGTAGCAATACTGCTTAATAAGAAGTTCAAGCTGCCGGTCGGTCAGACAGTGCTTATATTCAATGTGATAATTTTTTCGGTGGTAGGCATAATAATGGGCATCGACAGAGCAATGTACAGCTTGCTCACATATTTTATCACATCCAAGGTGCTTGATATCGTGGAGTCGGGCATGGACAAGACAAAGGCTGCAATGATAATAACCGATGACGCCAAGGTTATAGCCGAGCAGATATTCCGTCGCCTTGGCAGGACAGTCACGATAATTGAAGGCGAGGGTCTTGTAAGCGGAAAGAAGGTCATTCTTTACTGTGTCCTTACCCGTTTTGAGATACACGAGCTGAAGGAGATCATCAAAAGCATTGATGCATCCGCATTCATAGCAGTGAGTGATGTTTCAGAGATCATCGGAACTCATGTAAAAAAATCAGGCTCAATACCGTCCGAAGCAAAAGCAATTTTAAGCGACAGCTCTGAGGATACTTAACATATTTCTTCATCTGCCCGAAAAATGCCGCGCACAGCTTCATTCGGCGGCATTTATTTCGGTGTTTACTATAGTTTTTGTACAGACGTTTTCCTCAATATCGTATTCTGCTTTAAGGGTAAAGCCTTCTCCGTCATCGGCAACGGTGCATCTGCGCTCCATGATACGTGCTCTGTCTGCCGATGCAAGCATAAAAAATTCATACAGCGAAAGCCTGTTTTTCAGGATAGCTTCTGCCTGCGGTCTGCTAAGAACTGCGGGCTCTTTTTTGTATCCCTGCCACATTTCCTCACTTATTGATATTGGTATTCTGTGCTCCAGGATAGTCAGGTCTTTTCTTGACGCCTGTTTTGTAAAGCTGTCATTACGGCCGCTGCTCAGAGAAAGCGGCAGGGTAAGACCGAAGATCGTTATATCCCTTTTTATTGTCATGTCGGATGCTTTTATCTTCTCTGTTTTTTTAGGTATGGTTATGCTGACGCTCCTGTGAGTTTTTGCAAAAACCCTTGCCTGCGCATCTGTCAGGATAGTTTTTCCGTTATTATATTCTACCAGTCCGCTGACAAGAAGCTGATTTTTTCTTATGCCGTCACCGGGGCTTACGTTTGCAGTGCCCTTGTATACATTTACTCTTGTAACAGTGCCGTCTGCAATGGACTTTATATTGCTGAACTGAGTATCATTCAGGGCTTTTTCCGGTTTTGGCAGGCGCGGGCTGATGCACACCTCCGCATCGGTGCCTGAGATGTTTATAGTCATCCAGCTTATGCGGCTGTCTGTAGAGCATATATGGTCAACGATAGCGTCAGTATTAACGCTGCTGCTCCTCATACCCTCATAAACGCCGCAGTCACGCAAAACAGCCCTGATCTCATATTCGTTGATGCTGTCGGGGACCTTTACCGTGATATTCCATACGAAGCCTGACATAAAGAAGTACAGTCCGGCAGAAAGCGCCAGCCCTGCAAGCAGACCGCAGCGGCATTTGTACCTGCCGAGCAGCTCCGGCAGACCGTATTCCCTGAGAATATGTAAGGTGTTTCCGGTTTTTTCTGCAATGCCGTAAAGCTCGTTAAGGTCGCTGCGCTTTGCGAAAACAATTATATCATTGTTTTCGTTTACCATGTTCCAAAGGTTCAGCCCCTTTCTTGCGGCAAGGTTGACAAAGCGCTCCGGAAACCTTCCGCTGATAACGATCTTCAAATAGCCGGTCAGCCATTTCAGCAGCCTTACAACAAACATCTTATCACCCCAGAATTCAATACAAGAGCAGACAATAACAGCCGCCTTATCCGCAGGTTTCTTCCGCTGAATGCAACAATGTATTTGCCGGCGTTTATCTTTATCGCGCTGTCGTTATATTCAAGTATTCCCTTATTTCCTTCAAAAACTGCCTCACGATTGCCGCTTATGTCCATGTGCACCGCTCCTAAGTGAGCCATCAGCACAGAGCCCGGAGCCTTTTGATGCTTCGGATTTTTCTTCATCGGATCACCCCGTTCCGTCTGAAACTATTCTATGCATCGGCAAATATAAAAATCACTGCGGGCATATATTTCATAGGGTGATGCTATGATTTCTCAGGTGATAACAAGGACAAAGGCCGCAGCGATAAGCGCAGTGACAGTATGTATTATGGCAGTGCTGCTGATATTTTCCGGTGAGGTCTCCGGCGGCGTTGCTGCCGGTCTGCGCAGTTCCGCCGGACTGCTGATACCGTCATTGTTTCCGTTCATGGCAGTGTCAGCTTTTATTATCCGTTCCGGAATATCGGAAAAGATAGGTATTATACTTGCGCCTGTAACACGCTGCTTTTTTAAGCTTCCGTTATCGTGCTCGGCAGCGGTCTTTCTGAGCTTTGCGGGCGGATTTCCCATAGGAGCAAAATGTGTGCGCCTGCTGTATGAAAAGGGCAGTATAAACGCAGCTCAGGCGGAGCAAATGATGAATTACTGCGTCTGCTCAGGGCCGGCTTTTCTGATAACAGGCGTCGGCACGCTGATACTGCATAATGCGCAGCTTGGGATAATACTGTATTTATCGCAGGTCTTATCAGGCCTGATACTTGGCATTATCTCCGGAAGGATATACAAAAGCGCTGCCGCAGGCAATGAAGAATGCATGAGCCGGAATATACAAAACATACCTCAAAGCAAAAACGGAATAATAGATTCATTTATTCTTTCGTGCTCCGATGCGGCAGGCTCGGTCATAGGTCTTACGGCAATGGTGGCGCTTTTTGGCGCGATAACCTCGGTGTGCGATTCTTCGGGAGTTACGGCGTTTGTTTCGGCGGCATTAAGAGCGGCAGGCGCCGAGGCACCCTTTGCGGATAATTTTTTTTATATTTTTACAGAGGTGACAAAAGCCTGTACCAGCATAGGCAGCAGCGGCTGTCCGCTGTGGCTGTTTTCGTTTGCAGTTGGCTTCGGCGGCTTGTGCGTTCATTTTCAGATATTTTCCATACTCGGAGATATTCCTTTCAGCAAGCTGCGCTTTTTTGTGTTCCGTCTCATGAACGCATTTCTGTCTTCTGTAATAGTATATATTGTGTGCCGTTTCTATCAGCCCGACGGTGAAGTATCGCTGATACTCGGAGATGTTGTACTTGAATACGGCGCGGCGTCATTCCGCGGTGCTGCTGCACTTGTGATAATGTGTGCAGTATTCGTATTTTCACTGAGGGTAAGGAGCACCAGATAATTTTATACATTATGGAGGCAGCTTATGTGCGGAATAGCAGGTTGGTTTGATAAGCACAGGAATCTCAGAGAGGAAAATTCTGCCATACTGCGGATGTCTGAAAGTCTTGCGCGGAGAGGTCCTGACGACAGCGGCATTGCTGTAAAGGACGATGTTTGCCTGATACACCGCAGGCTTGCGGTAATTGATGTTGAAAACGGAGCGCAGCCCATGACGAAATCATCAGGGAAAAGCAGCTTCACCATTGTTTACAACGGTGAGCTGTATAACACACCTGAATTAAGGTCTGAGCTTGCATCGGCAGGTTGGGGCTTCAGTACAAAAAGTGACACAGAGGTAGTATTGACGGCCTATATGCATTGGGGAGAAAACTGCGTAGATCACCTGAACGGTATTTTTGCTTTTGGCATTTACGAGCAGGCAGGCGGCAGGCTGTTTCTTGCCCGCGACCGCATAGGAGTAAAGCCGCTGTTTTTCTTTCATTACAATGAAGGACTTATATTTGCTTCCGAGATAAACACCCTTCTGCAAAATCCCCTTGTCAGCCCTGTTGTGACTGAGGAAGGACTTACCGAGCTTCTTCTGATCGGACCCGGCAGAACGCTTGGTCAGGGAGTATATAAGGATGTTGAGGAGCTGCTTCCGGGCGAATGTGCGGTATATAACGGCAGCCGTTTACAGCGCCGCAGGTATTATACACTTACTGCTCATGAGCACACCGAAAGTCCGGAGCAGAGTATTGCCCATGTTCGTGAACTGATAACTGATTCTGTCGAAAGACAGCTTGTGTCGGATGTGCCGCTTTGCTGCTTTCTGTCCGGAGGGCTTGATTCAAGCATTATCTCCTATATTGCAGCAGAGAAGAGCAGGAGAGAGGGCAGAGGTGCGATAGATACCTATTCCGTTGACTACAAGGATAACCGCAAGTATTTCCGCAGCAGTCTGTTCCAGCCCACTCCCGACAGTGACTTCATCGGTATAATGTCCGAGGCCATCGGTTCGGAGCACCATAATGTTACGATCAACAACGATCTTCTTTTCCGAAGCTTAAAAATGGCGGTAGATGCCCGTGATCTTCCCGGCATGACAGATGTTGATTCATCACTGCTGCTTTTCTGCGGAGTGATAAAGGAGGACTTCACGGTAGCGCTCTCAGGCGAGTGCGCTGATGAGCTTTTCGGAGGGTATCCCTGGTACCATAACAGAGATATACTTTTTGAGGATACCTTTCCTTGGTCAAGGTCGCCGGATGTTCGCCGTTCTGTACTGAAAGTCGGTATTCTTCCTCACGGTGAGGACTATGTAAGGCAGAAGTATCTTGATACCTGCGTTCACACCGACAAGCTCCCGTCCGATTCTCCCGTTGACCGCCGTATGCGTGAGATGTTCTCTCTTAATTTCTACTGGTTCATGCAGACGCTTCTTGACAGGAAAGACAGGATGTCAATGTATAACGGTCTTGAAGTAAGGGTACCTTTCTGTGATTACAGGATAGTTGATTATGCATATAATCTTCCTTGGGAAATAAAAGCAATGCACGGCAGAGAAAAGGGCATTGTACGTGAAGCGTTCCGCGGCTTGCTGCCTGACAGCATAATTGACAGGAAAAAAAGCCCCTATCCCAAGACGCACAACCCCATGTATTTCAGGCTTTGCGCAGGAGCTGTGAAAGAAATACTGCACGACCACAGCTCGCCCTTGTATGGAATACTTGATCCTGCGGGTGTTGAAGCAATAATAAACGATCCTGAAAAGATATCGTCTCCCTGGTACGGTCAGCTTATGCGGGCGCCGCAGATACTTGCTTATATTATCCAGCTTGACTACTGGCTGCGCAAGAACCGCGTAATAATAGAAATGTAGATATAATAACAGCCGTCCTTCTGCAATAATGTGGAGGGACGGTGTTTGTATTACTCTGTTTTTTGTGTCATCATTGTGAGGATACAAGTAATTGTTTTTTCATGTCTGCAAGATCGTAATAATACTAATTCCTGATAAAAAGCAGACTTAGGTTTGCGAGGATGATTTTCGCAAGACGCGGCGGAGGACGCAGGAATCCTGACGGATTCCGAGAACTATTAGTATAAATACCGCTCGGAAAGGAAAACATACAGCAAGAATTATTAAGGATCTCAGGCACGAAAATAATTTCAGCCGATAAATACAGGAATCAACGGCATATCATATTCCACACAAATTCCAAATACATTCCATAGAGATTCCCTTTATGTGAAATATACTTTATACAGTAAAAACAATATCGGAGGGGTCACAATGGATAAAAGAACAAGGCAGGACAGCTTTGACAAAGAATATACGGACAGCCTTAATAAGCTGTACAGAGAGAATTCCGGGCTTGCAGGATTCAAGTGGTTTCTTGATGCGGCTCACAGATGGGCTTACAGACCCGTTGAGCACGATGTAGTGATACTCGGAGCTGCTGTTCCGGAAGAGCTTGTTATTGCATCAGGCGCAGAGCCGCATTGGTTCATAGGCGGAAGTCTCGGTTCAACGGAATGGTCTGACGAGCTTGTGCCGAGAGATACCGACCCCGTGAGCAGATCAATTTTAGGGTATATCAACAGACCCGGAATCGACTGTTCGGATGCAATGTTTATCATTCCTCTTACAAACGACAGCATGAGAAAAATAGCCTATATACTAAAATCGGAAGGAAGAAAAATTTTTACTGTGGATATTCCGCCGGACAGGAGCGATAAACACGCAGTAAAAAAATATGCAAAGCAGATGGAGCAGATGTGCGCTGCAATTTCGGCTCATACAGGCTCGGCAGTTACAAGGCGTTCCGCTGCGGCGGCAATGAAGCTTGTTTCGGGTGCAAGAGCTGCTCTGTGCAGGTTCCTTGAGGTGTCGCGCGGAAGGACGGATATCATTACGGACTCGGCAAGAGCATTCGTGCAGAACTCTTATTATATGACCGCTTCTGTCGGGGAATGGACGCATCGGCTGGAGGAGCTTTCCAATGAGGTGGAATACTATGCATTGCGCACCAAAAACAAGGAACGCAGGCGGCCGGGAGTTATGCTTGCAGGCTCTCCGGTTTTATTCCCGAATTATAAGATACCCTTTCTTATCCGTGATGCCGGTCTTGCAGTCTATGACACGGCAGACTATATCACACTGAGATCAATGGTGATATATAACAGTGAAACGCTTCACGGGAGCCGCAGCAGGCTTATTGAAAGCATAGCGTCGCAGTGGTGCAGGTACGATGCATCATCATCCTATGTGAAGAACGATGTAATGTATGAATACATTTCTTACATAATTCAGAGGGGCAATACAGAAGGCGTTGTGTTCCATGTGCTCAAAGGACAGATAGAGTACGACTTTGAGCTTGAACGCATTGAAGCGATGCTATCGGAGCGCGGCATTCCGGTTTTCAGGCTTGAAACGGATTATCAGTATCAGGATGTTGAACAGCTCCGCATACGCATGGAGGCTTTCTCCGAAATGCTTGTGCAAAACAGGATAAGGAAGGTGAAAAGGGCATCATGAGATCAAAGAAAAGAATAATTATCACGGTCCTTGTATGCGTCGGAATAGCGGCGCTTGCCTATTTTGCATGGATGATACCGTTCTATATCTTTGAAACCAACGATTTTAATACAAGCATCGAAAAGCTGTTATCATTAGATTATCTGAAAACGCTTGTACCGCTGCTTATCATAATCGGGCTTTCGGCGTTGGGGATAATATTGATCGTTCTTTTAAGGCGTATGCTTGCAAAAAGAGATAAGAATTTCAGCAGATCTGCAAATTTGCGGACAGGCAGGGCAGGGGGCAAGGCTCCGAAGCAAAAGCCGGCTGTGTTTATGATAATACGCTGGATAATAATGATCGCTTTTGCGTTTATGATGATCTGGGGCGGACTGATATTCGGGCTTGGAATGTCGAGCCTGAGCATACCGGTGCTTTCATGCCCGTGGAACACCGAACAGATGACGGAATCGAGCTGTTATTATCTTTCGCACCTGAACGAGCTTTTTGAACTGCCGATAGGGAGCATACTTCTGTTTTTTATAAGTACATTGGGATTTATTTTTTTATTAGGCAGGGCGATATGCGGCTTCCTTTGTCCTGTAGGACTTATACAGGATATAATGGACAAGATACGCAAAAAGACAAAGACCGAAGGAATTAAAATGAATGAAAAAATGTACGGCGCTCTCACTCCGGTAAAATGGTTCATACTGCTGATATTTATCGGGTTATGCTTTGCGGGCGGCAATTTCTGCAACTTCTGTCCGGCGGTAGCAGTATCGCCGATACTTGCAGGCATCAGCACAAGCCTATATGTCAGCGGATTTTTAATGGTTCTGGTGCTCATGGGCAGCTTCTTCAAGCGCAGAGCCTTCTGTACGGTATGCCCGCTTGGTACGATAATGGGCTTCTTCCATAAGCTGTCGCTTTTCCGTGTAAAAAAGGACTGTCAGTCATGCACCGAATGCGGAGCCTGCTACGAAGCCTGCCCGATGGGCATAAAGATGATCTACACCGAGCGCGAAAAGGCAGACGTGACCCATGCAAACTGCATCATGTGCGGAGAATGTGTACGCTGCTGTCCGGAGGACAACGCTCTGTCGCTTACATTTGCAGGTAAAAAAATATACACCTCATCGAGAAAAAAGATCATGTCAGGCTACGAAGAAGTGAGGAATTATTATGATGACAAAAAGGACTGAAACACTTAAACAAAGACAGGACAAGCGTTTTATAAATAAGGAAACACAGACAGCGGCAAAATATCTCCGCCGCGTGAAGGAACTGAGCGGAGCGCCCGACGGGATGGAGCCGTTTTACAATACGCTTGAAAGGATATATGTTGATATGGATTATGCCGACAGCGGAACTTACAGCCATACGGTAGGTACGTACTGTGTTATGACGCCGCCCGAGCTGATCTATGCGGCAGGCGCAATGCCCGTAAAGCTGTGCAGCGGAAACTATACCGCATTTTCTGTAGGTGACGATATAGCCCCAAGAGATGCCTGTCCGCTTGTCAAGGCGGTGGCGGGCTTCAAGCAGACGGGACTTATGCCTGTTTATGAGGACTGCTCGCTTATGGTCGTGCCGATAACCTGCGACTGCAAAAAGAAGATCGCCGGTATGCTCTCTGATAAGTGCGATCTGATGACGCTTCATGTTCCCGCTTCACGCAATGACGAAGATATCGAGGAATTTACCGCGCAGCTTTATGATCTCATCGAAAGGTTAGAGAACGCCACCGGCAATGCGATCACCTACGAGAGCCTGTCCGATGCCTTCCGCACTGTCGGTTATGCACAGTATGAGCTTTCGGAATTTATCAGGCTGAAAAAGCAGATGCCCTATCTTATCAGGGGCAGTCATTCTATGGCGATACTCAATGCCGCTTCATACATGACAGCCGCAGATTGGGGCAAAGCGCTCCACAGGGTAAACGGATCTCTGAAAAAGAGGATAGCCGAAAAGAAAACAGTGACCTCAAAAAAGCTGCCGAGGATACTTCTTACAGGCTCACCTATAGTTTTCCCTAACGTAAAGATACCGCTGCTTATCGAGGAAACAGGCGGTATCGTAGCCGGTGACGAGACCTGCATGGGTGAGCGCGGAATGTGGGACCCTGCCGTTATCACCGACAACAGCTTTGACGGCATGATGAACGCTCTTGCAAACCGCGCTCTGCGCCCTTGTCCCTGTCCTACATTTGCGGATAACTCACAGCGCATTTACCGCATAAAGCAGCTCATCAAGGAAAATCAGATACAGGGAGTTATCTATCATGTACTGCGAGGATGTCTGGTTTATGATTTTGAATACAAGCGTATTGAGGATGAATTAGGCAAGCTCGGCATACCCGTCATCAGGCTTGAAAGCGACTATAACGAAGAGGATATCGAACAGCTGAGAATACGCATCGAGGCATTTATTGAGCTTATCAAGCTAAAACAGGAGCCCGAAAAAATCACGGCAGCACGAAGAAGCTTCTGAGGAGGAAATATTATGGCTAAATATTACATCGGTCTTGACGGCGGCTCTACATATCTTAAAGCGGCGCTTATCGGAAACGGCAGGGTCATTGATACAATGGTAAGGAATACCGGCATCGACAACGACGGCACCGCCCGCAAAATCGCAAAGGAGCTTTGCACAAGAAATTCTCTCCGGCCGTCTGATATCGGCTATATTATGGCTACAGGCTACAGCCGCAAGGTGCTTGAGGTGGCGGATGACGATATTTCAGAGATAACGGCACACGCCTACGGGGTTCGTCTTACAGCGCCAAAGGAATACCGTCCCGGAATGATAATCGACATAGGCGGTCAGGATTCAAAGATAATCTATCTTGACGGGAATTACGGCGTAAAGAATTTCAGCATGAACGATAAATGCGCAGCAGGTACGGGCAAGTTCATGGAAGTCATTGCGCAGATACTTGAAACAACTATAGACAATGTAGGTCCGCTTTCTCTCAAAGCGACAAATCCATGCGACATAAACAGCACCTGCGTTGTGTTTGCGCAGTCAGAGGTCATATCACTTGTTGCAAGAAAATATGACCGGTGCGATATCCTTGCGGGTATGCACCAGTCAATGGCGAAGAGAATAATCAAGATGATGAAAAAAGCCGAAAAGGGCGGCGACATACTTATGACAGGCGGAGGAGCCTTGAATATCGGTCTGCACCGCGCCTTTGAGGAGGAGCTGATGAGGGACGTCTATGTTGCGGATCACCCGCAGTTCAACGGAGCTATCGGGGCGGCTCTCATAGCAAGCGAAAGAGGGTAACAAAATGGTATCTACTGTATTTCTTGAAAGTCTTACAGCAGCCGCATCTGTGGGTATGGGCTGCGGCACCTGCTGCGGCTCAGGCATAAGCGCTGCCCTGTACGGATATCTTACTACCCACATGAAAAACATTAAGCAGTCGTTTATAGGCTTCTTTGATTTCTTTATAGGTAAGCTTATCGCGGTTATCTCACTTTGCTGTATCGCTTCAGCAGTCGGCAGCAATATCATTGATGAAGGCGGCAATGTGTTCGGCATAAAGGCCGCTGTTATCGTTGACGGCTTCATGCTTGCTATGAGTATATGGATGCTCATTGGCTGGATAAGGGAACGAACAGGACACAAAAGCTGCAAAAGCTGCGGCGGCTGCAAGGAGCATACGAAAAAGACAGAGTACAGAAAATCAAATCATGCGGCATTGATAGGTATGGGTATAAGCTACGGCCTTACACCGTGCGCACCGCTTATTTTAATGACAGGCTATGCAGCATCTCTGCCGTTCGGCTATGCCGCTATGCTCGGCACTGTATTTGCACTTGCAAGCACGATCTCTCCGATGCTTTTTATGCTTCTTATCTCCGGAGTGCTTGCAGGCAAAATGTATAAGGAGATACCGCAGTATCTTACATGGTTCAGACTTGCGTGTTATGTTCTGCTGATAGGTCTGTTTTCTGTCAGTCTGATAAGGGAGGCAGTAATGTTATGAGAAAAAAGAGTATTACAGCATTTTTGTGCGTATATGCGGCTCTGTGCATATCATATTTTGTGGTCAGCTCCGGAATGGCGCCGGATGATACGGTTGTGTCAGATCAGGTCAGCACAAAAGCATCGCAGTCAGTGCAGACATCCGTATCTGAGCCAAAGGCAAGCGCCGCATCCTCAGCGGAGAACAGCTCATCCGCAAATGAAGCAGCCGCAGATGAAACGACCGTAAGCAGCTCATCCGCAGGAGAAGCAGCCGCAGATGAAACGACCGTAAGCAGCTCATCCGCAAATGAAGCAGCCGCAGATGAAACGACCGTAAGCAGCTCATCCGCAGGAGAATCATCCGCAGATGAAGCATCATTTCCGGAGAAATACGCTCAGGAAAGCTCCGGTTATGCATCGGACGTCTTTGAAGAAGCGCATTCCGGATCAGAGCAGGAGATCATACAGGAAAGCGGCGGCGGAGAGCAGTACGAGGGATCAATAGAGGATGAGGATGAGAGCATTGAGGAAAAGCCTACGCTTGAAGAATTTCTCAGGGGTCTGCGATGCAGCGGATGCAGGCACAACTGTACGCTTTTCTCACCGCGGTGCATGAACGGCGCAAGAAAGGCAAGTCAGGCAGAAAGCCAGTACTATCAGCTGTATAATTAAGGCAATACCTATCGTGGGCATCACAAAGCCTTCTCATGCCGAGAAGCTTTCGGAAGCGATGAAGGTAAATTTAACAGCCGAAGAAACCGCGCTTCTTGAAAAAGAGGCTGAAGCTACAGGGATACGTCAGCAGGGTACATGGGAGCCGCAGTGATCTTTAGTTTGAAAGTTTCTTTGACAAAATAGACTTTTTTATGTTGATATTAAATGAATATTGTGGTAATATTTACTAAAACAGGTACTGAAAACCGACTTTTTATGTGACCGGTACATAATCAACGATTCTCTTATGAGGATCATCAAGAACCTCAAGCTTTTCCGTCCTACCCCTGCGGCAAAGCAGATAGTAAATCTCGTGATAAGGGACAAGAAATTTGAAAAGACCGCGTCCAAAAAGATCATAAGATCAAGCGCAGGCAAATAAGATCATACGGCAGGCAATGGCTTAAAAAAGCTGTTGCCTGCTTTGTGCTGTCTGTGTTAAATAACTGAAACAATATTGACATTAATATTATTTTAGTCTATAATTATTATAATTTGGTAAAATTGCTATATATAAAACTGCGTTTGGTCAGGCGTTCTTTGTGCGGTATTGCATTAAATATATTTGAAAGGAAGTCTTGAATTGGATGAACCATCAAACGGTAAAATGATCAGGGTGATCGGTATAGATTTCGGTACCTCATCGACCTATATGAGCGTAAAGCGATATAATCCGGAAGATCCGGCAGAGGACAGCTTCAACTATATCCCTGTTTCATTTGAACACGGTGAATCAAAGGGAAGCCTTATCTCCGTTATCAGGGAGAACAGCGACAGATCGCTTGATTTCGGGCGTGTTGCAAACGAAGAAGCCGACGGTGCGGTCGTATACAGCAATTTCAAGATGAACCTTGAAAGCCCGGATGATGCCCTGCGCGAAAAGAGCCGATATCTTGTGCGGGAGCTTTTCAAGTATCTTCACAGGATGTACGAGCTGCAAAGCAATCAGCTCGGAGAAAAGGACGATGAAGTAGAGACCAATATTTCATATCCTGTCAAGTGGCAGAGAAGCACTGCTGATTTTATGATAAGCGCCGCAAAGGATGCAGGCTTTCAGAATGTTTCAGGAATAGACGAGGCCACTGCCGCCGTGACGACAGTGCTTTCACGCAACTTTGACAACCTTGCGCTCAAAAAGATGATATCGCCCGAAACGCCCGGTTATATACTGCTTATAGACATGGGCGCCGGCACAACAGACTGCGCTCTTTGCCGATATTCATTTGAAGCAGGCGAAAGCGGAGAAATAAAGGCAAATTCGCTTAAGGTAGAAATAATAACCTGCTGGCCTGTCAGCGAGGATGACCCCACCTTCGGCGGAAGAGAGATAGATCAGGTGCTTGCAGGGTACATAGAGGATTTTCTGTGCAGGACTGTAGTGCCTGAGCTGAAAGAATATGTATCTAACCTTGTGCGTGTAGGCAATAACGTAAAGCTATGGAAGGAAAACAATGTTTCGGCGAACCTCAACAAGAACAAGCCTGTTACTGTATGCGGCTTCATCAAGGCTTATCTTGGCGCAGCGGGAGTAAAATTTCCTGCAATAACGCGCGAAAGCTTTGAAAAGCTCATAGGGGATAAGCTGAACGATTATGTTGACCTTATCAGGGGCTGTCTTGAAAAAGCCGGAGCAATAGATCAGGAATTCAAGGAAAGAGGGCTGGACCTTGTGATACTTGCAGGCGGTCACAGCTCATGGTATTTTGCAAAGGATATAATTGACGGCACTATGCCGGGATATCTTGAACACAGCACGCTTTCACGCATAAGAGAGGAAAAGGACAGGGTATTTACTCTGCCGAATCCTCAGTCTACTGTCGTGCTTGGTCTTATATACAGAAGGCTGCTCTCGACCATCACGCTGAAAAAATCCGACAAGATAGATAATTCCTGGGTCGAGCTGCTCAGAACTGCCGCGCCGAATCCGGAATTTTTCTCGGAGCTGTACGGTGACGGCGAGGATACAGCGATGTACAATATCGCCAAGGAATTTACAATGAGTTATGATTTCAAGGCGCCGCCGGAAGCGTGGTTCCACATATCTGTAGGGGAATCAAACAGAAGAGTGTATGATATTTTCTGCGGCAAGTCGTTCTTTGCTCATAAAAACAAGGATATATGCTTCTGTGCCGAAAAGAATGACGGTTCTCTCTGCGGGTTCACTGTTTCGTCATTTGGGATATACTATGAAACGCTTTTCAGTTCACGCTGCATTTCGTGGGAAACATTTCTGTATTCGCAGATCAGCTATTCCGGCTGGAATTCTGATAAAATATCAATAGGCTACACGGTGCTGCCTGTTCACCGCACCTGTGTTCCTTTATGCATGGAATATCTGCAGGGAATGCAGTCCTATATACGCCAAAAATGCACCGGCGCAGAGCCTGCATATCCATATCCGCTCCCTGCGGCTGTCAAATAATGACTTTAATATAAAAATAAACAAAACAAGGAGGCAAAAAAATGTATGACGATTATGAGGTTGAAATGATGAGCGGTGAGAACCATTCAAACCCGATGGAGCTCACAAGTGTTCCTTCGGACCTTCCGGCAGGCGATTCGTCTGTATTTGCGGAGTATGACGCCATAACAAATGAGGTCGCTGACATCAACGAGAACCCTGCCGCAGCTGTTTTCGGCATGGCGGGCGACAGACTTCCGGAGGGTGTAAGCGCTACTGACTATGAATTTACTCAGGGCTACACTTGCGGATATACCTCCAGACTTATTGATATTGACGGTGACGGCATCTACGAGACCACCGAGATAACGAGGGTAGATATGACCGGCGCAACTGCCGTTTTATACAGAAAAGACCTTGACGGTGACGGTTTTCCGGAAAGAGAGGACGAGTTCCATTTCATATCTACGCCCACCGGAGTACACGTTTTTGACAGAGTTATCAGGGTAGATTCAGACGGCAGCGGAAGCTTTGACGTTGTTCAGAGACAGATGAACGACAATGCTTATTCGCAGGTCGGCTTTAACAGCAGATACTTTGTACCGCGCGAGTCTATGGTTCGTGACGAAGAAACAGGTAATTGGCGCACCGTTATTGAAGCGCCCACAAATAAGGAACAGCTTGACCAGAAGAAAGCTGATGAAGCAAGAATAATACAGGCATTGTCAGATACCGGTACTGCTCAGGCTGATGATGAACAGGAATATGAGCCTTCAGGATCAACCGACAGCAAGCCGGAAGATACGACGGATTATAAAGACCGCAACGAATTTATCGAGGACGAAGAGGACGATGCGGAAACAGTCAGCGTTACCGACCTTGATGATGAAGACGAGGACGAAGACGATACAGCTGACGTTACCGACCTTGACGATGAGGACGAGAACGAAGACGATACAGCCGACGTTACCGATCTTGACGATAAAGACGAGGACGAAGACGATACAGCTGACGTTACCGACCTTGACGATGAAGACGAGGACGAAGACGATACAGCCGACGTTACCGACCTTGACGATAAAGACGAGGACGATGATGATACAGCTGACGTTACCGACCTTGACGATAAAGACGAGGACAAAGACGATACAGCCGATGTTGAAGCAGACGACACAAATGCTGACGATATAAACGCAGGCTTCCATATCATTGAGGAGAGGGAGGTTGACGCAGACGGCGACGGCTTTGCTGATTACGGCGTCTACAAATTCACTCAGGACAACAACAATGACGGCGTAGAGGAGAGCTATTACTGGGAGACCTACGATACGGATAAGGACGGATATATTGATGCGGTTCTGGTGCTTTCCGACCTTGACAATGACGGACGGTATGAAAGCGCGGAGACTTATGTTTTTGACAAGAATAATGATGAATTTCAGTTGGTTCAATCCATTGACATTTCCGAGCCCGAACGCGGCACGCTCTCATGTGAGCTTGACAACTTTGATCCGGAAAATACCGATGCTTCAAAGGTAACAGGAGATCCGCAGGATGTGCTTGAGCTGTGGGAGTATCAGGGCGATACATCGCGCTGCGCTGTATATTCACAGAAGTTCATAATTGAGGAATTCACAGGCGTAGAAGTGGATATAGAGGATCTTGTCAGCTATGCAGCAGAGCAGGGCTGGTTCAGCGAAGAGGGCGGCACCTCACCCGAAAACCTGAACAAGCTGCTTGATGCATACGGCATACCCAACGAGATGAACTTCGGATATGAAATTTCCGATATAGAAAACGCTCTTGCAAACGGCGACAGGGTCATTGTTGCTGTTGACAGCGGCGAATACTGGATGGGTGAGAGCGATGATGTTTACACTCCTGTTGACGGAGCCGACCATGCTGTCGAGATCATCGGAATAGACAGATCAGACCCTGAGCATCCGATGGTGATAGCCAACGATTCCGGCAATCCCAACGGCAAGGGCGAGATGATACCGCTTGATGTCTTTGTAAACGCATGGGCCGACAGCAATAACCTTGCGGTGATTGCCCACAGATCAAACTAAAGCTGTGCCACAGCATAGAATAAATGAATGGACAGGAGGATAACTATGTCTGAATATAAGTCAACCAAGGAGATACTTGCACAGATAAGAACGAGCAAACCGTTCTGCAAAATGCCTCTCGGCTATGTAAACGGATATCCGATAGTTACAGTCAAAAACGGCAGGGTATGTATCGTAGTGCCCTTCCTCAAATACAAGAAAACCGGCGAGGTCGATAAGACCCTTGTATATCCCATCCGCTACCTTATGACATACGCTGTCAAGGATCAGGTGATAATGTCGCTTGAAGACCTCAGCACGAACAAGGCATTTGAGGGCTTTGACTTCAACGCTCCTGTCGGATATTTCCGCCACGAGGCTGTAAAGGAGCTTACCAAGGCAGAGTACACACAGAAGCAGCAGGAGCTTTATGAGCTTTATGACAGCTTCGCTGCAGCTCTTATCGAAAAGAAGGAATACCCTGTTTCAGACCTCAAAAGGTTCAGAGAACTGCTTGGCATTCTTGTTGAGCCGTGTCTCAGGCCCTTCTATAAAACGCTTTATCCCAATTTCTACAAAAACTGCATAGAGTGATCTTGCAGTACACAGGGGACCAATATACTTTTTTGTCTATTCCGCCGCCATCCGGCGGCTGTCGGGTGACGGCGGTCATTCTTTTGCAGTTCCCTGAACAGGAGGAAACACAATGCCTGAAAGAGATATTACATTCAGAGATGTGCTGAGCGGCATAAACAGCGATAATCTGAAAATAAACAATCCTATAAAGGTGCCTGACAATCAGTTCCATGAGCTGCTTGACATGGTAATAGAAAGAAGCTCGCTTGAAAAGATCGGCCAAAGGGATAAATTCTATCTTAATGAAGAAAAGCCCGCGCTCGATATCACATGGCTTAGGATAGTCAGGCTTCCGGTCAGCCCGTATAACGTAAGCGATTACAATATGTTCGACAGATGGCAGGGCGTACTTTCATCAATGCATGAATGGGGATATCGCTTCTATTTCCTGCTCCAGCGCAAAAACGGTGAGACGTGCATATATCTTGGTGTGCGTTCACAAAATGAATTCTTTGACGCAAACGATGCGCTCGAACAGGTCGAGGAGGCTACGTCCGGTTCTATGCCCGGCATTGAGCTGAAAAAGCTTGACGGCCGCGAGAGGGCTGCCCTTAAAATGAACCTCGATCAGTGCAATTCTATCGGCGCCGTGACCGGTCTGCCTTCGTTTTTTGAAGAGAACAAGCCCGGTGTATTGCAGACGCTCGATCCTCTTGCATTCGGCATCAGGGGAAAGGACGGAGTTGAGCGTGACTACAGCCTGCTTATCATAGGCGACCCTATAAACGACAGCGATACCACCGACATAATGAACCGTATGCGCACACTTGGCAGTGAGATACACACCTTTGTTGAGCGCTCTGTAAACGAAGGCTCTTCAAAGTCCGAGACAAAGCAGAAAGGTCTTGGCGCAGGCGCCGGAACGATAATGGGCGGCATCGGTTCAAGCGTTGCCAATCTTGCAAGCGGCATAGCCAAGACAGCGCTTCCCATTGCAGGGCCTCTCATCGGGCTTGCGTTTTCGGCAGTGGGCGGAGTTATGGCAAGCACAAGCAAGAGCATTGCCGAAAGCGCTTCACTTTCGGTGACGACTGCATATCTTGACAAGTTCGCGCAGTATGCCGAGCAGCTCACCGATATTCACGTTGAAAGAATGAAAGAGGGACGCAACCTCGGATTCTGGAATGTCGGAATTTATGTTCTCGGCAAGGACAGAAAGGACGTTAACACCGTAAACGGTATGCTGCGTTCTATCTATTCCGGCAGGAACACCTATGTTGAGCCGATACGCCTTCACGTTCTCAAAAGCAACTCCGGCGCTATGGAGATAGTAAAGGACTACTTCGACCTGATACCTACCTTCAACACTGAGGTCGAAGGCATGACAGAGGACACTATATGGCACGTATTCGGCAAGAATTATCAATATCTGAGCACACCGATGAACACAAAGGAGCTTGCTATCGCAACGTCACTTCCTCAGAATGACGTTCCCGGGCTGCGCTTTGTAAAATCGGCTGTCCGCTTTGCAAATAACCCTCCCGTTATAAAGGGAGAATCTATAACACTCGGAAACATCGTCAATATGGGTGTGGAGCAGAATGCGCCCTACCGCATAAACCATAACGACCTTGTGCGCCATGCTCTTGTAGTCGGTTCTACGGGTTCCGGTAAATCCTGCTCCTGCAAGAGAGTTATCACGGAGATACTGCAGCACGATATACCGACACTTATCATAGAGCCCGCAAAGGACGATTGGGTAAGATGGGCTATCAAGATGAACAAGATACTGCCCGAAAAGAACAGGTTCCGCATATATATGCCGGGTCTTGACGAGTTTGAGGGCGAAAAGTTAGGGCAGCTGAAGCTTTCTCCCTTCCAGCCTGCCGCAGTAGCCGGTGCAAAGGTCGATATGACTTCAAGGTGCGAAAACCTTATCGCGCTGATAAACGCAAGCCTTCCTTCCGAGGATGTGCTTCCGGTGCTTATTGACGAAACGATATATTCGCTGTATGCCAACGCATACAAGGAAAAATTCACATCCGGTGCGCTTATGGAGCAGCAGAGCATCTATCCGGTGCTGTCGTCGCTTTCTGCAATGAGTAACCGTGTGATGCAGCAGAAAAACTACGAGGAAAAGGTCAGATCCAATCTTTCCACCTGTCTTGAAACACGCTTCCAGTATCTTACGAGAGGAACGAGAGGCAAGCTGCTCAATGTGGCAAGGTCAACGAACTATTCCGACCTTTTTGACTACCCGACGGTTATCAATATAAGCGGTATCTCCGCATCAAAAGACAAGGCTCTGGTAATGTCTGTCCTGCTTTTGTCGCTTTATGAATACAGGAAGTCGAAATACGCAAACGACCTTGAATACAGAAAACGCGCGCAGAATAACGATCTTCTCCACCTGACGCTTATCGAAGAGGCACACAATGTCCTGCTTAAGCCGGAGGGCAGCTCCTCAAACAACCCGCAGAAGGTCGTTGCCGATCTGTTTACAAATATGCTCTCTGAGATAAGGAGCTACGGCGAAGGTCTTATGATAGTCGATCAGTACCCCACAAGACTGATACCGGATGCTATCAAGAACACAAACTACAAGATAATCCACAGGCTCGCATCTCCTGACGATGCGCAGGTAATGGCGGCAAGCGCAGCTCTCAGGGATGAACAGAAAGCGCTTATACCGTCGCTCTTCCCCGGAAATGCGATAATCTTTGGCGACCGTGACGACGCGGCAGCCTGGATACACATGAAAAAGACCGATATCTGATGATCGGGCATTGCCGCATCCATAAAAACATTTTAGGAGGCAAAACAAATGACTTCAACAGAGATCACAGTAATTATCATTGCAGCAGTGGTCGGGCTGATCGCTGCGATACTGCTCGTCATTGTGCTGATAAAAATGAAGTCGGGCGGAAAACCGGGCGTACCTGAATACATCGTACAGAAGCCGTCTGACTATAACGGCGCTGTCCAGCCTGACTGCAGCAGGCTCATACAAATGCTTGCGGATCATGCGAAGGACTTTGAGGGACTGTATGAGAGCGTATATATATCATGCAGCAGCAGTGAAGCTTTTGATGCTGATGCTTACCATGAATGGTCAGGCAGGGTGAACATGAGCCCGGACAAGGCTTTTGCCGCTGAGTTCAATGCAGTATTTGCAGACAGTCAGGATCCTGAGTACTGCCGCAGCAGATCTGCGCAGCTGCTTTCGCTTATTGAAATGGCAGGCATAAAGAGGATAGGGGAGGCCGGCGAAAAGCTTGTTATTGACGAAGCGAACGCAGAGCGGTTCACCTGCCTTAACTCGCAGGATCCTCTCGGAAAGAGCTGCACCATAGTAAAGCCTGTATGGATATATGGCAGCAAGGTCATAGAGCCGGGCGTAGCAATGGCGGATAATACTTGACAAAACGGAGCATAATACAATGAAGTGTAATAATTGCGGCACAATTAATGAGGAAGGTATCTTTTTTTGCTGTAAATGCGGAGAAAGCCTCAAAGCACAGACAGCCGGACAGCCGCAGGCAGAAATGAAAACGTGCAGTTCATGCGGAAAACAGTCTCCGAAGACTTCAAGCTATTGCGGCTATTGCGGCGCAAAACTGCCTGAAGAAGAAGATCCCGAAAATGAAAGCAGCGGTCCGGCGCCGATCTATACATTAAGCATGGTTGACAAATATGTGGGCGATATCTTCATAGGCATATCCAGATCAGGCGGAGTATTGAAGGTCTTTAACGACCGTGTTGAATATCATATCAAAAGATCAAATATGTTCGGCAATGCTCTCGGCAAGATCGGCAATACAAAAAAAACCGAATCACTTTCAGAGACGGTCGAAACATACAAATACAGCGATATACAGAACTGCTTTGTTTCAAACTACGTAAACAACAAGTCGGGCATACTTTTTGTAATGAAAAACGGCATACGCTTCAAGTTTGTCTGTGTTGTTGAATCGTGCGATACTCTTAAAGTCATACGCACGATAAACGGGTTTATTGATGCAGAAGCAAAAGAGACAAGCTACAGATACTTTTCTTCTCAGGGTATTCAGCCGGTAATGCCTGCATATCAGCAGGAGAGTTTATCTCAGCCTGCTCCGGCTGATGATCCGATGCCCGATACCGAACCGGTACATCCTGCGGGTTATCCTCAGCAAGTGCAGAATACACAGCAGATGGGATATCCTCAGCCAGCGCAGAACACACAACCGATGGGATATCCTCAGCCAGCGCAGGACACACAGCCGATGGGATATCCTCAGATAGAGCAGAACGCACAGCCTATGGGTTATCCTCAGCAAGTGCAGAATACACAGCCGATGGGATATCCTCAGCAAGTGCAGAATACACAGCCTATGGGATATCCTCAGACAGCGCAGAACGCACAGTCTATGGGTTATCCTCAGCAATATCAGCAGCCTGCATATCCGCAGAACGTGCCTGATGCTGCCGATAAATACAGTATGTACAGCTTTGTAATGGAGCTCAGTAATTTTATCAGGGTAGATGAACAGTATATTGCTGTTATAGGCGCAGTCAGAAAGGGCAGTGTGACAAATGGCGCAGTGCTCAATGTCATCAGCAAGCTCGGACTGAACAAGGGCTCGTTTGAGGTGCGCAGCATTGCCGTGAACAAGGCTATAAGCGATATCGCCTGCGAAGGCAGTGAGGACACTGCTCTGCTTTGCAGCTTTTCGCCTTCTCTGCTGAAAGCAGGAGACATAGTATGCGAATAAAAAATTTCCGCAGCTTTCGCCCGGCGGAAGACTTGCTAAAAATGTAAAATCAAATAATGCCGATAACAGCAGATCAGCGGTGTGCTGAAGAAATTCTTGCAAAGCACCGCTGATCTGCATTTTTTGCGGACGGCAAGCCGATCTTTACTTGAAAGCACCTCTGACGCCGCGGAAGAACGCAAGCTTGGACTTCTTCTGCTTCTGATATCTGAAAGGACAATGAGTTACAAGTATTGTGTCCTCTCCTATAAGCTTTATGTTTTCCCAGCGTATAACAGTATCCTCACTTCTGCCCAAAAATCCGAAAACCCTCCAGCGCCCGAAGATAACCAGAGCTACTACTTTGGCGGTTTCGGTATCTACCTCAACATCATCAACAAATCCTATCCTGCATCCGTTTGTACTGTTGATAACCTCCTTGTGACGAAGATCAGTAACACGACAGCAATTCATAAAAAAACCTCCCGAAATACAGATTATTTCAGGAGGTTGATTTTTATGACAATTATCAGGTGTTTTCGGGGCGGAATGAACGCCCTTCAAATCGCTTGTTGAGCTTTTCAAAGGTGTTCTTCATCGGGATGGTCGTTATTATGAATATCGTAAGCGCTATAAGCGTCATAACGCCGAGAATTATCAGCAGCTTAGGTGTGAAGTATGCAAAATTGAACAGACTGCCGAACTCTTTGCCGAACAGAACTATGTTGTTGCAGCAGGTAACACCGATAGTCATGCCGGTGAGCATCAGGACATAAAGTGCTATCCTGATCTTATTGAACGGTATTGAGACCTGGAACAGTATCATAAACGCTGTCAGAGCAGTCAGACAGACCGCAAGGGTCGAATATTCATCTACCGTCAGACCGAATATATTCATTGCCGGAATACACAGCAGTACTATTATTACTGTCGTGACGCCGGCAGGTATCGCCTTTTCGAGAATGTTCAGGATAAACACACCCTTGATGCGGTTCTTGTTGGGTTCAAGCGCAAGAACAAGCGACGGTATGCCTATCGTGCAGGCGTTTACGAGGGTGAGCTGTATCGGCTGGAACGGGAACGGTGCTGTCAGCATAAGGAAGATTATCGCAAGTATCGTTGAGAATATGGTCTTTACTATAAACAGAGTAGACGAGCGCTGAATGTTGTTTATCGTCCGCCTGCCCTCTGCAACTACCTTCGGCATTGATGCAAAGTTTGAATCAAGCAGCACGAGCTGAGCAACGTTTCTTGCGGCGTCGCTTCCGGCAGCCATAGCTATGCTGCAGTCGGCCTCCTTCAGAGCAAGAACATCGTTTACGCCGTCGCCTGTCATTGCAACGGTGTGTCCCTGATTTTTCAGCGCAACAACGAATTTTCTCTTCTGCGCAGGAGTTACTCTGCCGAAAACGGTGTATTTCTTCATTGCTTCGCTTATGTCCTCATCGGTCTGTAAGGTTGTGGCGTCAACATACTTGTCGTAGTTCTTTACCTGCGCGCGTCTTGCAACGTCCGAAACGGTTATCGGGTTATCTCCGGAAATTATCTTTACCTCAACGCCCTGATCCGCAAAGTAGCGGAGTGTCTGAGGAGCCTCATTCCTGATCTTGTCATTCAGCAGCACTATGCCTATTACAGTGATATCATCGGGCAGGTCTTTATCCTTGAACTCATTGTCGGAATGCGCAATGATGATGGAGCGGTAATTCCTTGCATAACCGTCAAGCTTTTCTTTAAGCTCAGCAGGCACCTTGCCGAGTATGAACTCAGCTGCGCCCATTATGTATGAGCCCTGTCCTTCAAAATGCGCTCCCGACCACTTCTTTTCGGATGCAAACGGAACCGCCTTATCGGACTTCATATCTGTACTGCCGCCAAATTTATCCTTCAGCGCCATGAAGGTCGCGTTTGTATCATCAAGAGCATTGACAAGTCCGCACAGAACGTCAGCGAGGTTTTCCTTTTCGGTCGTGCCGCCGAAGGGAATATAATCAGCTACCTCCATGCAGCCCTCAGTTATGGTGCCGGTCTTGTCAAGGCAGAGAACATCTACTCTTGCAAGAGTTTCAATGCAGTAAAGCTCCTGTACGAGCACCTTGTGCTGCGACAGTCTGATAACGCTCACCGCAAGCACCGTACTTGTCAGAAGTATAAGTCCCTCCGGTATCATTCCGGTAACGGCTGCAACGGTATTAACGACAGCCTTTACAAGATGCGGGTCGATAGGCCCGAAAACGCACATTGTATTAAGGCCGGTGGTGTTTCCTTCAAGGCTGAACTGTCTGAGGAACATGAGTATTGCCAGCGGAAGTATGATGAACGTCAGCACCTTGATTATCTTATTGAGGGTATAGAGTATCTCGGAGTTTACCTTCTTGATATACTTTGCCTCCGCAGATATCTTTGAAGCGTAGTTATCGCTGCCGACGTGCTCTGTTCTTGCATAGCACTTGCCGCTGACGATGAAGCTGCCCGAAAACATCATATCGCCGGGCTTTTTGTGGATGGCGTCCGATTCGCCGGTAAGCAGGGATTCATTTGCGTCACAGTTGCCTGAAATAACAATGCAGTCAACGGGTATCTGGTTTCCCTGAGAGAACTCGATAATGTCGTCAAGCACTATCTCGTCTATGCCGACACGCTGCTTTTCGCCGTTCCGGATAACAGTTACCTTAGTAGCGGAAACAATAGAAAGCCTGTCGATAGTCCTCTTGGCTCTGATCTCCTGAAATATGCCTATCGAAGTGTTGCACAGCATTACACCCAAAAACAGCATATTCTTATAGGAGCCTACACAGAACACCGCTATTCCCAGCAAAAGATTGAGCACATTAAATAGAGTAACGATATTATCGTAAAATATTCTCTTTATGCTTTTTGTGGTCAGCGGCTTATCATCGTTGACAAGTCCTTCGGCTTTACGCTGGCTGACTTGTTCATTGTTAAGACCGGTTTCCTGTGAAACGTCAAATCGTGTGATATTTTCTGTCTTTCTGACAGGTTGGACATTCTTTTTCATTTCACGATCTCCTTTTTTATACTAATTCCCGATAAAAATCAGACCGCAAAAATTTTCTGCTTTTTGTTAGGTATTAGTATCATATTACCTAACTATTATATATTTTTTATCCTTATATGTCAAGCTTGCCGGCGCAGGGAATAAAAAGGGACAACACATTGTGCTGTCCCTATATGTATTATCAGTCGGCAAGCTCTATAACATAAAGCGACTGCGGCTGCATCGTTATCTTTTTCTTTTCAATCAAAGCCCTGCCGATGGAGAACACGCATTCACCGTCAAGGTCAAGCGGAGCTGTCTGAGCCTTTTCTGTGGGATTGACGGCAATAAGGAACTTTCCTCTTCTGAACATGAACGGGTAGGTGTTCTTTTTTGCATAAACCACTTCAAAACCGCCGTCAGACTGCAGATCTTCGTTTTCGTGACGGAGCTTTATGACCTTTCTCAGCGTGTTGAGGATAGAATCCGGGTCGGCCTCGCACTTTTCTACGGTAACTGCATCATCGGATGTATCGACAGGCAGATAAAGCATCTCCTTCGGCGCAGACGAAAAGCCGCAGTTTACGCTGCTGTTCCACTGCATGGGAGTACGGGTGCCTGTTCTGCTGTAGCCGCCCTCCTTGCTGTTGAGTCCTTCCATATACTTCATGCCGATCTCATCGCCGTAGTAGAGGAAAGGAACTCCCGGCATAAGGAAAACGAACGAATAAGCTATCTTTGCTTCAAGAGGAGTGAACATCCTTGTCATTCTCGGTGTATCATGGTTGCAGGTGATAAAGCTGATATATCCCTTGCCCTTGGTGCCCTTCAGGTCGTCAAGGTATTCATCAAGGAATTTCATAATGTCTCCCTTGCCGTTCTTGCCAAAAACAGCCCTGCATTCTCCTGTTTCCCGGTTCTTGTCACGGAAAAGAATGCGGTAGCCGTTATCATCATGGTCGAGATAGAAATCACTGTGAAAACCTGCGCCGACTGCTACTTTCGGATTGCACCACTCGGAAACGATGGCTGCATCGGGGAACTCCTTGTCGAGCATTTCACGTATGCTTTTCCAGACCTTGCAGGTTTCGGGCTTTTCGCCGTCCTCGCCCTTTACAAGAGAATCAGCCATATCCACACGGAAACCGTCACAGCCCATTCTGAGCCAGAAGCGCATTATGTCCTTCAAAGCTTCGCGTGTAGCGATACAGTCGGGGTCAGTAGGCTTCTTCTGCCATGCGGGATGTGTTATCTTGTTGAAGCCATAGTTAAGAGCAGGCTGTGAGCTGAAATAGTTTACCATATAATTGCCGTCACGTGGTGTTATACCGCAGAGAAGCCTGTACTGCGGCGGAGCCTCCCACACACAGTCAGTCCAGATATATCTGCCGCTGAACTCGTTCTTTTCAGCCTGCTTGCTCTTCAGGAACCACTCGTTCTGATCTGATGTATGTCCGGGAACAAGGTCAAGCAGTATGCGTATGCCTTTTTTGTGAGCGACCTCAAAAAGGTGCTTCAGATCTTCGTTGGTGCCGTATCTCTCAGCTACCTTATAATAATTCCTGACGTCGTAGCCGGCATCCATAAAAGGCGAATCATATACAGGGTTCAGCCATACAGCGTTGCATCCAAGGCTCTTTACATAGTCTAACTTGGATATAATACCGTTGATGTCGCCGATACCGTCACCGTTGCTGTCACAGTAGGTCTGCGGATAGATCTCATAGAAAACTGCGTCCTTTAACCAATCTGGCATAATAAAAACCTCCGATACAGGTAATTTTTATACATTATACCATATACCGGAGATCGTTGCAATAGATTTCGACAATAATACCACGGAAATCAATTTTGGTCGGGGACTTTCAAATGAAAGCCCCCCGAAAGCTGAGCGGGAACTTTTAGAAACTCATGTCCATTCAGAACTATATCGGCACGGGCTTTCTTTGTGCGGTGCTGCCTTGAATTCAAGTACCGGAGTTATGATCTATCATTGCAGCATAGTGCTCCTGTTCGCTCTGAGGTATTTCAAGCGCCTCCATTGCCTGATGTGCATTCCATTTCATGGTTTTCATAAGCTTTTCTATGCTTGACAGTATGCCTTTTTCCATGCCCTTAGCCATGCCTTTTTCCATGCCCTTAGCCATGCCTTTTTCCATGCCCTTAGCCATGCCTTTTTCCATGCCTTTAGCCATGCCTTTTTCCATGCCCTTAGCCATGCCTTTTTCCATACCTTTAGCCATGCCTTTAGCCATGCCCTTAGCCATGCCTTTTTCCATGCCTTTAGCCATGCCCTTCATTTCAACAGCCATACCAAGATTACACATTTCAAGCACCTCCTCGTCTATCTGCTTTGTCATAGGTATCCTGAACTCATCTTTAAGGATCTGTTTTCTTGTTTCAACAGATTCGGTCGTTGAGAGCAGAGTGCTCAAAAGCCTTATAAGCTCATTTCTGTTATCCGTGCCCTCATCATTCAATGATATGATGATAGCCTTCATTTTGTCATAGTTTTCAACGTCTTCATCGACTCTGCCTAAAACCTTCTGCTGTGTAAATCCGTATTCTGCAATAGAATTCCTGTTTTCATTCTTCGGATCGGGACATATCCATATCGAATAGACCTTTTGTATTTTTTCATAATCCGAATGCGTGAAAACCGTGCCCTTTTGCCGTGATATGAGGCGGGCAAGATAGTATATGGCTCTTGTCACAACAGAATACGAAAGACTTATATTTACCTGGATTTCTATATTGATAACCATTCTGATCATTTTCCGGGTATCAGGAGCAATGGCGTCAAATACCAGATCATAGCGTACCAGTCCTTCGTTTTCTGACAGATCTTCAGTATCAGAGCCGATTATGCTCATATCTGCATCAGGCACATCCTGGTCAACAGATATCTCATTCATGCGGACTTCACCGACAAAGCAGTTCTCTATGATATAGTCTCTGTCATACGCTTTGAATTCTTCAACACAGTTTTTCATTATTTCTGCAAGAATAACGCGATGCTTTATCAGCTTTTTTGCTGCTGCATCAAGCCTTGCCCTTGCCTGTGCCGCAGTCATGCTCATTGCAAGTTCTGTAACAATATCTGACATAAATATCATCTCCGTTTGATTCTATAATACCATATTATCCGGGATTTGTAAAGAAACTCTTTTGCAAAAAAGGCCTCTCAGCCGGATATCTGACAGTTTTTTTGTATCAATTATCGTATGCTTTTAACGAGCAGAGGATCGTTTCAGCGCTGTATCACACGGAGATCAATTTTCAAACGGGAAAATTTTTTCACCGTGTAACTTGCCTGATAAAATTGATTTTTGCTACTATATTATGTAAATTCTTGACAAAATTATTTCCATAGTTTATAATAATACTGACATTATTTGCTATTATAGTATCTTTAAAGGAGAAAAGTTGATGAAACAAAAAAATAACAGAAAATTGATCTCGGTGCTATTATATGCCGCTGTGCTGACAGCAATTATACCATTATGTATGCTGGCGGCTTTTCATTTTTCTGCGATGGATGCATCGGCAGCAGGCAATGCCGTATATGAGCAGAGTGACGGCACTGTTGTAATAAACGGAAAAAACGGCGCGACTGATTCTGACCTGCAGGCAGCACTGTGGAAATACAGCGATCCTTATTACAGACAAAACGGCAGAACGACTATAAAAATCGTGGGCAGGCTATGCATAAACAAAACTGTGATCCTTTGTGATGGCATTGACATAAACGCCGAAAACGCTGTGATAACCGGTACGGCAGACCTGTTTTTTTCATCCTATGAGAACAGCGGCATAGGCTTCAAGGGCGGAACATGGAAGCTGAAAGACGGTTCAAGGCTGATGAAGCTTTCAAGGACTTATGACATACAGCTTGATTCACTCACCGTTACCGGAGGCGGCTCGTTTGACTACGGAAATGTTATGCTCTACAGCTCAGGCAATGTCGTTATAAGGGACTGTAAATTCAGCAATACGACAAGTCAGGTCATATTTGCACACAGCAGCAGCAGCGTGATATTTCTGCGCAACCGCATATATAACGCAAACGGCCACGGCATCTATGTTTACGGCGGTCTGAACGATGCAAACGGCAGGCTGACGGATTTCAGGTCGCCGAATATAAGCATCCTCGGCAATGACATAAAAGACGCCTGCGGTGACGGCATCAAGTGTGTACGCTGCGGAGACGGCTGCATAATCTCCGGCAATACCGTCCGCTCTGTTACGCTGAACAGTGAGCTTGACTATGACGACCTGAAGGATGCTGCGCGTTCAGGCGTAGGTATTATGGTAATGGAATGCAGCGGCATGAAGGTAGGGGAGACCTGCTATTATGACAACGGAAAATTCGGCGGCAATGTTGTATCATCCGTTGAAAATTACGGTATGCACGTCAACCTTTCCGACAACACCCTGATTACAAACAACAGCTTTACGGATATCGGCTCGGACGGCATACACAACACAGCATCATCAAGAACGACTGTGCGCGGCTGCTCCTTTGTCCGCTGCGGAGATGTGGGCATTTTCCTTACTCCGGGTCCTGTGGATGAGGTCGAATCCGACAAAAGGAACAGCATAGATTCTGTACTGAAAGATAATCACATTGAAAGCTGCGGCAGCTTCGGCATAGAAATATCAAGCGCCATGAGCGTTACCCTGACAAACAACACTCAGGTAAAATGCAAGGATTACGGTGTTTACTGCATCAGCTCAAGGTACATTTCGATCTCGGAAAACGGCACTGCCGATACAAAAACACGCAACGGCTCCGGTATCGGATATAACAAGGCGTCATACGGAATAAACATCTATAACGACCACATTATTGATATCAGTCTTAACAAGGGGCTGCTTTCGCTTGGAGTAGGTGAGAGCTTCCGCCTGAAAGCAAAGCTCATAAATTCTCACGGTGACAGCGTAACATGGCGTACCTCGGCGCCGTCGATAGTTTCGGTATCTCAGACAGGTGCTGTCAAGGCGCTGAAAAAGGGTACCGCTTATGTTACCGCGCGTTCATCAGACGGCGTTGAGACCTGCTGTAAGATAATAGTCAGGAATGCGCCCGCTTCTATAAAGCTTACAAAGAGCACTGTAACGATAGGCGCAGGGGAGAAGTATTCGCTCGACTGTGAGATCTCTCCTGCTGATGCGTCTTCTGCGCGCACGTTCAGCAGCAGCAACAGCAGCATAGTAAAAATGACGCGCACAGACTGGCGCGGTGAGTTTGTGGGCGTAAAGCCGGGTGTTGCTTATGTTACTGTCAAGACCTACAACGGCATGAAAGCGACCTGCAAGGTAATAGTCAAGGCTGCTCCGGGCTGGGTATCTCTCAGCAAGAAGTCAATGACCATAAAAGTAGGTCAGAGTGCAAGCATAAGCGCACTTCTCGCGCCGGATGCGGCGAGTGCTTCAAGAACCTACCGTTCAAACAAAAGCAGCGTTGTCAAAATGACAAAAACAAGCTGGATCGGCACATTCAAGGCGGAGAAGCCGGGCACTGCATGGATAACTGTACGCACCTATAACGGCAAGGAATCAAGCTGCAAGGTCACTGTAATAAAATAAATATGGAGGTATACAAATGGCTGTAGAAAAACGAAAAGCAAGATCACTTATGATGAAGCTGATATACAAAAAGACGGAACAGATGTTCAGAGATTTTTCCTTCGGCGGAGGAATGGAGAACACCAACTGGGCTGAGATCCGCTCAAATATGGAGGAGCGCGAAAAGAAGCGCCATAAAAAGAACTGTACTGTTACAAAGCGCAAGGAGATCGCCGGAGTGCCGGTAGATATAGTAGCGGCTGTCGGTTCAAAAAACGATGACGTTATAATATATCTTCACGGAGGAGCCTTTGTCCTTGGCATTGCATCCTATCAGCGGATGTATGCGGAATTTCTGGCATCAAGGACAGGCCGGCCTGTTGTGATGGTCGATTATTCGCTTGCGCCCGAGCATCCCTATCCTGCGGGGCTTGATGACTGCTATATGGTCTACAAAGCGATAAGGGAGCAGCGTCCGGACAAGAGGATAACTCTTGCCGGCGACAGCGCAGGCGCAGGGCTTTGTGTTTCTCTGACGATGCGGCTCAAAATGAGAGGTGAGCAGCTCCCGGACTTTCTTGTACTCCATTCGCCTGTTGTTGATCTGAGCGATTCGCTTGACAGGTCAATAAACGAGGATATAAACAATGATTTTATTGTAAAGCGCGGCGCAGGAAATACGCTGAATACGCTTTACATCGGTGATGCAGACCCGAAGAATGTCGAGCTCTCACCATACACAGGCGACTTTCACGGCTTTCCTCCTACTTACATCACCTGCGAGCTGCATGAGAGCCTTTATGCGGATGCCATCTGGCTTGACAGTGAGCTTGAAGAAGTCGGCGTGCCCGTCAGAACTATAGAAATGGACGGTGCTTTTCACACTTACGGAACACTCGGATATCTTACGCTTGAAACCGCCCGCATCAATCGAGAGATAATCAGCCGCATCGTTGAAAGCGGAAAATCATAAAAAGCCGCACAAGTATACATTTTTTATGGTTACACTGGGGGAACCCTTTTCCGGCGGAAAAAAAGGTTATCCACCGTACCCCCTTCCTAAAACCGCTGAATTTTGAAAATTGATTTCCGTGGGATAGTTCATCAGCGTGTGTTAATAAAAACCGCTAAAAAAATAAATCAGCGTGTGCTAAGAAGTTCTTTCAAAGCACCGCTGATTTGTGTTATGTCTACGGCAATGACTGCCGGTGTGTCAGGAAAGCAGAGATTTTATGCGCTCAACGGCTTCTGCGGTTTTTTCGTGAGAGTTGAAGGACGTAAGACGGAAAAATCCGTTGCCGCAGCTGCCGAAGCCCTCGCCGGGTGTGCCGACTACTGCGGCATTCTTCAGCAAATAATCAAAAAATTCCCATCCGCTCATGGAGAACGGACACTTCATCCAGATGTACGGCGAATTCTTTCCGCCGGTGTAGTAGATGCCAAGCTCGTCAAGCATACTGCCGATGAGTGCGGCGTTTTCGTGGTAATATTCAATATTGCTGCGGCACTGACGCTGCCCTTCGGGACTGAAAACAGCCGCTGCGCCGCATTGTACAGCCCATGAAACACCGTTGAACTTTGTGGCCTGACGCCTGTACCAGAGGTCGTGGAGCTTCTTGCCCTCACGGATAAGCTCGTGCGGAACTATCGTGTAGCCGCAGCGTACACCGGTAAAGCCTGCTGTCTTTGAGAGCGAACAAAGCTCGATCGCACAGTAGCGGGCGTTTTCTACAGCATAAATAGAGCGCGGAAGTCCCTCGCTGATAAATGCTTCGTATGCGGCATCATAAAGTATGATAGCATCGTTTTCAAGAGCATAGTTTACCCATTCGGTAAGCTGCTCTTTGTTGTATGCGGCTCCGGTCGGGTTGTTCGGTGAGCAGAGATAGATTATATCCGCTTTTATTTTCTTGTTCGGCATAGGCAGAAAATGCTCGCTTTCGCCCGACGGCGCATAAATTATATTCCTGCCTGCCATGATGTTTGCGTCAACATATACCGGATATACCGGGTCGGGAATGAGCACTGTATTATCTTGTGAAAAAATATCCCCGATATTGCCGCAGTCGGATTTCGCGCCGTCAGAGATAAACACCTCGTCCGGCTGCACGATAACTCCGAAGCTCTGATAATAGTCCGAAACGGCACTGCGCGCGAAATCATAGCCCTCATATTCCGGATATCCCTTGAAGGTGCTCTGATGCAGGAAATCATCGCAGGCTTTTTTCATTGCATCAACTACAACAGGCGCAAGCGGCAGGGTAACGTCACCGATGCCCAGACGTATCACATTCTTGTCGGGATTGGCTGCGATAAATTCATTCGTAAGCCTTGAAACATCAGCAAAGAGATAATTCGGCACAAGGTTGTTGAAATTGCTGTTTATCTTCATATAATTAACACTCCTAAATCAAAGTTCAGCAGCAAGAGCCCTGCCGCCGAAAAAAGCGGATCAGCACAGGTTTGTGTAGCCCATAAGATCAAGATCGACCTCTTTTGCACAGTCACGGCCCTCACGGATAGCGCGTACAACAAGTGACTGTCCGATGTGCATATCTCCGGCAGTATAAACACGGTCTGCGCTTGTGCGGTGAGAGCTGCGCTCTGTCTTTACGTTTGTGCGCTGATCTGTTTCAACGCCGAAAGCCGAGGTAACATAGCTCTCGCTGCCAAGAAAGCCTGCGGCGATGAGCACAAGCTCCGCATCGACCGTATATTCGCTGCCGTCAACGGGCTTCATCGTCATTCTGCCTGTGGCTGCGTCCTTTTGCGGTTCAAGCTTTACAAGAACAGCGCCCCTGAGCCTGCCGCCTTCATCCATAAGAAATTCCCTTACAGTAGTCTGATAAACTCTCGGGTCATTTCCGTAAACCGCTGCGGCCTCTTCCTGACCGTAATCTGTCTTGCAGACTCTCGGCCATTCCGGCCAGGGATTGCTTTCGGCTCTTTCGTCGGGGAGCTTTGGCATCATTTCAAGCTGAGTAACGCTTTTTGCGCCGTGACGCACACAGGTACCCACACAATCGTTGCCGGTATCGCCGCCGCCGATAACAAGCACGTTCTTGTCCCTTGCGCTGATATAGCTGCCCTCTGCAAGGCTGTTATCAAGCAGGGCTTTTGTTGTTGATCTAAGGAAATCGACCGCAAAATATATTCCCTCGGCATTTCTTCCGGGCACGTTTATATCTCTCGGCGCAGAAGCACCGCAGGCAAGTATCACACGGTCAAAGCTGTTCAGTATCTCTTCGGCCGGAATATCCGTTCCCACATTCCTGCAGGTAACGAAGGTGATGCCCTCAGCCTTCATAACGCTTATCTTCCTGTCGATAATGTGCTTTTCAAGCTTCATGTTGGGTATGCCGTACATCAGCAGACCGCCTATCCTGTCGGAACGCTCAAAAACGGTTACGCTGTGGCCTCTGCGGTTGAGCTGGTCTGCTGCCGCAAGCCCGGAAGGTCCCGAACCGATAACTGCGATCTTCTTGCCTGTCCTTACCTTCGGCGGCTGAGGTCTTGCAAGACCTTCCTCATAGGCGTATTCGATAATGCTGTATTCGTTTGCCTTTACGGTGACTGCATCGCCGTTAGCGCCGCAGGTACAGGCCTTTTCGCAAAGCGCCGGACAAACCCTCGATGTAAATTCAGGGAAATTATTGGTTATTTTCAGTCTGTCATAGGCCTGCTTCCATGCGCCTATGCTTACAAGGTGGTTCCATTCGGGCACAAGATTGTTCAGCGGGCAGCCCGATATCATTCCGCCGATAAGTATTCCCGACTGACAAAAGGGCACACCGCAGTTCATGCAGCGTTCACCCTGTTTTTTCTGTTCCTTTTCCGAAAGCGGAGTATGGAACTCGTTGTAATTTTTTATACGTTCTTCTATTGGATAAGCCTGCGCATCTCTGCGCTGATATTTCAGAAAACCGTCCGGTGTTCCCATGGCTATCGCTCCTTGTTTCTGATTTTGTATAAGGCTTTTCCGTGGGAAGCATATATCTGTGCTTCCCACGGGCTCCCTCAGGCTTCATGCCTTGAAGGGAAGGATCACGATGACCCTTTTCTTTCCTTTATCTTCACACCCTTTCAGACTTCCTTTTTATCTGAAAAGGCCTCGTATCAGCTGCTGATCATTCCTCGTGTATAAGGCTGTAAAAAGCTTCTATTCTTGAACGCTCAGGATCCATGCCGTTTTTCTCGTTTTCGGCAATGGCTTCCGTTACTACCCTGTAATCGTGCGGTATGACCTTTTTGAACAGCGGCAGATATTCTTCAAAGTGGTTGAGTATATTCTCGCCCTTTACCGAACCGGTCGCCGAAACGTGCTCTGCGATCAGGCCGCGCAGAGTGTCGATATCCTGCGGAAGGCTTACCTCGGAGCATTCCACAAGCTCCTTGTTCAGGCGCTTGTAGAGATGGTGGTGCTCGTCAAGCACATAAGCCACGCCGCCGGACATACCGGCTGCAAAGTTGTTGCCTGTTCTGCCGAGTATGACAACGGTACCGCCTGTCATATATTCGCAGCCGTGCTCGCCTACGCCCTCAACTACAGCCGATGCGCCGGAATTTCTTATGCAGAAGCGTTCTCCGGCAACACCGTTGATAAACGCCTTGCCGCCTGTTGCGCCATAAAGCGCAACATTGCCGATGATTATATTTTCCTCTGCCTTGAACTGCGAACCATCCGGCGGATAAACTATAAGCTTGCCGCCTGAAAGTCCCTTGCCAAAGTAGTCGTTGCTGTCGCCCCTGAGCTCAAGCGTTAGTCCCTTGGGAATGAATGCGCCGAAGCTCTGACCGCCTGAACCGTTGCATACTATACGGTATGTATCCTCCGGCAGAGTGTCGTCATATCTGCGGGTTATCTCTGAGCCGAAAGCAGTGCCGAGTGTACGGTCGGTATTCTTTATATCTATCTCTATGGTCTTTGGCTCGCCTGCATTGAAGGCCTTGCGCAGCTTCTTTGCGATGACCCTTTCGTCAATGGTCTCATCAAGCTTGAAATCATAGAGCTTTTTATCGTTGTAGCATATATGCTCATTTGCAAAGCGTCTGTCGAGAAGAAGTGAAACATCGACTCTGCTCTCCTCATCGGTAAGATCGTCGCGCCTGCAAAGAAGATCAGTCCTGCCCACAAGCTCATCAACTGTCCTTACGCCGAGCTTTGCCATATATTCACGCAGCTCCTGAGCTACAAAATGCATAAAGTTGATAACATATTCCGGCTTGCCGTTAAAGCGCTTTCTCAGCTCCGGATTTTGTGTAGCCACGCCAAACGGGCAGGTGTCCAGATTGCACACACGCATCATAGCGCAGCCGAGAGTTACCAGCGGAGCGGTAGCAAAGCCGAATTCCTCAGCGCCGAGGATAGCCGCCACAGCAACGTCACGTCCTGTCATAAGCTTGCCGTCAGTTTCGATGACCACCTTGTCGCGCAGACCGTTCATAATGAGCGTCTGATGAGCCTCTGCAAGACCAAGCTCCCAGGGGAGACCGGCATTGTAGATCGAGCTTTTCGGAGCTGCGCCCGTACCGCCGTCATATCCGGAAATGAGGATAACTCCTGCGCCTGCCTTGGCAACACCTGCCGCAACAGTGCCTACGCCGACCTCTGATACAAGCTTTACGGATATACGTGCTTTTTTGTTGGCGTTTTTCAGGTCGTAGATGAGCTGAGCAAGATCCTCTATGGAATAGATATCGTGATGCGGCGGGGGAGAGATGAGCGAAACTCCGGGAGTGGAATGTCTTGTCTTTGCGATCCACGGATAGACCTTCTGACCCGGCAGATGTCCGCCCTCGCCGGGCTTTGCGCCCTGAGCCATCTTGATCTGCAGCTCGCTTGCAGAGTTGAGATACTTTGATGTAACGCCGAAGCGTCCCGAAGCTACCTGCTTGATAGCTGAGCAGCGGTCGTTTTCTGTTCCCTTGCTGAGTATGCGCTCCGGACTTTCGCCGCCCTCGCCGGAATTCGACTTGCCGCCGATGCGGTTCATAGCCACCGCCAGTGCCTCGTGAGCCTCCTCAGAGATAGAGCCGTAGGACATAGCGCCTGTCTTGAAGCGGCGGACGATGCTGTCAACGCTTTCTACCTCGTCAAGCGGCAGCGGCTCCTGAGCATAGTTGAAGCCGAGCAGACCGCGGATGTTTACGGGATCCATTTCCTCGTTTATCATGCGGGAATATTCCTTGTAGGTAGCATAATCGTTTGTACGGGCTGCCTTTTGCAGAGCGTGTATCGTCTGCGGGTTGTAGAGGTGCTCCTCCTTGCCGCTGCGGAGCTTGTGTCCGCCAAGAGAAGGAAGGTCGCTGTTCGTTCCGAGACCAAGCGGGTCAAACGCTGCCGTGTGCAGGCGGTCAACTGTCTTTTCGATATCGCTGAGGGTTATTCCTCCCACGCGGCTGACAGTGCCGGTAAAGTATTCATTGATAAGCTCACGGCTCAGACCGACAGCTTCAAATATCTTTGAGCCCTGATAGGACTGCAGGGTAGAGATGCCCATTTTGGAAGCTATCTTTACAATGCCGTGAAGAACTGCGTCGTTATAGTCGTTGACTGCTGCGTAATAATCCTTGTCAAGCAGCTCGTCATGGATAAGCTCGTGTATAGTCTCTATTGCAAGATAGGGGTTGACAGCGCTTGCGCCGTATGCAAGCAGAGCTGCAAAGTGATGTACTGTACGAGGCTCGCCGCTTTCAAGAACTATCGAAAGCGAGGTGCGGCGCTTTGTTGCCACAAGATGCTGATGCAGCGCAGACACCGCAAGCAGCGACGGGATAGCAAGCCTGTTTTCGTCAACGCCTCTGTCAGAGAGGATGAGTATATTCGCGCCGTTCTTGTATGCCTTGTCAGCTTCGATGAACAGGCGCTTTATAGCCTTTGAAAGCTTTGTGTTCTTGTAGTAGAGTATCGGTATCACTGCGACCTTGAAGCCTGAGATGTTCATTTTTTTCAGCTTCAGCATACCTGTCGATGTGAGTATGGGGTTAACTACCTTTATTACACGGCAGTTGTCCGGCTTCTCTTCAAGGATGTTGCCGTCCTCGCCGATATATATTGTCGTAGAGGTAACTATTTCCTCGCGGATAGCGTCAATAGGCGGGTTCGTCACCTGCGCGAATATCTGCTTGAAGTAGTCAAACAGCGGCACAGGCTGCTTTGAGAGCACTGCCGGCGGCTTGTCACAGCCCATAGCGGCAATAGGCTCTTTTCCGTCCTTTGCCATCGGCAGGATGTTGTCCATTACGTCCTCGTATGTATATCCGAAGGCCTTCTGGAGCCTGCGCTTTTCGGCGCGGGGATGCTCCTCTACCTTTGCATTCGGTACCTTGAGATATTTCAGGCGGATAAGGTTTGAATCGAGCCATTCGCCGTAGGGCTGGCGTGAAGCGTAATGCTCCTTTATCTCATCGTCATCTATAAGTCTGCCCTGAACGGTATCCACAAGAAGCATCTTTCCGGGGTGCAGGCGTTCCTTTCTTACTATCCTTTCGGCAGGAACAGGAAGCGCGCCTACCTCTGAGGAGAGAATAAGGTTATCCTCATCAGTTATATAGTAGCGTGAGGGGCGAAGTCCGTTTCTGTCAAGAACTGCGCCTACAAGATCGCCGTCAGAAAATACGATAGCGGCAGGTCCGTCCCAGGGCTCCATCATTGTTGCATAATACTGATAGAAGTCACGCTTTTTCTGGCTCATGGCGTGGTTGTTGTCCCAGGGCTCCGGAATGGTTATCATAACTGCAAGCGGAAGCTCCATGCCGCTCATAACGAGAAATTCAAGCGTATTGTCAAGCATAGCCGAGTCTGAGCCTTCGGTGTTGACTACGGGTATAAGCTTGTCAAAGTCACCCATCAGGTGCTCAGACGCCATAGTTTCTTCACGCGCAAGCATCTTGTCTGCGTTGCCGCGTATGGTGTTGATCTCACCGTTGTGTACTATCATGCGGTTCGGGTGAGCCTTCTGCCAGCTCGGAAAGGTGTTTGTCGAGAAGCGTGAGTGTACCACCGCGATAGCCGATTCGTAGTCCTCGTCCTGAAGGTCAAGGAAAAATCTTCTCAGGTCGCCGACAAGGAACATACCCTTATATACTATAGTCCTGCTCGAAAGCGAAACGACATATGTATCCTCGTTGCTCTGCTCAAAGAAGCGTCTTGCTACATAAAGCCTGCGGTCAAAGTCAAGCCCCTTGTTTACTCCTTCGGGACGCTCGATAAAGCACTGCTGTATGTTCGGCATACATTCAAGCGCCTTTGCGCCCAGCACCTGCGGCTGAGAGGGAACATCTCTCCAGCCCAGGACCTCAAGACCCTCTTTTTCGGCGATGATCTCAAACATCTTCTTTGCCTGATTGCGTCTCAGCTCATTCTGAGGAAAGAAGAACATACCCACAGCATAGTCACGCTCTGACTTTACAGGTATATTAAGCTTTGCGGCCTCTTTTTTGAAGAACCTGTGGGATATCTGCAGGAGAATGCCTACACCGTCTCCGGTTTTTCCTTCGGCGTCCTTTCCTGCACGGTGCTCCAGTGTCTCTACAATGGTGAGCGCATCGGATACTGTCTTGTGGGACTTGATGCCCTTTATGTTGACTACCGCTCCGATACCGCAGTTGTCGTGTTCAAACGACGGATCATAAAGACTGTTTGTCATAGGCTCCATAATGATCTACCTTTCATATATATGTTTTCCATTACCGGGACCTCTCCGGATAAGCCTCCGTCTGCGGCGGCCCCTGCCACTCCCGGGCAGATCCCGTTCTGATAAAGCGTATTTTTCTTTATACGACTTTATCAAAAATTTAACAATAATGGGGTATGGGCTTATTATAAACGGATGATGCAGGATTGTCAATAAGAAATTGCATTTTACTTAAAAAATTATTCATATTCTGAAATTAAACGTCGTTAATTAGGCGTTTTTATGAACAATTTGCAGGAACTTAAAAAAAAGTTGCAAAAAGGTATTGACAAAATCTTAACGATGATGTATACTGCAACCATCGGAACAACAAAGGCGTTGTAAGCAATGGAGCTTGCAGCGCCTTTATGTTTTGAAATAATTATCCGGAACATTATATGTCACGGCTGTTTTATTGCTGATGCAGTAAGGCTCAGCGGAGTGCACAGCATGGCAAAGGTTCCGCAGGAGGAAAAGGATATGGCAAACGTAACAGAGCTTTTCGGAAGCATGGTTTTTAACGACAGAAAGATGCAGGAAAGACTGCCGCTTTCAACCTACAAGGCACTCAAAAAGACAATTAAAAACGGTGAGCCGCTTGACATCAGCGTTGCAAACGCCGTAGCAAATGCCATGAAGGATTGGGCAGTAGAGATGGGCTGCACACATTATACACATTGGTTCCAGCCAATGACCGGTGTGACGGCGGAGAAGCACGACAGCTTTATTTATCCTGTCGATGACGGACAGATAATCATGGAGTTCTCCGGAAAAGAGCTTATCAAGGGCGAGCCTGATGCATCGAGCTTTCCTTCGGGCGGAATAAGGGCGACCTTCGAGGCAAGGGGCTATACAACATGGGACCCGACCTCACCTGCATTTATCCGTGACAAGACACTTTATATTCCTACAGCATTCTGCTCCTACACCGGAGAGGTGCTTGACAAGAAGACCCCGCTGCTCCGTTCAATGGAGCGCCTGAGCAGCGTTGCAGTAAAGGTGCTCAACCTTTTGGGCAAGCCTGAAGTTACCCGCGTTACCACAACAGTCGGCCCTGAGCAGGAGTATTTCCTCATCGACAAGAAGATGTACGACCAGCGCCCCGACCTTATCTTTACCGGACGCACGCTTTTCGGCGCACCCGCACCAAAGGGTCAGGAGCTTGAGGATCACTACTTCGGCTCCATCAAATCAAGAGTTGCAGCATTTATGAACGATCTTGACGAAGAGCTCTGGAAGCTTGGAGTAATGGCAAAGACAAAGCACAACGAGGTCGCACCCTCACAGCACGAGCTGGCGCCGATCTTCGCTACTTCAAATATCGCAACAGACCACAACGAGCTGACTATGGAGGTAATGAAAAAGACCGCCGAAAAGCACGGCCTTGTATGTCTGCTGCACGAGAAGCCCTTCGCAGGAGTGAACGGCTCAGGCAAGCACAACAACTGGTCTATCTCTACCAACACAGGCGAAAACCTTCTTGACCCCGGCAAGGCACCCGAAGACAATCTTCAGTTCCAGCTTTTCCTTGCAGCCGTTGTCAAGGCAGTACATGAATATCAGGATCTTCTCCGCCTGACTGTTGCATCGGCAGGCAACGATCACCGTCTTGGCGCGAACGAAGCACCTCCGGCTATCATCTCTATGTATCTCGGCGACGACCTCGGCGCACTTGTTGATTCCATCATCAACGGCACACCCTACCGTTCAAACGGCAAGGTGAATATGCTCACAGGCGTTGACGTACTGCCCGACTTCAAGAAGGACACATCCGACAGAAACCGTACTTCACCCTTTGCCTTCACAGGCAACAAGTTTGAGTTCCGTGCTCTCGGTTCATCGCTCAATATCGCCTGCCCGAACTATATGCTCAATACTATGGTCGCAGACGAGCTTGCACAGTTCTATGATGAGCTTAAGGACGCCGATGACCTTGACACAGCTATCAAGGCTCTTGTAAAGCGTACATTTACCGAGCATAAAAATATCATCTTCAACGGCGACAACTATTCGGACGAATGGGTAAAGGAAGCCGAGAGAAGAGGCTTGTGCAATTACCGTTCACTTCCTGAGGCAATGGCACACTATGTTGACCAGAAGAATGTTGATCTGTTCGTAAGAAACGGCATCGTCACCGAAGCCGAGATCCACGCAAGATATGAGATCGAGCTTGAAACATATTGCAAGCAGATGCGCATTGAAGCGCTTACAATGATCGACATGGCAGAGAAGAACATCACTCCCGCAGTTATCGGTTATGTAGGCAAGCTCACAGACGCAGCACTTGCTAAAAAGCAGCTTTCGGATTCGTATTCCGTTTATGCAGAGACCGCGCTTGTTGAAGAGCTTTCCGCAAAGCTTGAAAGTTTCGTAAAGAAGACCGAGGAGCTGAAGGAAGCCGCTGCAAACGCAGCAAACTACGCAGACGATCAGCTTGCACTTGCTAAATATTACCGTGAAACAGTATTTGCTGTCATGGAAGAGCTCAGAGCTATCGGCGATGCAATGGAGAAAAAGACCTCAGCCAAGTGCTGGCCTTATCCCTCATACGCAGAGATCCTCTTCGGCGTTTAATATTTGCGCATAGCGGCGGCTTGCCGCCGGATCGGGTGCGCGGAAGATAAAGGAATAATGATAGGAATAATAAGGTGGGAAAATATATGGACAATATGCTTAATACAGCTGTGACGCAGGCTGTAGAACAGGCAAATGCGTTCACGATAGGAATATGGTTCCTTATCGGTGCTGCGCTTGTATTCTTTATGCAGTGCGGCTTTGCAATGGTAGAAACAGGATTCACGAGAGCAAAGAACGCAGGTAACATTATAATGAAAAACCTGATGGACTTCTGCATCGGAACTATAATGTTCATCTTCCTGGGCTTCGGGCTTATGATGTCCGAAAATTATCTGTTCGGCATCATCGGTGTGCCCGACCTGCAAATATTTACAAATTTTGACAACTTCCCTTGGTCATCATTTGTGTTTAACCTCGTTTTCTGCGCTACCGCAGCAACTATCGTTTCGGGCGCTATGGCCGAAAGGACAAAGTTCATCTCATACTGCATCTACAGCGGTCTTATCAGCCTTGTGGTATATCCGATAGAAGCAGGTTGGGTATGGAACAGTCAGGGCTGGCTTGCACAGCTTGGCTTCGTAGATTTCGCAGGCTCAGCGTGCATACACACAGTAGGCGGCATCTCGGCTCTTATCGGCGCAGCTATGGTGGGACCGCGTATCGGCAAGTACACCAAAGAAGGCAAGCCGAGAGCTATCCCCGGACACAGCCTTACACTCGGCGCTCTGGGTGTTTTCATCCTCTGGTTCGGATGGTACGGCTTCAACGGCGCAGCAGCAACTGACCTCACTCAGCTTGCTCAGATATTCGCAACAACAACAGTAGCTCCGGCAGCAGCTACCTGTGCAACAATGATCTATACATGGATCAAAAACGGCAAGCCCGATGTTTCAATGTCGCTCAACGGTTCTCTTGCAGGACTTGTGGCTATCACAGCAGGCTGCCACACGGTAGATATCCTTGGTTCACTCATAATCGGCATTATCTCAGGCATCATCGTAGTTGTTGCTGTTGAGTTCGTTGACAGCAAGCTGAAGGTCGATGACCCTGTAGGCGCAATAGCAGTTCATATGTGCAACGGTATCTGGGGCACACTTGCAGTAGGCATTTTCTCAAAGGACAGCGCAACTCTCGGCCTGCTCTACGGCGGCGGCATGACACAGCTTGGCAAGCAGGCTCTCGGCATTCTTTCCATCGGCACATACACAGCAGTGCTTATGACTATCATCTTCTTCCTGCTTAAAAAGACGATAGGTCTCAGAGCTTCAAAGGAAGAAGAAGTAAGAGGTCTTGACCTCACCGAACACGGACTTGCAAGCTCTTACGCAGACTTTATGCCTGTACCGCAGGTGCTCACCGGCAAGACCGGAGAATCAGACCTTGTTCCGCCGGAGAAGGCTGTTGAGGTCAACCTGCTCACACCTGAAAATAAGGCTGCCGATCCCGGCAGACCGAAGCTTACAAACGTGAGCATCGTTACAAAGCAGAGCAAGTTCACAGAGCTGAACACAGCCCTCACAGCTATCGGCATCACAGGCATGACGGTAACACAGGTACTCGGCTGCGGCACACAGCTCGGCAAGACAGAATATTACCGCGGTGTTGAGGTTGAAATGAATCTTCTGCCCAAGATCCGCATAGACATTGTAGTAAGCAAGGTTCCCGTCAAGACGGTCGTTGACACTGCCGTCAAGGCGCTTTACACAGGCCACATCGGCGATGGCAAGATATTCATCTACGATGTTGAAGACGTTGTCCGCATCAGAACCGGTCAGACCGGATACGATGCACTTCAGGACACCGAATAACAGATTATACCCAATATTATGATAGAAGGCAGCATTCCTAAGCCACTCCGGGGATGCTGTCTTTTCATATTTTGGCCTGTTCAACACATACCGTAGTCCGTGCCGCCAGAAAATTAGTTAGGAGTTAGGAGTGTGGAGTTAAAATATATTTTTTATGGTTACGCTGCCTGTCTTTTTCACACCGTAGTCAGTGCCGCCGCGGCAAGTAAATCAGCGTCTGTAAAATAAGTCTTTGCAAAGCACCGCTGATGCACCAGCTTCTACGGGCGGCAAGCTGCCGCTCCCGATTCGCTTCTTGTTCAACACATACTGTAGTCCGTGCCGCCGCGGCAAGTAAATCAGCGGTGCAGGCTCT
>CADCKR010000012.1 GCA_902802105.1 uncultured Ruminococcus sp.
CAAAAACCTTGCGTAATCGTCCTGCATCTCAGAGTAACTTCTACAAACCTCCTTACACTTGCTAAGTTGTCTCTTTATAACTCTTCCTTTATAGTCCACCTTCTTCATCTGCATAACCTCCATTTTTTTTAATCCCTAGAAATTTAACGTGTGATGGGAAGTCTCCCCATTTTTAATACAAATTTGGGAGATCAGTATTTAAGCTGATTTTTGCTTGCTTTCCTAATTGTCGTTGTGTCAGTATTTGTCACTTATTTTTAGAAATAGTGGTTTTCGGGGCGATAAACCCATCGTATTGTTAGCAAGAACTCATTATGAGGGTGTTTTCCCAAAAACAAAGTATAATGTGACGGGATTTTGCCCCAAAAACCACGTATTTCCCCAAAAGCGCCTCCTCTCGTGATTTGTTTTTACGTTGTCGTTTTACCTCCTCTCTCGAAACCCTGATTATAAGCGACTTTCTACATGTACCTCCTTTCCCCAAATTGTCACCACCAAAAAGTACTATGTCAGAGGGCAAAGCCATTCAGCCTCATTTGGGGCAAACTATTTATCCTCTCTTATTTTTCTTTGTGTCCTATCTTCTCCTGCGTTTGTGTCCGTTCTTCTCTTATTATCTTTTCTCAAATCTACTTTTTTAATCTTCACTTTTTACGACCACGACGTTATCAGGAGCGACACTTAGGACGTGTTTTTTTCACTAGTACTTAGTTAGTCAGACTGCGGAAAGCCGCATTATATCAAGGTTTTGCTTAGTTACCCAGACTTTGCTGGAGGATTACAAGGATCAAGAAGTACTACATAATAGCCAGAACTATCTTTATTTAAAACAAAGAAAAGACCTCGCAAGTGTGACCATAAAGTCACACATTACAAGGTCTCTTGATTCTTTTCTTTTTCTTTTTTCTAAGACTATTGCGGGTGCCCCGAAAAAGGGTGAGGAACGAGGCCGGGGGACAATTTTTATTATTCCCACTCTATCGTTGCCGGGGGTTTGGATGTAATGTCGTAAACAACACGGTTGACATTGCGTACCTCGTTGATTATACGATTGGAGATTTTTTCCAGAATATCATAAGGCAGACGTGCCCAATCGGCAGTCATAAAATCAGAGGTCGTAACCGCACGGATGGCAATAGTATTGTCATAGGTTCTGCCGTCACCCATTACACCGACACTCCTGATACCTGTGAGCACTGCGAAGAACTGGTCTACGCTGCGTGAAAGTCCGTTTGACTTTATTTCATCACGGAGAATTGCGTCTGCATCCTTGAGTATCTCAAGCTTTTCTTCGGTTATATCTCCCATGATGCGTATCGCAAGTCCGGGGCCCGGAAAAGGCTGACGCCATATTAAAAACTCAGGTATCTCCATTTCAAGACCTGCCTGTCTTACTTCGTCCTTGAAAAGATCACGCAAGGGTTCGATAATGCCTTCAAAGCCGACATCCTCCGGCAGACCGCCGACATTGTGATGGCTCTTTATCACAGCGGCTTCTCCTGTTCCGCTCTCTACAACATCGGGATAGATCGTTCCCTGACAAAGATATTCTATCCTGCCAAGCTTTTTGGCCTCGTCCTCAAATACGCGGATGAACTCCTCGCCAATTATTTTGCGCTTTGTTTCGGGGTCGGTAACACCCTGAAGCCTTGTCATAAAACGCTCCTGCGCGTTTACACGTATCAGGTTCATATCAAACTGCTTGCGGAATACGCTCTCGACCTCATCGCCCTCGTCCTTGCGCAGGAGACCATGATCTACAAATATACAAGTGAGCTGCTTGCCTACTGCCTTGTGTACAAGAAGTGCAGCGACCGATGAATCAACTCCGCCGGAAAGCGCACAAAGCACCTTCTTGTCGCCTATTTTTTCCTTCAGCTGCTTTATAGTATCCGTAACAAATGAGCTCATTCTCCACTCGGCAGTACAGCCGCAGGCATTGTAAAGGAAGTTCCTCAGATAAAGCATTCCCTGCTCGGTATGGTTTACCTCCGGATGAAACTGCAAAGCAAAGAACTTTCTCTTTATATCCTCCATAGCAGCAACAGGACAGCTCTCTGAGATAGCCGTTACCTTGAAGCCGTGCGGCACTTTGGCAATATAATCCGTATGGCTCATCCATGTTACCGCTTTGGCTTTTGCGGAATGAAATACAAGAGATGATGTGTTGCACTCTATCTCTGTCTTGCCGTATTCTCTCGTTTCGCTTTTTTGTACCTTTCCGCCCAAGGTCTGCGCCATAAGCTGCGCACCGTAACAGATACCAAGCACCGGCAGACCAAGCTCGAAAACACCGGGGTCGCACTTGGGCGCATTTTCTTCATAGGTGCTGTTGGGACCGCCGGAGAAAATTATGCCCATGTAGCCTGCCTTTTTTATTTCCTCTGCTGTGATCTTGTACGGCCGCAGCTCGCAGTAAACGCTGCATTCACGCACACGCCTTGCAATAAGCTGACTGTACTGTCCGCCGAAATCCATAATAAGAACAGATTCTCTTTTTATATCCATATTCACTACCTTCTCATATTAAACAAAATCACAGCAGTAAAGAATCACGCCGTTCTTTATTCAACTGTCACGGATTTTGCAAGATTACGTGGTTTATCAATATCGCAGCCCTTAGCAGAAGCAACATAGTATGCAAAAAGCTGGAGCGGAACAACCGCAAGTGACGGCAGCATCATGTCGCATATCTTCGGAATGAAGATCGTGTTCTGAGCGACCTCGGCAAGCTCTCTGTGATCGTCACAGGCAAGACAAAGCACGTTTGCTCCTCTTGTCTGAACCTCACGGATGTTGCTGACCGTCTTAGCGATAAGCGGCTCGTGCGTTGCAAGCGCTATGACAAGAGTGCCGTCCTCTATAAGGCTGATCGTGCCGTGCTTCAGTTCTCCTGCCGCATAAGCCTCCGAATGAATATACGATATCTCCTTGAGCTTAAGGGAGCCCTCAAGCGAAAGTGCATAGTCGATATTTCTTCCGATGAAGAATATATCCTTTGAATTGAACAGCTTGGATGCAAGATACTGCACCTGCTGACTGTTTTCAAGTATTTTAGTGATCTTGTCAGGTATCGACAGAAGCTCTGATACATAATACTCTGCCTGTGCCGCATCAAGAGTGCCGATCACCTCACCAAAGAAGATCGCCATAAGATAGATCACCGCTAACTGCGCACTGTAGGCCTTTGTAGTTGCAACAGCGATCTCAGGACCTGCCCAGGTGTATATCACATCGTCAGATTCTGCTGCAATAGCGCTGCCGACCACGTTTACGACCGAAATAACATGGGAGCCTCTCCTCTGAGCCTCTTTCATTGCCTCTTTGGTATCGGCAGTTTCACCGGACTGACTTATGACGACAGTAAGCGTTTTATCATCAACTATCGGGTCACGGTAGCGGAACTCTGACGCAAGATCGGCTTCGACTGGCTTTCTGAGTATCTTTTCAAACACATACTTTGCCACAACTCCGACATGATATGCAGAGCCGCAGGCAAGTATATTTATTTTGTTGAATGAACGTATCTGTTCTGGAGTAAGGCTTATCTCATCAAGCACGACTCGTCCGTTTCTGATGCGCGGTGATACCGTGTCGTGAATGACCTTTGGCTGCTCCATTATCTCCTTGAACATAAAATGCTCATAGCCGCACTTTTCGGCGGCATCTATAGTCCAGCTTACAGTCTCGACTTCTTTATGAACATCTTCCCTGTCGGTATTTATTATCTTTATGCTGTCGCGACCAAGAATAGCTATCTCGTTGTTTTCAAGGCGGTAAATGCTCTTTGTTTTGGCAAGGATAGCAGGCACATCGGACGCAATATAATTTTCACCCTGACCGATACCAATGATAAGCGGGCTTTCCTTCCTGACAGCTATGATCTGATCCGGCGCTTCACGGCTGATAACACCGAGAGCATAAGAGCCGTCAAGCTTTGCAAGCACCTTTATTATCGTGTCGATAAGATCGCCCTTGTAATAATATTCTATAAGCTGTGCTATGACCTCCGTATCAGTCATAGAGCGGAAGGTCATACCCTTTGATATAAGGTAATCCTTTAATTGAAGATAGTTCTCGATAATGCCGTTATGCACTACGGCAAAGCGCCCTGAATCGCTCAGGTGCGGATGTGCATTCACATCAGAAGGCTCTCCGTGGGTAGCCCATCTTGTGTGACCGATACCCACTGTGCCTTTGATATCCTTGCCGTCATTGGTGAGCTTTTTCAGCTCGGCAAGCTTTCCTTTGGACTTCCTGACAACAAGATCTGTGCCGTCATGCAGGCAGATACCCGCAGAATCATATCCGCGGTATTCAAGCTTTTCCAAGCCCTTGAGCAAAAACGGAGCGGCCTGTTCATAGCCGATATAACCTACTATGCCACACATAATAACTTAACTCCTCCAGACTTATCGGTAGATGATATCCTCTCTCTTCGGACCGTTTGAGACCATTGTGAACGGAACGCCGACTGCTTTCTCGGCAAACTCGATATATTTGCGGCAGTTTTCGGGAAGCTCCTCATATTTCCTGATACCCCTGATATCACACTTCCAACCGGGAAGTACCTCCAGTACAGGCTTTGCTCTTTTGAGTCTGGTCGTTGACGGGAAGTAATCTATTCTCTTTCCGTCAAGCTCATAAGCAACGCACACCGGTATCTCGTCAAGATAGCCAAGTGCGTCAAGTACAGTAAACGCCACCTGTGTTGCGCCCTGAACCTTACAGCCGTAGCGTGTTGCCACAAGATCAAGCCATCCCATTCTTCTCGGACGTCCGGTTGTAGCGCCGTATTCGCCTCCGTCGCCGCCTCTTTTTCTGAGCTCGTCAGCCTCATCGCCGAATATCTCGCTGACAAATTCGCCTGCGCCGACTGCGCTTGAATATGCCTTGACAACGGTGATTATATCCTTTATCTCATAAGGCGGTATTCCGCCTGCACCGACTGCGCCGTAGCCTGCGATAGTATTTGATGATGTTACCATCGGATAGATACCGAAATCTGTGTCTTTAAGTGAACCCAACTGACCTTCAAGAAGGATATTCTTGCCTGCTCTTACTGCATCGTTCACTATATCGAAGGTATTTGCCGCATAGGGTGCAAGAGCTTCCTTATATTCCATAAGCTTTGCAAACATCTCGTCTGTGCTGATGGGGTCTTTATGGTAAACATTTTTAACGATAGCGTTCTTTACTTCAAGTATACGCTCCAGTTTTTCTTTAAGACCTGCTTCATCGTCATAAAGCTCATTTACCTGAAAGCCTATCTTGGAGAACTTATCGGAATAGAACGGAGCTATGCCCGATTTTGTCGAACCGAAGCTCTTGCCGCCGAGTCTTTCTTCCTCGTAGCAGTCAAAAAGCTTGTGGTACGGCATTACTATCTGTGCTCTGTCAGACACAAGGATATTCGGCATCGGAACACCCTTATCGACAAGCTCCTTTATTTCCTTCACAAGGTTTTCTACGCTCAGTGCAACGCCGTTGCCTATCACGTTTGTTATCTCACTGTTAAAAACGCCTGAAGGAAGCTGATGGAGCGCAAATTTGCCGTAATTATTGATTATGGTATGGCCTGCATTGCTGCCGCCCTGAAATCTTATTACCATGTCAGACTTCTGTGCAAGCACGTCGGTTATCTTGCCCTTTCCTTCATCGCCCCAGTTGGCGCCTACTATTGCTTTTACCATTTTACTGTTCTCATCCTTCCCTATGGTTGATATTTATGATATTTTCTGTCCTGATACGACAGTATTTACACGTTGATCTCCGCTTTTTCGGTCTCTACATTCTCATAGGGAGCGAGTGCCTCTGCAACTGCTCCGCTGAGGAAATCCTCTGTCTGCTGAGGAGCACGTCCGACATATTTTTCGGGACGGCAGATCTCGTTGAGCTGATCGAGTGTCTTGCCGAATGCAGGGTCTGCCGCGATCTTTTCAAGCAGATCATTTCTGCCGCCGCTGCTCTTTATCTCCTGTGAAAGCGCCCTGATCTTCTCGTGAAGCTCCTGACGGTTGCCGCCTGCCTTGACAGCATCCATCATAATATTCTCTGTCATCATAAAGGGCAGCTCGTTCATAAGATGAGCGGTTATCGCGCCCTCATATACAACAAGGCCGTCACTGACATTGATGTACAGGTTAAGTATGGCATCGACAGCCAAAAATGCTTCCGGCACACTCAGACGCTTGTTTGCGGAGTCGTCAAGAGTTCTCTCGAACCACTGTGTCGCCGCTGTGATGTAGGGGTTCAGAACATCTATCATTACATAGCGTGAAAGTGAAGTCATGCGCTCCGACCTCATGGGGTTACGCTTGTATGCCATAGCGCTTGAGCCGATCTGACTTTTCTCAAACGGCTCCTCGACCTCTTTCAGGTGCTGCAAAAGCCTTATATCGTTAGAGAATTTTGACGCACTCTGAGCGATGCCTGCAAGCACGTTTAAAACACGGCTGTCAAGCTTTCTTGAATAGGTCTGGCCGGACACTGCAAAGCAGTCGGAGAAGCCCATTTTTTCAGCGATAAGCCTGTCTATCTGCTTGCACTTTTCATGGTCGCCATCAAAAAGCTCAAGGAAGCTTGCCTGTGTGCCTGTGGTACCCTTGCAGCCGAGAAGCTTCATGGTTGATAGCACATATCTCACGTCTTCAAGATCCATAAGAAGATCCTGTATCCAGAGAGTAGCCCTCTTGCCTACAGTAGTCGGCTGTGCAGGCTGAAAATGAGTAAACGCAAGCGTAGGAAGAGCTTTATATTTATCCGCAAACCTGGAAAGCTGGCGGATAACGCTTACAAGCTTCTTTTCAACTATTTTGAGAGCCTCTGTCATTATAATGACATCGGTATTGTCGCCCACATAGCATGAGGTGGCGCCGAGATGGATTATGCCTGCCGCTTTGGGGCACTGAACGCCGTAAGCATAAACGTGTGACATAACGTCATGGCGGACGATCTTTTCTCTCTCCTCAGCGACCTCGTAATTAATGTCGTCTGCATGAGCCCTGAGCTCATCTATCTGCTCCTGAGTGATGTTCAGACCAAGCTCGTGCTCGGCTTCGGCAAGCGCGATCCAGAGCTTTCTCCATGTCTTGAACTTCATATCGGGAGAAAAAACGTATTTCATTTCCTTATCCGCATATCTTGATGAAAGCGGTGATTCGTATGTATCTCTCATAATTATCGTTACCTTTTTTATTTGTTCATTAACAGAAAGCGAATATTTCCGCTTCTGACCTTTAAGAGCTGTTCAAAAATTATTGTTCATTTCTGCCTGTCCGGTTTGCCATGCGCTGCGCCGGCGCACTGCCCGGAACAGATCATATTTCTTCACGGTTTGCCCGTCTTCAGCTTTTGTCTTTGCCGATGCAGGCTTTTCCGTTATTCTTCGGCGGGAGCTTTTTATCGAAGTCCACGCCTCCGCGCTCTTTTCCGGCAAGCATTTTTTCGGGTATCTTGGTAGGATATCTGCCGGAGAAGCAGGCGTCACAGAAGCCGGTGCATTTTCCGCCGAGCATTTCTCCTAATTTATCCGGCGGAAGGAAGCCGAGGGTATCGGCACCTGTAAGCTCACATATCTCGTTTATTGTGTGCTTTACTGCGATAAGCTCATCTCTTGACGGAATATCCGTACCGTAGAAGCACGGCCAGATAAACGGCGGCGAGCTTATGCGCAGATGCACCTCTCTGGCTCCTGCATTGCGGAGCATCCTGACTATTCTGTCACAGGTAGTGCCGCGCACGATAGAATCGTCGATAACGACCACGCGCTTATCCTTCAGCACCGAGCTGAGCGGATTGAGCTTTAGCTTTACGGAGTTAGCCCTTTCCTTCTGTGTCGGCTTGATGAAGGTACGCCCTATGTAGCCGTTTTTGACAATACCCTTTTCGTAAGGAATACCCGATTCCTCACTGTAGCCGATAGCGGCGTCAATGCCCGATTCGGGCACGCCGATGACGATATCAGCCTCGACGGGGAACTCCCTTGCAAGTATCCTTCCCGCAGCCTTACGGGATTCATAGACGCTTATGCCGTCTATTTCCGAGTCGGTACGGGCAAAATATATATATTCAAACACACAGAGAGATTTCCTCTTTGACGGGTCGATATTAGTTTTTATCGACTGTATGCCTTTTTCGCCGACAACGATTATCTCGCCCGGCTCAACGTCACGCACGAACTCGGCTCCGCAGGCGGCAAGAGCGCAGCTCTCGGACGCAAACACGACAGAGCTTCCTATCCTGCCCATGCACAGCGGTCTGAAGCCGTGAGGGTCTCTTGCTGCGATAAGCTTTTTGGGGCTCATTACAAGCAGGGAATATGCGCCCTCTATCTGACGCATGGTTTTTTCAACGGCTTCCTCAACGGAAGAAGCATTTATACGCTCTCTTGCGATAAGATAAGCTATTGCTTCGGAGTCTATCGTTGTCTGAAAAATAGCGCCCCTCTGTTCAAGCTCACGCCTTATTTCAAAAGCATTGGTAAGATTGCCGTTGTGAGCTATTGCAAGAGTGCCCTTTACATAACGCATAACAAGCGGCTGTGAGTTTTCCCGCACACTGCCGCCTGCCGTTGAATACCTTACGTGAGATATTGCCATCTGCCCCGTCAGTGAGTTAAGTATCTCGTTGCTGAATACCTCGCTGACAAGTCCCATATTTTTATGTCCGGAAATAACGCCGCGGTCGTTCACCGATATGCCGCAGCTCTCCTGACCTCTGTGCTGGAGCGCAAGAAGTCCGTTATAACACGCATAAGCAGGCGCTATACTGTCATCACCGTAAATGCCGAAAACACCGCACTCTTCGTGCAGCCCTTCCTTATCCAGGAATTCTTTATCAATACTCAAATATTTCACCATCCAAGTACATGTATCCGTGGCAAGCCGTTCGGCCTGCCGCGGTCTCCATGCTAAACAAAAGCCGATACTCCGAATCTTACTGTCCGAGCCCGATCCTTCTCATCATTTCGGCATAAGCCTCTTCTACATTGCCGAGGTCACGTCTGAAACGATCCTTGTCAAGCTTCTCGTGAGTCTTGATGTCCCAGAAGCGGCAGGTGTCGGGCGATATCTCGTCTGCGAGAACGATAGTGCCGTCTGAGGTCTTGCCGAATTCAAGCTTGAAGTCGATGAGCTCTACGCCTACGCTCTTGAAGAACTCTACCATATACTTGTTGATCTCCAGAGCCATATTGCTGATGATCTGCACATCCTCTGTTGTTGCAGCGCCGATAGCCACAGCATGATATGCATTGATGAGCGGATCGCCGAGCGCGTCATCCTTGTAGGAGAATTCAAGAACAGTGCATTTGAGCTCTGTGCCCTCTTCAAGGCCAAGACGCTTGGCCATTGAGCCTGCTGCCTTATTTCTTATGATAACCTCCAGGGGAACGATCTTTACCTTCTTAACGATGGTCTCTCTGTCGCTTACCTCCTCAACGAAGTGAGTCTTGATGCCCTTTTCTTCAAGGAGCTTGAACATGAAGTTTGACATTCTGTTGTTGACAACGCCCTTGCCGGTGATCGTGCCCTTTTTCAGACCGTTGAATGCTGTTGCATCGTCCTTATACTCTACCATGCAATAGTCAGGATCACTCATTGCATAGACCTTCTTTGCCTTGCCCTCGTAGATAAGCTCTTTCTTTTCCATTTTAATTTCCCCTTCCGAAAATTTTGTCTCAGGTGAGAATTTTTCCGGTGCCCTGATGCGCTGCAAGCCCCCGAAAAGCCGCCTGACGCATTGTCAGGAAGCCCTAATAAGGGCTTATTCAGCCGTTTTTTACAGAGCGACCCAAAACACCTTTTATTATACATCTATGCGCTGATTTTAGCAAGTGAGTAAAGTGTAACATTTATTTTTTTGACATTAAAAACATTTATTATGCTTATTTTTATGTGTTTTTCTACTTATTGCACAAAGAACGGTTTTTATTATTTTACTTGCAGGCAGCGTATTGTTGAAACTGTACACTTATTTGTATAAATGTAGAGTATTTAGCACTATATTGTTTATTTTTTACTGCGCCCGTATACCCGGATGCCGTGTTGAAAACGGGTGATTTTGAATTTTTTTATCCTCAATCCTGCAAAAAATATTGATTTACCTCTTGATTATGCAAAAAGGTTGTGTTAAAATAAATCTTGCAGCTGAAAATCCTGTATTTTTGTAAAACGGCTGCATTTTTGTACTTTAGTTGTTTTATTAAAATTTTTTTAAGGAGTGGCAAAATCATGTCATACGTTAGCGAACAGCTCGAAAAGCTGGCAGCAAAAAACCCGAATCAGCCTGAGTTCCTTCAGACTGCAACAGAGGTTCTTACCTCTCTTGAGCCTGTATTTGAGGCTAATCCTCAGTACGAGAAGATGGCTCTCATCGAAAGAATCACAGAGCCTGAGAGACAGATCATGTTCAGAGTACCGTGGGTAGACGACAACGGTAAGGTTCAGGTAAACCGCGGCTTCCGTGTACAGTTCAACAGTGCGCTTGGTCCGTACAAGGGCGGTCTCCGTTTTGCTCCCAATGTAAACATCAGCATCATCAAGTTTCTCGGCTTTGAGCAGATCTTCAAGAACTCACTCACAGGCCTTCCTATCGGCGGCGGCAAGGGCGGCGCTGACTTTGATCCCAACGGCAAGTCAGACATGGAGATCATGAGATTTTGTCAGTCCTTCATCACAGAGCTTTACAGACACATCGGCCCCAACACTGACGTTCCTGCAGGCGACCTCGGCGTAGGCGGCAGAGAGATCGGCTACATGATGGGTCAGTACAAGAGAATCAGAGACGCTTATGACGGCACACTCACAGGCAAGGGCGTAGGTTACGGCGGTCTTCTCGGCAGAGCTGAGGCTACAGGCTACGGTATCGTATTCTATGCAAGAGAGATGCTCAAGCACTTCGGCGAGAGTCTTGAGGGCAAGACTGCTGTAGTATCCGGCTTCGGTAATGTTGCATGGGGTACCTGCAAGAAGCTCACAGAGCTTGGCGCTAAGGTTATCACAATTTCAGGTCCTGACGGCTACATCCTCGATGAGGACGGCGTATCAGGCGAGAAGATCGATTATCTCCTTGAGCTCAGAGCAAGCGGCAAGAACATCTGCGCTCCCTATGCTGAGAAGTTCCCGGGTGCTAAGTTCTTTGCAGGCGAGAAGCCCTGGGGCGTTAAGGCTGATCTTTACATCCCCTGCGCTACTCAGAACGAGATCTATCTTGAGGATGCAAAGAAGATGGTCGCTAACGGTTGCAAGTTCCTCTGCGAAGGCGCTAATATGCCTACAAGAAACGAAGCTATCGAGTATCTCCAGGAGAACGGCGTAGTTGTTGGTCCTTCCAAGGCTGCAAATGCCGGCGGCGTTGCCTGCTCATGCATCGAGATGGCTCAGAACGCAGAGCACCTCGTATTCACTGAGGAAGAGGTTTATGCTAAGCTCGAAAACATCATGGTCAACATCTTCAAGCAGAGTGTTGCTGCTTGTGAGAAGTACAACCTCGGCAACAACCTTGTTGCAGGCGCTAACATCGCAGGCTTCGTAAAGGTAGCAGAGGCTATGATGGCTCAGGGTATAGTCTGATAATTCTGCTTACAAACATATAACTCCATACATTTTGAAAGGGCACTGCAAACCGTATAATGGCTTGCAGTGCCCTTTCTTGTGCGCCCGGCGGCGCACGTTTCTAACGGGTGATAACCTAACAAAAAACAGATCAGCGCTGCTTGGTTATCCAGCCGGAGTAACCGTTGGCGTACTGCTCCCGGGTGATCGGCACATATCTGCGGTCTGTACCCTGATCGTCAATAAAACCGATATATGCACGATATATCGCATTTGTTTCTGTATCATAAACACGCTCGTAACCGCCTACTATGTCAGAATGCTTCTCCTGCTGTATAACATCTTCAAGCGGTCTTGAAGATGCTGCGGCATTAAGCGGTGCAGTATCGCACACGTCGGGCAGATAATCGGTATCTTCCGATTTGCGGGTGCTTTTATAGCTGTCGGTATACTGAAATGAATCGAATATCCTGTTATAGATCGGTATCCAGTTTGTAAGCTCGCCTTTGGGCGCACGTCCGAGGATTATGTGCCTTATTGTCCACAAGCTGCTGTCGGTACTGAAAACAGCCGCGCTGTATGCTCCCTCACCAAGAATATTGTTCTCGGAAAATTCGCCGAAGATCGCACTGCTGTCCCTCAGCCTGCCTTGCGGCAGCTCTCTGCACACCTTATCGTTATCAGAGATCGGAACAAACTCAACAGCTCTGAAAAAGCTGCCCGATGCAGGATATTTTAACTCGTAGCCGCAGTTATACATATTTTCAAAGTATTCCTCAACACTGCCCTTTTCCATGTAGGAATGCACTGCATACTTCTTCATCTCTTCGCTGCTTTTTGCGGCGGTATCCTGCTCTGTATATGACACATAGCTTATGGAGTTCGGCCTTGAAGCCCTCCATGAGAGAATATTATTTTCGCTGTTCCACGTAACATTCCAGCCCTTGGGCACCGAAACGGTAAAGCATTCGCACGAAAACTCCTCCCACTCAATGTCAGCCCACTCGGCAACGGATATTCTTGTTTCATAAGCAATACCGTCAGCATCTGTGATCTCCGCATTAACCGCTTCTTTTGAGGGCACGGCTTTGCAGCCGGAAAAAGCAGCAGCCGCAACAGCGCCGGCAATCAGTACGGCGATCAGTTTTATTGCCATTTTTATCGACCCGCTTTCGTCAGAGCATTTTTTATAGTATATCACAAATAACGCAGAATGTCACGCATTATTACAAAAAATCCCTTCGTAGTCAAAATACAAAGGGATTTTTTATTATCTGTTAAAATCCTTGCCAAGAATAGCCGAAAGATTATCCATTATTGCCTTGGCAACATCCGGCTTGTTCATGGAATAGACGTGTACGTTGGTTATGCCGTTGGCGTAAAGGTCGATTATCTGCGACGTAGCATAGGCTATGCCCGCCTGCTTCATCGTTTCCGGCTCCTGACCGAAATAATCAACAAGGCTCTTGAAGCGCTGAGGCATAAACGAACCGGAAAGCCGGATAGCTCTTTCGACCTGATTGGCGTTGGTTATCGGCATGATGCCGGGGATCACAGGCACATAAACTCCTGCCTCTCTCAGCTTGTACATGAAGTTAAAGAAAAGGTCGTTGTCAAACACCATCTGCGTTGTAAGAAAATCCGCACCGGCTTCTACCTTTTCCCTTATGTGCTGTATATCCTCCTTCTGGTTTGCACTTTCCGGATGTATCTCAGGGTAACACGCCGCACCTATGCAGAATTCGCTGTCACGCTCCTTCAGCTCACGGATAAGCTGCACCGCATACTGATAGTCCCAACCGGAACGGTCGGTCTTTTCAAGCTCAGGCGTCAGGTCTCCTCTGAGAGCCATAACATTTTTTATGCCGGCAGCCCTCATAAGCTCTATCTGCTCACGAACTGTTGCCCTGCTTGACGAAACGCAGGTCAGGTGTGCAAGTGTCGGAACGCCGAAAACGTCCTTGATGTTCTTTGCTATATCCAGTGTATAACGGCTCGTGCCGCCGCCTGCGCCGTATGTAACGCTCATAAATGACGGATGGTAGGATGCTATTTTCTCGGTAGCCGCCTTCACGCTCTCAAAGCCCGATTCCTTTTTCGGCGGAAAAACCTCAAATGAAAGCGACATACGGTGGTCTTTCAGTATATCAATAATTTTCATAGTCAACAACTCCTCTTTTATGCACTCCGGGGAAACCAACTCTGCGGCGGCAGGTGACACTAAGAATGCAGATCAGCGGTATTTTTACGAAGCTTCTTTAGCAGGCGCTGATTTATTTTAACTTTCTTTAACAAACAAGGTACCTTGTCAGAACGACAGGGTACCTTATTATAATTTATCAGAGAACGCTCATTATGATCTTCTCGTCATCTGCGCTTATGTTTATGCCTGCGATCGTTCCTGTGCGGCTCTCAACTATAGCCTCTGCGATCTTGTCCTCTACCTCCTTGCGGATGAGGTTTCTCAGGTCTCTTGCGCCGCTCTTGCCGCCGTGTGCCTTCTTTGCAAGGAACCTCTGCGCCTTTTCATCAAACGTGAAGGCAATGCCCTTTTCTTTCAGGGTATCAACATATTCGTTCAGCATGAGTGCGGCTATGGCAACAAAGTCATCCTCTGAAAGCTGCCTGAATATGATTATCTCATCAAGACGGCTGAGAAACTCCGGACGCAGAAACTCGCCGAGCGCTGTCCTTACCTTTTCGGCAGTAGCCTCTGCCTCTGTCTTTGCAAATCCGAGAGCATTTTCCTTTCTCTCGCTGCCTGCATTGGATGTCATAACAATGACAGTGTTGCTGAAATTGACCTTTCGTCCCTGTGCGTCAGTCAGCACACCTTCGTCAAGTATCTGAAGCAGGATGTTGAGCACATCGGGGTGGGCTTTCTCTATCTCGTCAAAGAGCAGCACCGAATACGGCCTGCGCCTTACCTTCTCTGTGACCTGACCGGCTTCTTCATATCCGACATATCCCGGAGGTGAACCGATGATCTTGGATACCGAGTGCTTTTCCATATATTCGCTCATGTCAAGCCTGATAAGCGTTTCGGGCGTGTTGAACAGCTCTGTTGAGAGCACTTTTACAAGCTCTGTCTTTCCTACGCCTGTAGGACCTACAAAGATGAATGATGCCGGTCTGCGTCTCGGGCTTATCTGCACCCTGCTGCGCTTTACCGCACTTGCAAGAGCCTTTACAGCCTCGTCCTGACCGATCACTCTGCTTTTGAGCTTTTCTTCAAGGTCGGCAAGCTTGTTAAGTTCGTTCTCCTGCACCTTTGACGCAGGGATGCCTGTCCACAGCTCGATAACATTGGCAATATCTTCCTCAGTTACCTCTGCGCCCCTGAGCACTTCCTTCTTTTCGTCAAGCTCCTTTTCAAGCTTTGCAATGTCGTATCTTACTGTAGCAAGCTTTTCGTAGTCTATCTCGGTTTCGGAAGCAAGTTCCTCCTCTTTGGCTTTCAGCTCGTTGAGGTGCGCATTCTTCCTGTCATATTCTTCAAGCTCCTTGTTTCTGAGAGCTGCATGAGTACATGATTCATCAAGCAGGTCAATAGCCTTGTCTGGCAGGAACCTGTCTGTTATATATCTTTCTGAAAGAACGACTGTCTTTCTTACAATATCGTCAGACATTCTTACTCTGTGATAATCCTCATAGTAGGACTTTATGCCGCTGATGACCTCAATGGTTTCGGCAACGGACGGTTCAGCGACTGTGACCGGCTGAAAGCGTCTTTCAAGAGCTGCGTCCTTTTCGATATACTTTCTGTACTCATTGAAGGTAGTAGCGCCGATGACCTGTATCTCGCCCCTCGAAAGAGCAGGCTTCATTATGTTGGCGGCATTCATTGCGCCCTCTGAATCTCCTGTACCTACAAGGCTGTGTACCTCGTCAATAAAGAGTATGATATTGCCGTCGGCCTTTACCTCGTCGATAAGCCCCTTGATCCTGCTCTCGAACTGACCTCTGAACTGAGTGCCTGCCACAAGAGCCGTCATGTCAAGCAGGTGTATCTCCTTGTTCTGTATCCTGAGCGGAACATTGCCTGCCGCTATCCTCAGAGCAAGCCCTTCTGCGATGGCGGTCTTGCCTACGCCGGGTTCACCGATAAGACAGGGATTGTTCTTTGTCCTGCGGCTGAGTATCTGTATCACTCTGTCAAGCTCCTTGTCCCTGCCTATTATCCTGTCGAGCCTGCCTTCCCTTGCCTTTTTTGTCAGGTCTGTGCAGTAGGTGTCAAGGTGCTTTCTTTTGCGCTTTTTGGGCGCCTTGCTGTTATCCTTTGCATTCTGATCTCCGCCCTCAGCGTTCTTTTTCTTGTCTGTATTGAAAAGATTCTTGAACAGTGAAGGGAATGCAGGCGCACCTCCGCGGCTGAAATCCCCGTCCTGATCATCGTCGTCTTCGGGATCGTAATCCATCATCTGCTCCATATCTTCGGGTGAAGGTATCATTCCCGAATCCATGATCTCACCCATCTGGTTCTGTACCATTTCGATATCCTCATCGGATATACCCATTTTATCAATAAGGTCGGTAACAGGCTTTATGCCTGCCTCCTTTGCACAGCTCAGACAATAGCCGACTGTCTGGGATGTGTCTGCCGTTGAGCTTACAAAGACAACAGCAGGTCTTTTGTTACATTTACTGCAAAGCTGCATAATAGTGTGCTCCTTCCTTTTTCCTTATTGGTCACAGCTCAGTCGATATCCTCAGCTTCATCTGCCGCAGGCTCCTCCTGAGCTTCAGTTTCAGCCCTGTTTCTTTCTCTGACAAGCTCTCCGAACAGCAGCGAATACATCACAAGCGAGAAAAGCATTGATGTTGTCGTCACTGCAAGCAGCGTCAGAGAGAGTGTCCCGTTCGTATATCCCCATATCGCCTTAAGCATTATAAGCGTCGTTATCGAAGTATAGAACAATACCGTCGAGAGCTTTCCGTACCATCTTGCGGCAGGAGGTCTTATTTTCAGTTTAAGAAGGAACGCTCCTCCGGCAAGCATCAGCAGCTCCTTTGTGAACAGTACGATCACGAAGGGCATTACCTCCGGATAGATGACGTTTATCCCGATGACGACCGCTATCAGGGTAAGCTTGTCGGCTATCGGGTCGAGTATCTTGCCAAGGCTTGTCACCTGATTGAGCCTTCTTGCGAGAAACCCGTCCATCATATCGCTCATGGCGGAAACGAGTATTATAATGCCTGCATTGACAAACTCCTGCTTCAGCAGGAAATGCAGCAGCGGAATTATCAGAACTAATCTTAGTGCAGTAAGGGTATTGGGGACGTTAATATTCTTTTTGACGGAAAGCTTCATTAAATCCTTAACGCTCCTTTCCTCAGAACAACCACACCGGCCATCAAACCGCAGAAAGCCAAGACATAATTATCCGCGGCAGGTTGATCTGCCTTATAAATTTGAAGAAAACCGTGTTGTCGATCGCATCTTTCAAGGCGATGCATGATTCCGGTGAAATAAACATCATAAAGAAGTAAACAAGCAGTGTCATAAGCATTGCAATGAATACAGCCTCAACAAGACCTATGCCAAGTCCGATAAGTCTGTTGGGCACTGCCAGAAATGTACGGTTGACGGTCTTGGTAAGCTTCTTTGCCACGATGCCGACCACTATCATAAGCAGCAGGAAAAATATAAACGTCAGCACCACAGACACCATTGATACGGCAGCAGGTCTTATCATTTCCTCTATCGTACCGGGTATGCCGATAACTGAATCGTCAAGGGCCTTGGCAAGCTTATTCTGATCAACGCCCATAAATGAAAAGGCATTCTTTGTAAAATTAGACATGACAGCCATCGTCTGCTTTGCCATCTCGGCGCCTTCGCTTTTAACGATACTGCTTGTCGCCCCGGTCAGTCCATTAATTATGTTGTCCTTCAATATCCAGTTATATACCGGAAGTGCGACAGGAGAAGCAAGGACCGATGCAAGCACAACTGCTGCGACGGTTCCGGCCGTATTTACCGCCATGTAGACAGCGCCCCTCTTGTAGCCTGAGAAGCAGAACAATCCTATCAGGACAGCAATTCCGAAATCCAACCAAAAATTCATAGTATCACCTTTTCTCTGAATGTTCTTTTCATTCCCTCTTACTATAACATATTTTTCCGATAACTACAAGTGCATTTTAAACAATTCTTGCTCCATACAGCACAGCTTTGGAAGTATGATGCATTTTTCTGCTCATCTTGATAATTCTTTGTTACTCTTTCTGATAAGAGCACTTAACAAAACACGCTTTGCAGGGGCTTATCAAAGCAAAAAGCCTCCCGTATCAAACGGAAGGCCGCAAAGCTCAGGTTTCTTTTGTTTTTGCTTTTATTTTCTTTTCGGTGCCGTTCAGCAGACGATGTATGTTTTCCTTGTGGCGCACAAGCACAAGCACACCGATCAGCAGTGCAATGACTGCCGAGAATATCACAAACGGCAGGGTCGGCTGACCGAAGGGTGAAGATGCTGAGGTTATGCCCTTGTAATCAAGGAATCTCCACAAAAACGCCGAGAATGTATAAAGAGAAAAGTTGATGACTGCACAAAGAGAAATTATGTGAGATATCAGGAAAAATACCGCAAATATTACCAGTGCGCAAATCAGAGTTCTCCAGTCTGTCATAAGCATGACAGCAAATGATGTAACAACGCCCTTGCCGCCCTTGAATTTGTAATAGATCGGGAAGGTATGACCCACAACAGCGAAAAGCCCCGCAATATACATAAGATAGCCCTGATATATCTGTGCCTTATCGCCGCTGACATTCATCATGAGCAGCATTGCTATAAGCACTGATATTATACCCTTGAGGAAATCTCCTACAAAAGTCACGATCGCCGGCGCCTTGCCCACACAGCGCAGAACATTTGTAAAGCCTGCGTTGCCGCTGCCCATTGTCCTGATATCCTTGTGCATAACTATTCTGGTAACAATGATCGAAGTATTGACGCAGCTTATCAGATAGGCCGCAAGGACGGCGATTATCACCTGAAGCCAGCAGGCAGAGAAAAATTCCATTATTTCGTTCACAATAAACACCTCTGTTGATCTATTGTTTATCCTTGTCTCCACGCTCTCTTATCACAAAACGGATGGGTGTGCCCTGCATACCGAAGGTATCCCTGATCCTGTTTTCAAGATATCTCTGATAGGAGAAGTGAAAAAGCTCCGCCGAATTGACAAAGCACACGAAGGTAGGCGGCTTTACGCCCGACTGTGTCATGTAGAGTATTTTAAGCCTTCTGCCCTTGTCTGTAGGCGGCTGTACTCTTGCCACAGCTTCGCTGAGAAGATCGTTCAGTGTGCCTGTAGATATTCTCATTGCAGCGGAGTTTACCACTGTAACGATAAGCTCAAACAGTCTGTCGAGCCGCTGACCTGTCTTTGCCGAAATAAATATCATAGGAGCATAGGACATAAACGAAAAGTCATTTTCAAGCTTTTTGCGGAACTCGTTCATTGTCTTGTCGTTTTTCTCCACAGCATCCCACTTGTTGACGACAATTACACAAGCCTTGCCTGATTCGTGAGCAAGACCGGCTATTTTTGAATCCTGCTCGGCAAAACCTACGGTAGCGTCTATCATTATAAGGCATACGTCACTGCGCTCTATAGCCATTTTCGCACGGATAATACTGTATTTTTCGATATCGTCCTCTATTCGGCTGCTGCGCCTTATTCCGGCGGTATCTGTCAGACGGAAACGGCCGTATTTGTTTTCGACAGTCGTATCTATACTGTCCCTTGTTGTACCGGCAATATCAGAGACTATGCACCTTTCCTCTCCGGTTATCTTGTTGACAAGAGAGGACTTGCCCGCATTCGGACGGCCTATTATAGCAACGCTGATGGTATCGTCATCCTCATCGCTGCCGCTGTCCTCCGGAAGCTGCTCAAAAACAGCGTCAAGTAGATCGCCTGTGCCGTGTCCGTGAACTGAGGATACCTGTATAGGGTCGCCAAGCCCAAGGTTATAGAATTCATAAAAAGCAGGCTCAGGCTCGCCCACACGGTCGCACTTATTGACACAAAGCACAACGGGTCTGTTGCTGCGCTGAAGCATCTCGGCTACTTCGTGATCGGTAGCGACCACGCCGGATGTAAGGTCGGTAACAAGCACGATAACATCCGCAGCTTCGATCGCAAGCTGTGCCTGCCGGCGCATCTGTTTGAGTATGATATCATCGGAATAAGGCTCTATGCCGCCCGTATCAACAAGCGTGATCTTTCTGCCGCGCCACTCGCATTCACCGAAGATCCTGTCTCTTGTGACGCCGGGAGTATCATTTACAATGGCAATACGCTGCCCTACAAGCTTGTTGAAAAGTGTTGACTTGCCTACATTAGGCCGTCCAACTATCGCAACTACCGGTTTCATGTATATCCGCCTCCTTTTTCAGCGGAATGTCTCCGCTGTTTGCTTTCAGGGATGTCGGGAACACAGCGCTTGTGCTCCCGATACGGTCTCAAAATAAATTGAAAAGTACCCGTGACTTTCACTTTACAGAGTGCGAAACACCTCACAAAAAACAAAGAGAAGGATCTCTCCTTCTCCGTTTGTGTGTGATCCTTTGGATTCGGCTATTAAGCCTCTGTTGTAGCGATCACCTGTCTGCCGTTATACATACCGCAATTCGGGCAAGCTCTGTGAGCAAGCTTGAATTCGCCGCACTCAGGGCACTTTGAGAGAGCAGGAGCCTGAAGCTTCCATACTGCTGAACGTCTCTTGTCTCTTCTTGCCTTTGAAGTTTTTCTCTTTGGTACTGCCATTGTAATTGACCTCCTTGAAATAAAGTACAAAAAATCACTCGTCTGAAAGCAGGCTCGCAAGAGCCGCCAGACGCGGGTCGGTCTCCCTGAGCACACAGCCGCAGGAGCCCTCGTTAAGATTTTTTCCGCACTTTGGACACAAGCCCTTACAGGATTCTTTACAAAGGAGCTTTGACGGAAGCTCCAACAGAATATCGTCTCTGAGCAGAGCGTCGGTATCGAGCTTATAGTCGGGTGCTTCAATATAGTCGTCGCCGCTCTCGTCCGAAAGCTGCGTTACGAGAATATGACGGAATTTATAGTTAAAGGTCCTGCATACTGAAGAAGCACACCTGTCGCAGTCGAATTGCAGATCAAAGCAAACATCAGCCGTAAATTCTACAAAACCGGCATGATTTACCGCAGCAACGGCAGCTTTCACCGGCTCTGTAAAGCAAGCAGAGCCTGTATCCGCCTCTGACATATCGACCTGAATGCTGACAGCGACCCGTTCATCCTCAACCAGAAACACTTTTTTTAGATCAAGAATCATAAGATCACCCCGCAGAACATTTTCAAAAAACCATACTCTATTATAATAATCTGCAAACCTTTTGTCAATAGGTTTTTGCATTTCTTTTGCTGTCTTTTTCTCAAAAAAACACACGACACAGTATACGCGGACTTTCAGTGCACTATCTGTTGTGGTTATGCAGAAGCAGCCGCATCATCCGGCGGTCAGGCAGGATATCCTGCTTTTGCCAAGGACATAGAACATATCGTTTTCGCAGAATATTATCTTGCGGGAATCGGGATCAGCCTCAGCAGAAGCGCGCCGCTTGCCGTCATGGTCAAACACTGTTATCCGGTCTGAGGCAAGGATCGCCCTGTCACTTTTTCTCATATCGAGCGAAATGATCTTTTCGCCGGTCTTTACCTCAAAATCCTTATTCCCGTCAGCATCGAATGAGATAAGGTCGCAGTCACGGCCGTCAGGATTTGCCGAAAGCGAAAGCATCAGCCCCTGATTGCGCTTTAATGTAAAGGCTGTCAGATCTCTTCCGCCGTAGCTTATATCGGTCTTGCTGCCGTCATTGATATTGATGAAGAAGCAGCCGTCACTGCCGACCGCATAAGCATTGCCGTTGTCCATAAATCTGACAGAGTAGATATATGTATCGTCTGCCTCATACTTTTGCAGATAGTTGTCCTGAGAGAAATCCAGTATGTATATGACCGAGATGATGCCGCCGTTCCTTGCAGAAACGCCAGAAAGTATCGCCCTTGAGCCGTCCTTGCTGACGGAAACATTATTCATGTAATAATCCGCAAAGGAATAGTTGTATTTCTCAAGATTATCGCTGCGGAAAACAGTTACCCTTGAAAGATATTCCTCACTTTCGGTAAGTATCGCATAAACGCCGTTTGCCGATATGTCAGCGGAGAATATCTTGTTCTTTACGGAGCCCGTATATTCAGTTGTATCCCTCTTTATAATGGTGTAGCCTGTGGCGTCTGCGTTATATATAATACCGTATCCGCCGTTGACGCTCAGGAACGGAGCTGCAAAGGAGTGCTGCTGCTCCTGATGTTTTCCCGCATTGCTGTTCAGTACTGTGATGGTCGTATCGCTGCAATACACAGGAGAACCGCTTATCATATCAAAGTTGCCCGTATTTATTATTGAACCCGAAAATTTTGTCGGATATCCGTCGCCTTCGCTTTTGCCCAGAAGGTCATACTGGAACCAGTGGGCTATATTATCAGGCGTGAGCTTATCAATATTCAAAAGCGCAAGCACTGCTACCACAGACAGAAAAAGTATAAGAAACATTTTCAGGAATTTCTTTGTAATGTCGTGAGGAAGCGGCTCATCGTCACGGTAGTCCTCAAGCGGGACTTCTTCGTAGCTCATATATTTACGCTTTGCGGTCTTTTTTTCCTGCTTTTTTTCATCGTTCTGATAACGGCCTCTGTTTGAGCGCATTATTATTTTCAACTCCTTTTCTGAACGGGTCACAGAAATCAATTCTGTCCGGCAGACAGCGCGGAGAAAGCATTCCTGAAACCGACGGATCTTATGCGGTCAGTAAAAGACACGGTTAAGATACAAGCCCTCCGGCGGAGCTGTCGGGCCGGCTTTTTTGCGGTCGAGAGAATCAATTATCCCCGGTATCTCCGCAGGCTGTATCCTGCCCTGAGAAACATAAAGCAGCGTCCCTACGATTATTCTTACCATATTGTAAAGAAAGCCGTCAGCTTCAATAGTCACCGTGACAAGCTCACCGCTGCGCGTTACGGAAATATTTTTTACTGTCCTGTGAAAATCGCCCTTCTTCCTGTGCGGGTCTGAAGTGCAGAAGGAAGTAAAGTCGTGGCAGCCGAGAAAATGTGCGGCGGCCTCATTCATTTTATTGTGATCTAACCTCTGCCAATAGTGCAGTGCATAACCGTCAAGAAAAGGATCTCTGACGGGTGAATTAAGTATCTTGTATATGTATTCCTTGCCCCTGCATGAATAGCGGGCATGAAAATCCTCCGGCACGTCAGCGGCACTGACTGCGGCTATGCTCCTCGGCAAAAAACGGTTGAGCGCAAGAGGCAGTCTGTCGGCGGGTATCGTGTGCTCTGTGCGGAAGCTCACGCAGTACATATTGGCATGAACACCTGCATCTGTCCGGCTGCATCCCTTGATGTCCGGCTGCTCGCCTATAACCCTGTAAAGCGCCTCCTGAAATCTTGCCTGTACGGAATCTGCGTTTTCCTGAACCTGCCAGCCGTGATAGCTCCTGCCGTCATATCTGATAGTTGTGAGTATGTTCCTCATTTTGTTCACCTGACCGTTGCCGGAAAATATATATTGCAGAGTATAACGCCCGCAAAAACCACCAGAAAGAATAAAACTGCAATGACGTCGGCCTTTGTGAAGTGAAGAGTCTTCATTCTTGTGCGCCCCTTGCCGCCGTTGTAGCACCGGCACTCCATAGCCATAGCAAGGTCGTTTGCCCTGCGGAAGGACGACACAAAAAGCGGTATCAGTACAGGTATCAGGGCTTTTACGCGCCTGATTATGCCGCCGCTCTCCATATCGGCACCTCTTGCCTTCTGAGCGTTCATTATCTTGTCGGTCTCTTCAAGAAGTACAGGTATGAACCTTAGCGCTATCGTCATCATCATTGCAAGCTCATGTACCTTGACATGAAATATTTTCAGCGGGCTGAGCAGCCGTTCGATGCCGTCTGTAAGGTCTGTAGGCGAAGTCGTGAACGTCAGCACCGAGCTGATAAGCACAAGCGTTGCTATGCGTATGGTTACGAATATTGCATTGTTTATGCCGCCTTCGGTTATACTTATGAATCCCCATTGCCAATAGACCTGTCCGTTGCCGTAAAATATATTGAGTATACCAGTGAATATCACTACTACAAGAATGACCTTCATGCTTTTGAGGTACAGCTTAAAGCTGATCTTTGTGACGAGCACTACAAGCATTGACGAAAGAGTTATAAGCAGCAGCGACATATAATTGACAGCTACAAAAATAAATACTATTATAGCAAGCAGCAGAAGAATTTTCGCTCTTGCGTCCATTTTATGTACTAATGATCTGCCGGGCATGAACTGTCCGAGCGTAATATCTCTAACCATAGGCACCTCCGGAAATTCACTGATCTTTAACGGCAGCGTGCTTTTGCGAAAGACAGCCGAGCACCTCACTGAAGCCCTGTTCGACCGTCAGCGCTCCTGTGTCTACGGGAATGCCCTTTTCTCTAAGGAGCATCATTATCCTTGTTATCTGCGGCACACGAAGCCCCATTGCTTCAAGCTCACGTCCTCTTGAAAACACCGCCTTTGCGCTGTCGAGCATGACATTTTTGCCTTTGTTCATCACAAGTATCCTGTCGGATATCCTTGCAATATCCTCCATGCTGTGCGATACAAGCAAAACGGTATTTTTCCGCGTGTCGTGATAGTCTTTTATCTGTGAAAGAAGCGCATCCCTGCCAAGAGGATCAAGACCTGCCGCCGGTTCATCGAGTATGAGCACATCGGGATCCATTGCGATAACTCCGGCAATAGCCGCCCTTCTTTTTTCGCCGCCGGAAAGATCAAACGGCGATTTATCGAGCAGCTCCGGACGAAGCCCCGTAAACCTTGCCGCCTCCGTTACTTTTTTATCTATCTCATCTTCGGAGAGCTTCATGTTTTTGGGGCCGTATGCAATATCCTTGCGCACGGTCTCTTCAAAAAGCTGGTATTCAGGATACTGAAAGACCATGCCGACCTTGAAGCGCACCTCTCTTATCTGTTTGGGCTTTTCCCATATATCACGGCCGTTCAGGAGTATCCTGCCCTGATCCGGCTTGAGCAGACCGTTGAGCAGCTGAACAAGCGTGGATTTTCCGGAGCCGGTGTGACCGATAATACCTAAAAATTCGCCTTCTTCTATTTCAAAGCTTACATCGTCAAGGGCGGTCTTGCAAAATGACGTACCCTTGCCGTAGGTAAGACTGATATTTTCCACTTTTATTACTGACATTCTTCTACCTCCTCAGGTCAGACCTTCAGGAGCTTCATTATGGCTTCGATGCATTCATCCTCTGTAAGAACGGAATCCGGCACATCAAAGCCGCAGCCTTTCAGCTTGTAATTCAGCTCGGTAGCCTGCGGAACGTCAAGACGGTGCTGCTTTAACAGCTCGACCTTTGAGAATACCTCTCCGGGCGTACCGTCAAGGAACACCTTGCCCGAATCTATCATTACGACCCTGCCGGCAAGCACAGCCTCCTCCATGTAGTGAGTTATGAGGATGATGGTTATGCCGTTTTCACGGTTAAGTCTGGTTATCGTGCTCATTACCTCGTCACGGCCTCTCGGGTCAAGCATCGCGGTGGGCTCGTCCAGAACTATGCATTCGGGCTCCATTGCTATTATTCCTGCTATTGCGACACGCTGCTTTTGTCCGCCGGAGAGCTTATCCGGAGAATGCAGCCTGTATTCATACATATCTACGGCTTTCAGGGCATCATCTACACGTTTGCGTATCTCCTTGGGCGGAACACCCAGATTTTCGCACCCGAAAGCAACATCTTCTTCCACAACGCCCGCAACGATCTGATTGTCGGGATTTTGCAGCACAAGGCCGACCTTTTTCCGGATATCGAACACATGGTCGTCATCCTTGGTATTCATACCGTCAACAATAACATCGCCGGTCGTGGGAAGGTATATCGCATTGAAATGTTTTGCAAGCGTAGATTTTCCCGATCCGTTATGACCTACCACAGCAACGAACTCTCCCCTGCTTACAGTCAGGTCTATTCCTTTCAGGGCAAAATCACTTTCCTGCCCGTCCTCGTTCTCCTCATACTTAAAGTAGAGGTCCTTTACGGTTATAAAATCACCCAATTTTCATCATTTCCTTTTTCCTGAAAACATCCGCGGCAAGCTGCCGCTCCCTATTCGGCGCAGAAAGTAAATCAGCGTCTGCTAAAGAAGTCTTTGCAAAGTACCTGCTTCTACGGCACTATCTGACGAATGAGCAGAACAAAGCGAGTGTAAACGAGCGGAGCGGACAGGGGTGCGCAGGCTCTGCGCTGCCGCCGCGCATCAATTATTGCTTTGCCAGATAGCAGTGCTGCCACAGGGAAGTGTCAGTCCGGTGCTCGTGACGTGCAAGCCTATCTCTGAGCTTGATACCTGACCTCCCAGACGGGGGCTGAGCATTACCCCTAAAAGATATTCCATTACAGACGGCGACAATCCCGTTGTGTAGGAATTGAGTATAAAAAAACGTGCGTCATCCGAAAGTATCGGCAGACAAAGCTCAACAAGCGAGAAAAGCTGTTCTTCAAGCTTCCAGACCTCTCCGCCCGGACCTCTGCCGTATGACGGCGGATCCATAATAATGCCGTCATATTTATTTCCCCTGCGCTGTTCACGCTGAACAAATTTTACACAGTCGTCAACAAGCCATCTTACAGGTCTGTCAGAAAGCCTGCTGAGTGCGGCGTTCTCCTTCGCCCACTGAACCATGCCCTTTGAAGCGTCAACATGGGCAACGGAGGCTCCTGCACTGAGACACGCAAGCGTAGCCGCGCCGGTGTATGCAAACATATTGAGTATTTTCAGCGGACGGTTCGCCGAGCGTATCTTGCCGGCAGCAAAGTCCCAGTTTACCGCCTGTTCGGGAAATACTCCGGTGTGCTTGAAGCCCATCGGCTTTATGCCGAAGGTAAGCTCACCGTATGAGATGGTCCACTGAGCAGGCAGCTTTTTGTAATACTGCCACGAACCGCCGCCGCTCGAACTGCGGATATATCTTGCATGGGCATTTTTCCAGCGAGGATCCTTGTGATCTGTTTTCCAGATTATCTGCGGGTCGGGACGTATGAGAATGATATCTCCCCAGCGCTCAAGACGCTCGCCGTCAGAGCAGTCTATAAGCTCGTAATCATTCCAGTTGGCTTCTCTCATCCTTATGACCTCCGTAAGTGTTTTCAGTAAGATATTATCTTATGCCATCCATGTCGGAAGGTGCATAGCACTCTATCCCGTCAATGACCGCCGATATGATGCGTTTGTCGATCAGCAGCTTTTTGACGGCTGCCTCTACCCTGCGCTCGCTCTGTCCGCGGCAAAGGTCGCGTGACATTATCTCGCTGAGCGAAAGATATTCGTATTCGCTGAGAAGGATATCGTAAACCTTGTCTACGATGCTTTCGTTTTCGTCATGCACACAGTCAGGTATCTGATATTTGAGTGTAAGCTCCATAAATCCCCTGCTGCCGATCATCTTGCTGACCGCCGAGAAATTCTCGGCCGCATTGAGTATCTCAGAATTGCGGCGGCTGTCAATGATAGAGCGCCTGCTTTCGAGCTCTTCCTTTTTGTGCCGCAGCTCAACAAGCTTATTGTTGCATTCTATTATATTGTCAAAGCTGTTTTCCTTCTGCATATTGTCACGCAGATCGGCTATATCTTTTTCGCATTTTTCAATAGCCGCATTCAGCTCCTCAGAGGATCTTTCGTATTCGCCCTCTATCTTTTCAATGTTCTTGTTTCTGCACTCATCGTTGTCGGCGTAAAGCGCCCTGAGATCACGGAAGAAGCTCTTGCGGACAGACATGACCTCTGAACGCCACTGCTTTACGGATATATCCTTCCAGCTGTTTCTCATCTTCATGCCGAGAGCTTTATATAACTCCGCCTTTATGTCTCCGCGGCAGAAGATAAGAGCTTTTTTTATGTAATAGTTCTGCAGAGCCTGACGCCTTATGCCGTAAAGGCCATGTATATCCTTCACACTGAGCTGCGCCAGACCCTTGCCGAGATAGGCTTCTCCTATTGAAGGATCAATGTCGAGCACACGCTCAAAGCTTTCGGCGGCATCCTCAAAGCGGCCGTCCTTCAGATACATTTTTGCTTTTTCAAGAACAGGCTGTGAACGTATCATGCGTTCTTCGTCAGTCTCGTCCTCAAGAGGAAGAGTATATGTAGTTCCACAGTAAGGGCACATTGCAAAAACACCGTCCGGATCGATCTTCAGAGGTGCAGCACACATTCTACAAGCTAAAGCTCCCATTTTTACTCCTTTTTTATTAATGATTATCAGGAAGCATCGTTTTTGTGCGGTGCTTCCTGATAGAACCGGTGGTTATTTCTTTATTTCGAGGATAGCGCCCCTGTTGCCGGAGGTAACAAGCGAAGCGTATCTTGCAAGATAGCCTGTTGTGATCTTCGGCTCTCTGGGTGTCCATTCACTGCGCCTTGCAGCAAGCTCCTCGTCTGTAAGACGTACATTCAGGGTGTTTGCATTAATGTCAATGTCGATAATGTCGCCGTCCCTGACAAGAGCGATGGGTCCTCCGACAGCAGCTTCCGGTGAAACGTGACCGATAGATGCGCCTCTTGTAGCGCCTGAGAAACGGCCGTCTGTGATAAGCGCAACCGTGCCGCCCTGTCCTCTGCCCATGATGGCCGAGGTCGGGTTGAGCATCTCTCTCATGCCGGGGCCGCCCTTGGGACCTTCGTAACGGATAACGACAACATCGCCGTCATTGATCCTGCCGCCGTTGATAGCATCCATTGCATCCTCTTCGCAGTCGAATACACGTGCAGGACCTGAATGCCTGAGCATCTCGGGAGCAACAGCACTGCGCTTTACAACGCATGAATCCGGAGCAAGGTTGCCTCTGAGTACTGCTATGCCGCCCGTTGTGCTGTAGGGATTATCAACGGTCCTGATTATCTCAGGGTTTCTGTTTACGGCGCCTGCGATATTTTCGGCAACTGTCTTGCCTGTGCAGGTGATAATGTCGGTCTTGAGCAGTCCAAGCTTGTTGATCTCGTTCATAACGGCGTAGATGCCGCCTGCTTCGTTAAGATCCTCCATATATGTTCTGCCTGCCGGTGCAAGGTGGCAAAGGTTCGGCGTGTGCGAGCTTATATCATTTGCTATGTCAAGGTTCAGTTCAATGCCGCACTCGTGAGCGATAGCCGGCAGATGGAGCATACTGTTAGTGCTGCAGCCGAGCGCCATGTCCATTGTGAGTGCGTTGCGGAAAGCGTCCTCTGTCATAATGTCACGGGGTCTTATATTCTTTTCAAAAAGCTCCATGACCTTCATGCCTGCGTGTTTTGCAAGCCTTATCCTCTCGGAATGAACAGCGGGGATAGTTCCGTTGCCTCTGAGAGCCATGCCAAGCACCTCTGTAAGGCAGTTCATGGAGTTTGCCGTATACATACCTGAGCATGAACCGCAGGTAGGACATACTTTATTTTCATATTCATCAAGCTCCTCAGCAGTTATCTTGCCGGCAGCGTAAGAGCCTGTAGCCTCGAACATACTTGAAAGGCTTGTCTTGCATCCCTTTACTCTGCCCGCAAGCATCGGACCGCCGCTGACAAATATAGTCGGGATATTCAGTCTTGCCGCAGCCATAAGCAGACCGGGCACGTTCTTGTCGCAGTTGGGCACCATAACAAGTGCGTCAAAGGCGTGTGCGATCGCCATGCACTCTGTAGAATCTGCGATGAGGTCACGGGTAACAAGGGAATATTTCATGCCCTGATGTCCCATAGCTATACCGTCACAAACAGCTATTGCCGGAAAAACTACGGGAGTGCCGCCTGCCATAGCAACACCAAGCTTTACGGCTTCAACGATCTTGTCGATATTCATGTGACCGGGCACGATCTCGTTAAAAGAGCTTACGATACCCACCATAGGCTTTTTCATTTCTTCGTCTGTCATTCCGAGTGCTCTCAGCAAAGAACGCTGCGGCGCACATTTTGCTCCGTCATGGATAGCATCACTGTTCATTATAATTACCTGCCTTGTTTTTAATAATAAATTCCGGCAATTCGCCGATACTACCTATATATTATAAATTCTTATGCGGATATTGTCAATCGTTTTCTTACACGGAAATCAATTTTGTCAGGCAGGCTGCACGCGGAAAGCCTTTTCCGGAGAAAAGCCGGCAAGCTGACTGCTTCTTTATCGCCTTGCCAAACAACGGTTTTCTTATGTTCAACACGAAGATCAATATATGCCTGAGCATCCGGAATACGTTCTCGTGTTCCGATAATCGTATATCACCGTGTTGCAATAATGTATAAAAATGTGATATAATACCGTTATACGCTTCATAAAAAACATATTCAGTTCAGGAGATGATATTATGAGAATACTGCATCTTTCCGACCTGCATCTTGGGAAAAGAGTATGTGAAACGTCCATGCTCAAAGAGCAGGAGGCTGTTTTCGACAGTATTATAGATCACCTTCGCAGCAGCCCGACAGATGCTGTGATAATTGCCGGAGATATCTATGACAGGAGCATACCGCCGGAAAGCGCTGTCGTGCTTTTCAGCTCAATGATCGAACGTATTTCCGATATGGGCATTACCGTAATGGCAATAAGCGGCAATCACGATTCACCTGAACGCTTGTCGTTTGCGTCCGGAGTTATGAAAAAGCATAACATACACTTTGTCACAAACGTCAGGGATTCACCCGAACCTGTGACGCTGCATGATGAGTACGGTACCGTAAATTTTTACCTTCTCCCCTACCTCAGACCGAATGATGTAAGCAATGTATACGATGTAAATCCTTCGTCGTATACAGATGCGGTCGAATATATGGTGCAGAGCATGAATATAGACAGCCGTCAGAGGAATGTTATCGTATCGCACCAGTTTGTTGCGGGAGCTTCATTGACAGACACGGAAACCTGCATAGGCGGCACAGAGGCTGTCAGCGCACAGGTATATGAGGCGTTTGATTATGCCGCACTGGGGCATCTGCATACACCTCAGAGCGCAGGCAGAAAAACTATACGCTACTGCGGTACTCCGCTGAAATATTCCGCATCAGAAGTAAATCATTCCAAATCAATGACTATCGTTACTCTTGCCGAAAAAGGAAATGTTTCAGTTGAAACGATACCGCTTGTACCTCTGCACGATATGCGCAGGGTAAAGGGCAGTGTAAAGGAGCTTTGCCGTCCTGAAAATGCGACAGAGGACTATATTTATGCGGTCGTTACCGACACAAACGAGCTTTCGGGCATAGCCTCAATGCTCAGGCAGGTTTATCCGAACCTTATTTCCATTGATTATGCAGTACTGTCCGAAAGATATGACCGCAGCAGGATAATGCAGGGTAATTTACAGCGTGAGAAAACACCGCTCGAAGTCTTTACGGAGCTTTACGAGCTTCAGCACGGCGGCAGCAGCATGAGCGATATCCAGCTTGAGATAATGAAAGACATAACAGACGGCATCGAAAAAGAAGGAGATGACTTATATGCTGCCGATAAAGCTTAAAATATGCGGCTTTTGTTCCTATCTCAATGAAACAGAGATAGACTTTACGCAGTTCGGTGAAAAGGGGCTGTATCTCATAGCAGGCGATACAGGCGCAGGCAAGACAACGATTTTTGATGCTATAACCTATGCCCTTTACGGTCAGGCAAGCGGCGATATGCGCAAGCCAAGACTTTTCCGCAGTCAGAACGCTTCTCCTGACGTGCCGACTTATGTTGAGCTTACCTTTATGTCAGGCGGAAAAAAATACAAGATAAGGCGCAATCCTGAATATATGCGCCGTGCCAAAAGAGGTACAGGACTTACAAAGCAGCTCCCTGAGGCCGTGCTTACCGTGTATGACGGTGACAAGCCGCAGGAGTTCGTGCTTACAGGTCTGCAAAGGGCAGGAACAAAACGTACAGGCTCAGAGACGGATATCGAGAACATAATAGGCATAGACGCTAAAAAATTCAAGCAGCTTTCGATGATCGCTCAGGGTGCGTTTATGAAGGTACTCAATGCGGATACCGAGACCAAGAATATTATCCTGAGATCAATATTCAACACGGATAATTATAAGAAAATAGAACAGGCTCTGAAAGAGCGTGCCGAAAAATACGAGCGTGATCATTCGATGCTGAATGACGAGTTTGTGCGCAGGCTTTCGGCTGCATACTGCGCTGAGGAAAGTGAGTTCAGCAATGAGCTGCAGGAGGTCAAATCCAGAAATGAAAGGTATATCACAAATGCAGGCGACTGCGTTTCGGTGCTTGAAAGGATAATTGACGAGGACGAAAAGCGAATAGAGGAAATAAAAAAGCTCCTCAGCGGAAATGAAGCCGTTCTTTCGGACAAAAATGAGAGGATAGGCACACTCAACGAGAGAGAAAAGCGCAGGATACAGTATCTTGATCTTTGCGCAGAGCTTGAAAAGAATGAAGCAAGACTTCCGCTGCTTGAAAAGGAATTTGAAGCTGTCGGCGATAACGAAAGCAAGGCGTCAGTGCTTGACAGTGAATATACACGCCTTGAAGCTTCTCTTGAAGATCATAAAAAGCGTGAGCTTCTGAAGAAAGAGCTTTCAGACTCGGAAAATGCGCTTAAGCTTGCACAGGACGGAGTTATAAGGAAAACCTCAAGAATAAAGGAGCTTGCCGGAAGCATTGAGAGCTTTCGCAGGGAATATGACAGTCTTAAAGAATGTGCCGCCGATCTCGAAAGGCTGAAAGCAGAGATCAGCGGCAAGCAAAAGACTATCAATGAATACAGAAAGCTGTTGAGCTTTATAAAAAGCTATGAAAAATCAATAGCTGATCACGAGAGAAAAAAGGCTGTCTATATCAGAAACAGTGAAAAAAGCGAAAGGCTCAATGCCGAATACGACCGTCTGAACAAAGCCTTCCTTGACGATCAGGCGGGAATACTTGCGCAGGAACTGACAGAAGGATGTCCGTGTCCCGTATGCGGTTCGATCACTCACCCGCACAAGGCGGTCAAGATGCATAATGCTCCGAACGAGCAGGAGGTCAGGCTCGCCCGTAAAAATGCCGAGGATGCCGCACGTGATGCATCCGGTTCATCGGCTGACTGTGCGGCGGCAAAAGCATCTGCAATGCAGCTGAGGGAAAGCATTATAAGCAGCGGCAAAGAGCTTTTTGAAAATGCAGGAAGCATAAGCGAGCTGAAAGCTGTCGTGACAGAAGCAGGCATAAACCTGAAAAAAGAAATAGAGAACGATAATATCAGAATGGATAAGATAAATTCGATGATCTCACGCAGGGACGAGCTGAACAGGGCTGTTCCCGAATTGGAAAGACAGCATGAAGAGAACCGTTCAGAGCTTGATTCTCTTAACAGGAGCATAGCCGGATATAATCAGAAGATCGAAGGCATATCCGCTCAGATAAATGAGCTTGAAGTCAAGCTTGCTTTCGGGACTATGCGCGAAACGACAGAGCGTATGAAGCGTCTTGCAGACGAGAGCAGAAAGCTGAAAGACAATTACAAAAAGGCCGAAAGCTCTCTGAAAGAATGCCGTACAATGATAGCACAGCAGAGGGCTATGGCGGAAAGCTTTGGTGAAGTAAGCAAAGAATCTGCGGCGGACGAACTTACCGAGCTGAAAAAAGAGGTATCGGAGATAAAAAAGCTGAACAGCAGTCAAAGCGACGAGCTTTCGGAGATCCGCACAAGAAAGAGCTGCAACGATGGAGCAAAAAATTTCTTCCTTGCAAATTCCGAAAGACTGGACGAGCTGATGAGGTTAGTATCAGAGACAGCCGATCTGAGAGACACCGCAAACGCAAAGCTGCGTGAAGGGCGCAGCAGGCTCACGCTTGAGACCTATGCCCAGGCAGCATACTTTGACAGGGTGCTGTACTTCGCTAACGAAAGACTTGTGAAGATGAGCAGCGGCAAATATGAGTTCAGGCGTTCTGAGGTCCCGATGGACAACGCAAACAAGACCGGACTTGACATAAATGTTTTCGACTATGAAAGCGGCACCGAGAGGTCTGTCATTACTCTTTCGGGCGGAGAATCCTTTATGGCATCGCTTTCGCTTGCGCTGGGATTTTCGGATGTTATACAATCCGAGGCAGGCGGGATAAGGCTTGACACTATGTTTATTGACGAAGGCTTCGGAACGCTTGACGAGCGCGTACTTGAAAACGCCTATGCTGTATTCAGCGACCTTAGCAATGACAGCCGCTGTCTTGTCGGAATAATATCTCATGTTGATGAGCTGAAATCCCGCATACATAACCGTATTTCCGTAAGCAAGGACGTTGAGGGCAACAGCCATGCCATAGTTGAAACCGACAATTAATACTATTATCATTTAAGAGCCTGCGGCAAGCTGCTGCAGGCTCTTATAAAAAAGTGAACAGAGAATAACGAATAATACAGAAACACTCCTCGGAGCCTTACTATAAGCTATTCACTATTCTCTGTTCACTATTCTCTGAGCCCCGGCACATCAGTGTCGGGGCGTTTCCGTCCTCGGCGGGATTCGAACCCACGACCTTTCGCTTAGGAGGCGAACGCTCTATCCTGCTGAGCTACGAAGACAGATATTAAGTATCAGCAACACTATAATATTTTACATTGTAATATCGGTTTTGTCAAGCTTTTTATAAAAGAAAAACAGCAGATATATTCAACAAAAACAAATCTGCTGTTTTTTTATATTATTTTTCTTTGATGGATATATAGTCAAAGGCTATAAAAGCATCCTCACCCTTTAGCTGGGCGGCGCCTATCATAAATTCATCATAAACATCAGCATTCGGGATGAATTCTATCTCCTTTTCGACCCATTTGCCGGAATCCTCGGGAGCTATTTTGTGACTGTAAACACGCTGATATCTTCCGCCCGATGACTGCTTGATATGGAAATTATAGTCGGTGCTGTCGGACATTATCCTGAACCTGAGCCTCAAAACATATTTTTTGCCGGTACTCAGCTTCTCTGAGAGAGGGGTGACCGCATACTTTCCGACAGGCGGAGCAGGTGAACGCGCTGAAAGAATAAGCCTGTTATGCACTGTATATTCTTCCCAGATATTACGGTCAAACTCAAAATGCATAACGCCTGAATCATGCTCAAGAACAAATTCATCCGGAAGTGCGTGATAAGCCCTGCGGTCAACTTTAAGCGTGTAATTTTCCGCTTTACTAAGGTCTATGACCTTGTTGATAAGGCGGTACCTTTCAACGGTTATTTCGTTGATAAGCTGACTCAGGTTATAAAGCTCATTGGCGTCAAAGCCTTTCCTCACCTGCTGAAGCAAAAAGTCGCACATGGAAAGTCCGGCTTTATCAAAATAAACAACGTGCTTATCCTTGTTTTCAACAGATAGTACCCAAAGAAGGATATTTTCCTTTTGAGTAAGTCCGAACTCAGGCTTTATCTTTTTGTCATCAAGCAGGATCTTTAACTGACCGTTTATGTCAATGCTGCTTTTTTGATTGACAGTAATAAAGTACCACGATGTCGGATTTGTCGCAAGAAGCCTGTTGCGGCTGAAGGGATCATTTTCCGAAGTAAGGTCTATTCCCCAGCTTGTAAAATCAGGAATAGTTTCCTCCGGATACCAGGCAGCCGGAATAAACTGAGGGTTCATAGCGATAGCCGATGAATGATCAAGAAGGTTTGCAAGATATATTGCCGCATAACCTCCTGCGGAGCTGCCTATGAATGTGACATCCTCAGCACGGACAGAAAACTGATCCATAAGCTTTCTTACGATTTTAAGAAGCAGTACAAGATAAGATTTATCCGGAGTACCGTAATACCAGTTTGCGTGAGATATCTTAGGATGAAAATGGAACATAGGGTCATCAACGCAAAGCACGTGTCCGGGAAAATACGGGCTGAATTTCCACCTCATAAACACCGGGTAACGGTACACTCCGGCAGCTCTTCCGCCGGAAAGCATTATATAGATCCTGCGGTGCTCACTCGGAAAATACAGACACTCAAACGGCACATCCTCAACATCGACCGTATATCTCTTTTTTTCAGGAGTCACTTTAAAGCTGTCCAGATCAGTTATCTCAGGAGCTTCCTTCATCCATTCGGTGGGAACGTCTCTCAGTGCTTCTATCTGCTTTACAGCCTCGTCAGCATCATCCGTATCGGTAAACCTTGGAAAAGCTGAAAAGTCCATCTGTCAAACCTCCGTGTCAATCGTTTTCTCTGTAATAATTATCTTATCGAAGATAATATATGCGTCCTCGCCTCTGAGCTGGGCGGCGCCGATCATGAACTCGTCGTACACGTCTGCCGTGGGAGTAAACTCTATCTCCTTTTCGACCCAATTTTCCGAGTCTCTGTGCCTCATTTTATGACTATAGATCATTTGGTATTTACCGTTAAGAGATTGTTTCAAATGAAAGTTATATTCGCTGTAGTCAGTATGTATCATGAACTTGAGCTTCAAAATATAGGTCTTATTCTTATCAAGCTTCCCGTCAAGAGGAATGACCGCATATTTAGACAGAGGCGGTTTTTCTGAACGTGCAATAATCATCGTTTTGTTCTTTATAAAATGCTCCTCAAAAATATTACGATCGAACTCAAAGTGTATCCTTCCCGACGAATGACAAAGAACCAGATTATCAGGCACACGATGATAGTCAAGGGAATTTGTTTTTACAACGAAGCTGCCGGATTTACGCAGCATTTCGTTTTTATCTACAAGAGTACATCTTTCCTTTGTTATCTCATTCAAAAGCTGACTCATTGCAGTCAATTCATTTGCATCATATCCATTTTTCTCTTGCCGAAGGATAAAGTCAGCAAAGACAGTTCCGATCTCATTCGGCCAGACGTGATGAGTAATAGTATAGTTCGCCGACATCAACCAGACGGTAATATTTTTATACTGGCTAATGCCGAATCTTGGCTTGTAGTCAGGATAATCCTCCAAAAAAGAACCCAACTGTACCTTGTAGTCCGCATCGCTTTTATAATTTACCGATATTAGAAATCTCGATTTTTGATTTGTGAGCTTCAGCCTCTTTCGTCCAAAACTGTCATCAAAATCGCTCAAATCAATACCCCATTCCAAAAAATGCGGCGCTATCAGATCTGTCTGCCAGTAATAAGGTATGAACTGAGGATTCATCGCTATAGCTGCGGAATAGTCAAGCAGATTTGCAAGGTAAAGCGCAGCATAACCGCCCGATGAGCTTCCGATAAAAGTAACGTCCTCGGGCTTTATCGAGAGCTGATCGATCAGTTTTTTTATTAATTTTAACAGCAAAACAAGGTACGACTTATCCGGTGTTCCGTAAAACCAATTTGCGTGGGAAATTTTGGTGTGAAAATGATACATAGGGTCATCCACACAGAAAACGCTTCCCTTTAAAAAAGCGGAAAACTTCCATCGTGTAAAGATCGGATAATTATAATTTCCTGTCATCCTTCCCGCACTCAGCATAACGTAAAGCCTGCGGTGCTCGCTCGGAAAATAAAGACATTCAAACGGTACATCGTCCACGTCTACAATATATCTTCCCTTATCAGGGCTGACACTGAAA
>CADCKR010000013.1:0-68282 GCA_902802105.1 uncultured Ruminococcus sp.
TTTGTCAAAAATAATGTTCGATTGTCTGCTGGATTCATCCAATATCATCAGAATCCTTCATCATTATTTTTCTTTTAAAGAAAGTTGATTTCCGTGTCTCCGTATAAAGTTCGCTTGACAAATGGAGTAAAATAATATAAAATTAGAATGATAAAGTACGGCATGACCTTTGAATTATTGGCTTTTAGCTTTTGATAAAAGCTTAATGAGCCACAAATGGGGGAGATTTGATGAGTTTCAGTATTCTTGGCACCGGTAAGGCTGTACCGGAATATGTGCTGACAAATGATGAGCTTTCAACAATGGTTGAAACAAACGATGAGTGGATAAAAACCAGAACAGGTATTGAAGAACGCAGGGTCTGCAAGGACGAAACACTTACCGACCTTACTGTAAGAGCCGCAAGGGACGCTCTCGGAAATGCAGGGATAGAACCCGCTCAGCTTGATCTGATAATCTGCTCAACAATGAGAGGAGAAAATATAACTCCTTCACAGGCGTGTGTCATACAAAAGGAAATAGGCGCAGACTGCCCCGCTTTTGATGTCAATGCTGCCTGTTCGGGATTCATATATGCTCTTGATATCGCAGACGGCTACTTCGTCAGAAAAAAAGTAAAGCACGTTCTGGTCGTTTCAATGGATAACCTTTCAAATATCATTGACTGGCAGGATCGCTCGACCTGTGTGCTTTTTGGCGACGGCGGCGCGGCTGCGGTTCTGGGTGAAGGAGACGATCTGCTTTCCATCAACCTGACGGCTGTAGGAAATGACGAGGTTCTGCGTATTCCTCACGGCAGCAATTCATCACCGTTTTATAAGCACGAGGAGGAAAGAGCTGTCCTTCACATGGCAGGCAACGAGGTGTATAAATTCGCTGTGAACGCTATGTCAACAGGCATTAAAAAGGTCATAGAGGATGCAGGCCTTACAGAAGATGACGTTGACCATGTTATTCCCCATCAGGCAAATATAAGAATAATAAATGCATCCGCCAAAAACCTCGGCATTGCAAGAGAAAAATTCTTCTGCAATGTGAATCACTACGGCAATACTTCATCCGGCAGCGTACCGCTCGCTCTTGACGAAGCAAACCGCGCAGGTCTGCTCAAAAAGGGCGACATAATCGCTATGTGCGCTTTCGGCGCAGGTCTTACCACAGGAAGCTGTCTGATACGCTGGAGCAAGTGACAGTCCGGCACGATAGCATAAATACATAGCGCAATGCGGCCGAATTATTGTTTATAAACAGGATCATAAATTATACAGCGCCGTGTTTTCGGCGAGATACGGAGGATCAGCTTATGGCAAAAACAGCTTTGGTTTTTTCCGGTCAGGGCGCTCAGTATCCGGGAATGGGTAAGGAGCTTTATGAATGTTCACCCGCTGCAAAGGCAGTATTCGATATGGCGGAGGCTATACGTCCGGGCACGATAAAGCAGTGCTTTGAGGGCACAAAGGAGGAGCTTTCCGTTACCATCAATACACAGCCCTGTGTTTTTATCACCGACCTTGCAGCAGCGGCGGCGGCAGCCGAAAAAGGGATAAAGCCCGATTTTGCAGCAGGATTTTCTCTTGGCGAGATCGCTGCTATCGCATTTGCGGGAATGCTTTCCTATGAAGATGCTTTCAGGCTCGTATGCAAGAGGGCTGAGCTTATGGACAAGGCTGCAAAGGAATGTCCGGGTGCAATGGCGGCTGTAATGAAGATCACTCCGGAACAGACAGAGGAGATCTGCGCAGGCTTCAAAAAGGCATATCCGGTAAACTACAACAGTCCCGCGCAGACGGTCGTGGCGGCTGATGTCAGCGAGATAGACGAGCTTTGCGAAAAGGTAAAGGCTCTTAAAGGCAAGGCTGTCAAATTAGCGGTAAGCGGCGCTTTCCATTCACCGTTTATGGATGCCGCTTCTCAGGGCATGGCGGAGTATCTTAAGGATATAGAGCTTAAAGCCCCGCAGATACCCGTATATGCAAACTATACGGCACAGCCCTATGAGGGCGATTACAAGGAGCTTGTCGCCATGCAGATAAACCATCCCGTAAGATGGCAGAAAACTGTTGAGAACATGATCGAAGCAGGCGCCGAAAGCTTTATTGAAGTCGGTGTAGGAAAAACGCTCACCGGACTTATCAAAAAGATCAACGCACAGGTCAGTGCAGTAAATATTGAAAATAAGGAGGGACTTGACAGCCTTTGAGCGGCTGTCGGGGCAAAGCCATGTTTGAGCTTACAGAAAAAACAGCGATAATCACCGGTGCATCAAGAGGAATAGGAAAGGGTATCGCACTCAAGTTTGCAGAGCTTGGAGCAAACATCGCATTCCTGCACTTCAATGACGGAGAAAAAGCAGACGAGACAGTAAAAGAGCTTGAAGAAAAAGGCGTAAAGGTAAAGGCATATAACTGCAACGTAGCTGACTTTGAAGCATCAAAGCAGGTAATTGATGAGATAATAGCCGAGTTCGGCGAGGTGCATATCCTTGTCAACAATGCCGGCATCGTCAGGGACGGTCTTATCCTCTCAATGAAGGAGGCTGATTTCGATGCGGTTATCAGCGTCAACCTCAAGGGCGCATTCAACATGACAAAGAATATATATCAGCACTTTATGAAGAAGAGAAGAGGAAGAATAATCAACATCTCCTCTATCGTCGGCATAAACGGCAATGCAGGCCAGGCAAACTACGCTTCCGCCAAGGCAGGCCTTATCGGACTTACAAAGTCTGTGGCAAAGGAGCTTGGCTCACGCGGCGTGACTGCAAACGCTATCGCTCCCGGATTTATCAAGACTGACATGACGGACGGTATGCCCGAAAAAGCAAGAGAAGCAGCTCTTGCGGCTATCCCGATGAAAAGAGCAGGTCAGGTAGAAGATATCGCAAACACTGCGGCATTCCTTGCAAGCGATGAGGCCTCCTATATCACCGGCGAGGTCATAAGAGTAGACGGCGGTATGGCTATCTGATATCCGGTCCATCAAGGCACTGCGTATGGCCGGGAATGATACTTTCCGGATGTTTGCTTTTTATAGCATCGTGAAAGTACAGAAATAAGGAAGGATGACAATATTAATGAAAAGAGTTGTTGTAACAGGTATGGGCGCCGTTACTCCTGTGGGCAATGATGTTCAGACCACATGGGACGCGCTGAAAAACGGCAGAAGCGGAATTACCATAGTAACAAGATATGACCCTGAATTTACAAAGGCAAAGGTAGTGGCTGAGGTCAAAAACTTCGACCCTACAGAATATATCGAAAAAAGAGAGTGCCGCAGAATGGATCTCTTTACTCAGTACGCTATAGCTGCGGCTGACCAGGCTGTTGCAGACAGTGCTATCAAAGGTCAGATCGAACCGGAGCGTTTCGGAGTTTATGCAGGCTCCGGCGTCGGCGGCATTATAACATTCTATGAGCAGAGCATCAATATGTACACCGACAAGAACATCTCCCCGTTCTTTATCCCGATGATGATAAGCAATATCGCATCAGGCAATATCGCTATCAGACACAATGCGCAGGGACCGTGCCTGCCGGTAGTTACAGCCTGTTCAACATCTACCCATGCAATAGGCGAGGCCTACAGGGCTATAAAGTTCGGTTATGCAGACGCCGTTATTGCCGGCGGCGCAGAGGCCGCTCTCCATCCCCTTGCAATAAAGGGCTTTACAAGCTGCAAGGCTCTTACAATGAGCGAGGATCCCGAAAACGCTTCTATCCCCTTTGACAAGCGCAGGAACGGCTTCGTGCTTGGTGAAGGCGCAGCTATGCTCGTGCTTGAGGAATATGAACACGCAGTCGCAAGAGGTGCAAAGATATACGGCGAGATATGCGGCTACGGCAACACCTGCGATGCACACCACATCACAGCGCCGGATCCCGAAGCAAAGGTCGCAGGCAGATGTGTTGCACAGGCTCTTGATGAAGCCGGATATATAAAGGGAGAGCCGCTTTACATCAATGCTCACGGTACGAGCACACCGATGAATGATTCTACAGAAACCAAAATATTCAAGCTTGCGCTCGGTGATGACGCTTACAAGGCTCACATCAGCTCAACAAAGTCAATGACCGGACATATGCTTGGCGCAACAGGCGCGGTCGAAGCCATTGCCGCTATAATGGCTCTTCGTGAAGGCATAATCCCGCCCACGATCGGATATAAGGAGCCTGATCCTGAATGTGATCTCGACTACACTCCGAACAAGGCCGTTGAAGCTGAGGTAGGAATGGCACTTTCTACTACATTCGGCTTCGGCGGACACAATGCTTGTCTTGCGTTCCGTAAAATATAATTAGGAGAGATCGTCAATGTATAGTGTTGAAGAAGTAAAAGAGCTGCTCAAAGCCTTTGACAGTTCAAAGGCTACTAAGCTTGTGCTGAAGGGTGAAGACGGTGAGGTGCTGACGATCGCTCAGAAATGCGGCAAAGCAGTGGTATGCGCATCAGAAGCCGCACCGGCAGCAGCACCGAGCACTGCAGAAAAGCTCCCTGCTGCACCGTTTATCCACGAAGAGGAAAAGCAGGAGAACGAGGGCACACCGATCGCATCACCTATGGTCGGCGTCTTCTATGCTGCTCCGTCACCGGATAAGGAGCCTTATGTGAGTGTCGGTTCAAAGGTAAAGAAGGGCGATGTGCTCTGTCTGGTTGAGGCTATGAAGCTTATGAACGAGGTGACTGCCGAGCAGAGCGGCGAGATAACCGCTGTTTGTGCAGATAACGGCCAGGTCGTTGAATACGGCCAGACACTGTTTATGATAAAGTAAGAGCCGGGCGGGTGTGAGCATCAGCCTGAGCTTAATTACGGACAGGAGACTGAACAAATGAACAAAAAAGAGCTTGAAAGCATTATTCCTCACAGAAATTCAATGCTTCTTATAGATGAGGCAACCAAAACAGGCGAAAAAACCTGCGAGGGTAAAAAGTATATTACCGGCAGCGAGTGGTTCCTTGACGGACATTTTCCGGGAAATCCCGTAGTTCCGGGCGTTATCCTCTGCGAAATGATGGCACAGGCAAGCTCTGTCATCATTGCCGAGGTCTCAGCAAAGAGCATTCCGTTTTTTGCCGGCATCGAGAAGGCAAAGTTCAAGCAGAAGGTCCTTCCCGGAGATACCCTTGAGATCAAGTGCGAGCTTATAAAAAACAGGAGTGTTTTCTACTTTGTTGAGGGCAAGGGATATGTCAACGGCAAGCTTGCTGTTTCGGCTGAGTTTTCCTTTGCTCTTATACCCAAGGATAAGGTCGAAGGCATGAAACAGGAATAAACAACGAATAATACACCGCCTGCGGCGGTGAGGGGAGGGCGCAGTAATTGTTTTCTAAAATACTGATCGCCAACAGAGGCGAAATAGCAGTAAGGATAATTCGTGCCTGCCGTGAAATGGGGATCTCCACCGTTGCGGTGTATTCTCAGGCGGATAAGGATGCGCTTCATGTCAGCATGGCCGACGAAAGCTACTGCATAGGAGGGCCGCAGGTAGCCGACAGCTACCTGAATATGGCAGCTATCCTCGAAACGGCTGTTGTATCCGGCGCACAGGCTATTCATCCGGGCTATGGTCTGCTTTCGGAGAACGCTAAGTTTGTGTCGCTGTGCGAGAAATGCAATATCGAATTTATCGGACCGTCCTCCGCAATGATAGAGCGGCTGGGTGACAAGGATGCTGCAAGAAAGACTATGAAGGAGGCGGGTGTGCCCGTAACTCCCGGAAGCGATGTTATTGATGATATAGACGAAGCAAGAGAAAAGGCAAAGGAAATAGGCTTCCCTCTGCTTGTAAAGGCGCGTTCCGGCGGCGGCGGCAGAGGCATCCGCCGTGTTGACCGCATAGAGGATTTTGACAATGCGTTCATGTCGGCGAAGGCCGAGGCTCAGAGCGCATTCGGCGACGGCGCTGTATATATGGAGAAGTTCCTCACTCCCGTAAAGCACATCGAGATGCAGCTTTTGTGCGACAAATACGGAAATGTTGTTTGTCTTGGAGAGCGTGAATGCTCGGTGCAGAGGAAAAATCAGAAGCTCATAGAGGAATGTCCCTCTCCGGCCATTACGCCGGAGCTTCGCAAAAAAATGATGACTGCGGCTGTCAAGGCTGCAAAGGCTGTTAACTACGAAAACGCAGGAACAGTTGAGTTCCTTCTTGATAAGGATAAGAATTTCTACTTCATGGAGATGAACACACGTCTTCAGGTCGAGCATCCGGTAACAGAGATGGTGGTGGGCATTGATATCGTCCAGTGGATGATACGCATTGCTTCCGGTGCGAAGCTGACGGTCACTCAGGACAGAGTATATCTGCACGGAAACGCCATTGAGTGCCGCATCAACGCTGAGGATGCAGAACACAACTTCCGCCCGAGCTGCGGTACACTGGATTTTATACATATACCCGGCGGCCCGTGCGTAAGGTTCGATACTGCGATCTACCAGAACTATAAAGTCCCGCCCTATTATGACTCCATGATAGGCAAGCTTATCGTGCAGGCACGTTCAAGAGAGCTTGCTATCCGCAAGATGAAGATGGCTCTCAGCGAGCTGACCATCAACGGAATAAAGCATAACCGTGATATGCACGTGGATATACTCTCCGATCCAGAATTCGTATCGGGTGAATACACAACGAACTTTATGGAAGAACGCAGCAAAAAAGCAGAAAAGAAAAAGGGATAGTACTGTATTCCGGCTTGCTGAGATCAACATAATCAAACAATAAAAACGGGCAGGTGTATGAATTGCCGGATTTTTTTAATTTTCTTAAACCGAAAAACGAGCTTGAAAATCAGGGCGGGTTCATTGAGAGCCATCCTTATATCCCTGAGGAGCTTTGGATAAAATGTCCTGTTTGCAAAAACGCGATATTATCGTCTGATCTTATGGATAACCATAAGGTCTGCCCAAACTGTAATTATCATTTCCGCATTGCCGCGCGTCAGCGTGTGGAAATGACGGTTGACGAGGATACATTCTGCGAGATGGATGCGGAAATGGCCTCTGTCAACAAGATAGACTTTCCCGACTATGAAAAAAAGCTCAAAAGCGCAAAGCTCAGCAGCGGCGAGAATGAATCTGTCATTACCGGAACCGCTAAGATCTGCGGTGAGGATACCGTTATTGCCGTGATGAACTCCCAGTTTATGATGGGCTCTATGGGTACCGTCACCGGCGAAAAGATCACAAGGGCTTTTGAATATGCCACTGTTCACAGGCTGCCGATCGTTATCTTTACGGTTTCGGGCGGCGCAAGAATGCAGGAGGGTATACTTTCGCTCATGCAGATGGCAAAAACGAGCGGAGCTGTCAAGCGTCACAGCGATGCCGGACTTCTTTATATAACCGTACTCACAGACCCGACTACCGGCGGCGTTACCGCAAGCTTCGCTATGGAGGGAGATATTATCCTTGCCGAGCCGAAGGCGCTTATCGGCTTTGCCGGCCCGAGAGTTATCGAGCAGACCATCCGTCAGAAGCTTCCAAAGGATTTTCAGTCTGCTGAGTTCCTTCTCGAAAAAGGATTTATTGATGCAGTAGTACAGCGCAGGGATATGAAAAATACCCTTGCAAAGCTTATCAGGCTGCATACCGAAAACAACAGTGAGGAGGTGGCGTCCGGTGAGCGCTTATGATCATGTGACTGCTGCCCGTGCAAACGACAGACCGACCTCTGTTGATTATATCAGGAGGCTATTCGGAGATACCTTCTTTGAGCTTCACGGCGACAGACGCTTTGCCGATGATAAAGCAGTCATCGGCGGTATCGCAGAGCTTAACGGCAAGCCTGTTACGGTCATCGGGCTTGAAAAGGGCAGGAATCTTCAGGAACGCATGGACAGAAACTTCGGTTCGGCTCATCCAGAAGGCTACCGCAAGGCACTGCGTCTTATGAAACAGGCCGAGAAGTTCCGCCGTCCGGTGATCTGCTTTGTAGATACATCCGGCGCTTACTGCGGTATCGGCGCTGAGGAACGCGGTCAGGGACAGGCTATTGCCGAGAACCTTATGGAGATGATGACACTGCGCACTCCGATACTTTCTATCTTTATCGGAGAGGGCGGCAGCGGCGGCGCTCTTGCTCTTGCTGTTGCGGATGAGGTATGGATGCTTGAAAACGCCATCTATTCGGTCATTTCGCCGGAGGGCTGTGCGAGCATACTCTGGAAAGACCCGAGCAAAACTGCCGAAGCCTCAGAGTGCCTTAAGCTGACGGCTCAGGATCTTTTCAAGTTAGGCGTTATCGAGCGTATCATTCGTGAGCCAAAGGACATAGAGAGCAGGCTTTTTGACAGTCTTAAAAATCTTATTGCAGATACCTTTGAAAAGAAGCAGGCTATATCTCCCGAAAGGCTTATAGAGCTTCGCTACAATCGTTTCCGCAAATTCTGATAATAAGGAACCGTTCAAAAATTATTTTTCATTTCTGCTTGTCTGATTTGCCCCGCTCTGCATTAAATTTTCTTCAAATACGCCGGTATTACTGCGAAAATTTGCCTTGCTCAGAACAAATCATACTGCGCATAATTGAAAACCGATTTCCTTACAGTTCCTAATCTGAACTACCGCTCCACCGGCCGGCTCTTTCTGATCCGCTCTGTGGAGCTTTATGCTTTATACTAATACCTAACAAAAAGCAGACAATTTTTGCGGTCTCAGGAATTAGTATTACTTCGTAAAAGATAAAAAGAAAAGGAAGAAAAAAATGTCTACACTTAATATCGTTCTTGTTGAGCCGGAAATACCCCAGAATACCGGCAACATTGCAAGGACCTGTGCGGCAACCGGCGCACGTCTGCATATCGTTAAGCCAATGGGCTTCACTCCGACTGACAAGCACCTCAAGCGTGCCGGCCTTGACTATTGGCATTATCTTGATATAACATATTATGAGGGGCTTGATGACTTTTTTGCAAGGAACAGCTCAGGAGTGTTCTATTATTTCTCTACCAAGGCGCCGAGAGCCTACACGGATATTTTTTATCCGGATAACTGCTTTATCGTATTCGGCAAGGAAACAAAGGGACTGCCTGAAAAGCTTCTTTTTGAGAACCCGGAAACTACCGTCAGGATACCTATGCTTACAGGGATAAGGAGCCTGAACCTCTCCAACTCGGTGGCTATTGCCGCCTATGAGATATTGCGTCAATGGGATTACCCCGAACTGCAAAATTCCGGCAGACTCAGAGAATATGACCGGGCAAACAGTCCGTCGCAGGACTGAAAACGTATTTTACGGGCGGAAATGCCTGTGTGATGATCGGCTTTCTCGGAGGCTTCCGAAGAAGTCCAATATAAAAAGGGAGAAAAGGAATAATGATAACTGTTTCAAATGTATCTGTCAATTTCAGCGGTACGCCGCTTTTTTCGGACGTTGATCTGAAATTTACCGATGGCAACTGCTATGGTATCATAGGCGCCAACGGTGCGGGAAAGTCTACCTTTCTCAGAGTGCTTTCAGGCGACCTTGAGCCCACCAAGGGTGAGGTGATAATTCCCGAAAACACAAGAATGTCTGTGCTCAAACAGGATCACTTTGCATTTGATGATTACACTGTTCTTGATACCGTTATTTACGGCAACAAAAAGCTTTACGATATAATGAAGGAAAAGGACGCCATATACTCAAAGGCGGATTTCTCGGATGAGGACGGAATAAGAGCCTCTGAGCTTGAAGCTGAGTTTGCCGAGCTTAACGGCTGGGAGGCTGAAAGCGACGCATCCAAGCTCATACAGGGTCTTGGCCTGCCCGAAGAAATACTCTATTCGATGATGAGTACACTCACCGGCAACGAAAAGGTCAAGGTGCTTCTGGCGCAGGCTCTTTTCGGCAACCCTGAGATAATCCTTCTTGACGAGCCTACCAATAACCTTGATGTAAAGGCCATCGCATGGCTTGAGGATTTTATACTTGACTATGAAGGCACTGTCATTGTTGTATCGCATGACCGACACTTCCTCAACACGGTATGCACACACATGGTAGATATCGACTACAACAAAATAAAGATGTATGTGGGCAACTACGAATTCTGGTATGAATCCTCACAGCTCATTCAGGCTATGATAAAGCAGCAGAACAAAAAGACCGAGGAGAAAATAAAGGAGCTGCAAAGCTTTGTACAGCGCTTCTCTGCAAATAAATCCAAATCGAAGCAGGCTACCTCAAGAAGAAAGCTGCTTGAAAAGCTCTCTGTTGAGGAGCTTCCGGCTTCAAGCAGACGCTATCCGTTTGTCGGGTTTACTATGGACAGAGAGGTAGGCAAAGAGGTTCTTACCGTTGAGGGTCTTTCCAAAACTATCGACGGCGAAAAGGTTCTTGATAATGTATCGTTCCGTATCGAAAGAACAGACAAGGTAGCCTTCCTTTGTGAAAACGAAAACGCTGTTACAGCTCTTTTTGAGATAATCACCGAAAATATGGAGCCTGACGAGGGCACTTTCAAATGGGGCATCAGCACCTCACAGTCATATTTTCCGAAGGACAACACAGCGTTCTTTGACGGCAACGAAATGACTATACTTGACTGGATACGTCAGTATGTAAGGGGCAACGATGACACCGATACATATCTCAGGGGCTTCCTCGGCAGGATGCTTTTCTCCGGTGATGATGTGTTCAAGCCTGTCAACGTACTTTCCGGCGGTGAGAAGGTGCGCTGTATGCTTTCAAGGATGATGATGTTCGGCGCAAACTGCCTGATACTCGATCAGCCTACGAACCATCTTGACCTTGAATCTATCACAGCCGTCAACAAGGGCTTGCAGAGCTTCAAGGGTGTTGTGCTCTTTACATCACACGATCACGAATTCATATCAACAGTCGCAAACAGGATCATTGTACTTGAAAAGGACGGCATAAGAGATGTTACCGAATCCTACGACGAATATCTTGCCGAAAGGTACGATGTCAGCTGACAGGCTGTAATGCACTTTAAAAGCACCTGACAAGGAGGGAGAGCATGAGCAGGGCGGATGATTTTCTTGACAAATACAAGACGTTGGAGGAAGAGCTTTCGGAGAAATACAACTATGACGAAAAAACCGGCAGTCCTGTAATGAGGTTCATCACAGACAAGGAGGGCAAGCCCTTCCGTGAAAAGCTCAATATGTGCCGTGAGGTAAGGAACTTTCTTTCTCATCACGCAGAAATAGACGGAGAGCCTCTTGTGGAGCCGTCCGAGGGAATGATACGTTTTCTTGACGAGGTAACTGACTATGTGTGCAGGCCGCCTCTTGCGATATCCTATTCCACGCTTTTTGCGGATATCCTGAAAGCAGGCTCCAAAAACAAGGCCATGACTGTTATGAAGAAAATGCAGAAGCTCGGCTTCTCTCATGTTCCTGTTATCGACAGCGGCACTTTCACAGGGGTTTTCAGCATCGGTACGTTTTTCAGCTATGCTTTGCGCTACGGAATGGGTGCGCTGAATAATGATATGCTGATCGAGGATTTTATGGAGTTTCTTCCTCCCGACAAGCACGAGAGCGAAAGGTTCGTTTTTATGCCCAAGACCGCTACCCTCTTTGAAGTCAAGAACGAATTTGAGAACCGCACAGGGCATAACAAGCGTCTTGCTGTTATTTTCCTGACAGACAACGGCTCTATAAACGGCAGGATACTCGGTATGCTTACACCGTGGGATGTCGTCAACGAAAGGTAGGGTGATCCGTAGGTATGAGCGAAAGGAAAAAGGTGCTTGCGGCTATGAGCGGCGGCGTTGACAGCTCGGTGGCTGCCGCGCTGCTTTTGAAGGAATATGATGTTATCGGCGCTACAATGAAGCTCTTTGCAAATGACGATATAAACCTCAGCCGTGACAAGACCTGCTGTTCCCTTGACGATGTTGAAGATGCAAGATTTGTTGCTCACAGGCTCGGATTCGATCATTATGTATTTCAATTCGGAGAGCGTTTCCGTGAATGTGTCATTGACCGTTTCTGCAATGCTTATATAAACGGAATGACGCCTAACCCGTGTATTGACTGCAACCGTTTTATGAAGTTTGACGCTCTGCTGAAAAGGGCGCAGGTGCTTGGATGCGATTATATTGCCACCGGCCACTATGTACGCCGCCGTTTTGACGAAGGAACCGGACGTTTTCAGCTCCTTGCAGGAAAGGATGCATCAAAGGATCAGAGCTATGTTCTCTACGGAATGACACAGGATCAGCTTGCGCATACGCTTTTCCCTGTAGGCGAGCTGACGAAAGCCGAAACACGCAGTATTGCTTCTGAGCTTGGGCTTATAAATGCATCAAAGCCCGACAGTCAGGATATCTGCTTTGTGCCGGACGGCGACTATGCCGCTTTTATTGAATCCTATACCGGCAAAAGCTTTCCGCAGGGAAATTATATTGACAAAAACGGTGCTGTACTTGGCGAGCACAGCGGCATAATACGCTACACCATAGGTCAGCGTAAAGGTCTTGGCATTGCTCTCGGCAAGCCTGCCTATGTTATCGCTAAGGACACAGCGGCCAATACTGTAACCTTAGGAAGCAACGAAGAGCTTTTTGCAGACACAGTGTTTGCAGATGAAGTGAACTGGCTTTCTTTACCGTTTACCGATAAGCCGCTCAGGGTTGAAGCAAAGGTTCGCTACAACATGAAGGCGCAGCCTGCAACGCTCTATCCTATATCTGACAACTCAATAAAGGTCGTGTTTGATACTGCTCAGAGGGCAATAACTCCCGGTCAGGCTCTTGTCTGCTACACAGACTCACTCCTCATCTGCGGCGGTACGATCAGCACATAAAGCTCAAGGGAGCGGCACAGATTCTGCGCTGCTCCCTTGAATTTTATGCGAAAACAGAAGCTTTAAAACAAAATTATGTCGAAATATGTCAAATTTGTAACCTGAGTAATAAATATTAACAGGTAATTTATAAAAATGTTGAGCTTTTATGAGCTATTTGACAACAGATAATAATTTATCTCAGAAAACGCGATAAACAAGCCGCTCATGGAATTATTTGTGAAAAATAATTATTTGAAACTGCCGATTATTGTGACGACAGTTCATGCAAAACGCACTTTACAGGGCTATCCGGCAAGAACGAACCAATAAATTTCCAATTCGCAAAAAGCCTTTATTTATCGGTGTTTTCAAGCAAATATGAGATTATATGTGAATGATACGTGATAAAAACAGTATTGAAAACTATCTGTAACAAGTTTGTAATAAAAGTTTTTGCTAATTGCACATAAGTCGGGAATCATAATTCTTGTCCAGAAAAATAATCCTTTAAAAAGTGCAATTAAGTTGCGCTATAGATACAGATAGCCGAGCAATCGTTGTAAGATATGCACAAAAAATTGTATTTGTTTTTTTTGACAATCACGAAGAAATGGTTTATAATAGCACCATTAACAGAAAACCACCCGCTAAACCGAAAAGGTTACAAACAATTACAGCGGGTAAGTCGAAGGAGATAATGATAATGAAAGAACAGAAGAACAACCACAGCGCAGGCTTCAAAAAGGCAATAGCAGTAGTTCTCATGGGAGCTATATGCATGACTGCGGCCGTATCTGTCGGTTCTTTAACAAAGAATGTAACCGTAACAGACGGCAATGAAAAAGTTTCTATAGATACAATAAACCCCGATACAGATGCTATCCTTTCAAAGACAGGCGTTGAGCTTGGCGAAAACGACAAGCTTGTACGCACAGACGACGGCAAGAACGGCGTTAACATCTCAATCATCAGAGCATTTGACGTTGAGTCTTCCGACGGCAGCACAGCTGTTGTTGATGAAAGCTCAGTTGCAGATTCACTGCTTTCAGCAGGAATGACGCTCAGCGAGAACGATTCATTCTCACTTGCTCAGGCGATCGAGTCTATCGGCGCAGAAACAGAGGTCAAGCTTGCACGCTTCCAGATCACTGTTGACGTAAGAGGCGAGAAGGTAACAAAGTATGTTCCCGCAGGCACAGTCAAAAGCGCACTTGAGTTTCTTGGCGTTGAGCTTAACGACAACGACATTGTAAGCGTTGACATAAACACAAACGTCAAGGAAGGCCTTGAGGTCGAGATCAAGAATGTTGAGGTCAAGACAGTTACAAAGACAGAGACCATCGACTACGAGACCATATATAAAGACAGCGATGATCTTTATGTCGGCACAACAGAGACAGAGACCTACGGCGTCGAGGGTGAGCGCACGATCGTTACTGAAGAGAAGTATGTAAACGGTGTGCTTGAGTCATCAGAGGAGATCAGCAGCGAGGTAACAAAGGAGCCTGTTGATGCAGTTATCCTCAACGGCACCAAGGAACAGGAGACAGCTTCCTCCAGCATCTCATACGATTATACATATCCGGGTGACGGACATCTTACAAATATGAGCGGCATCTATTATGGTCCTTCAGGTCTTGAAACATACTACAACCTGCCTATGGAGGGTGTAGTCGGTGTTATGAGAAACCTTGGCTATGATGAAGTCAACTATCCCTATTGGGTAAGAGATGACGGCTGCAAGATGCTCGGCAACTATATCATGGTCGCTGCTGACTACAGCATCAGACCGAGAGGAACTATCGTTCCCACTTCACTTGGCGCAGGCATCGTTTGCGACACAGGCGGATTCATCTACAACAATCCTCTTCAGCTTGATATTGCTACTGCATGGTGATCCGGCAGTGAAGATATTCTGTTGACTGGCTGACAGAGCGTTATTGCTCAGCGGACATCTTCGGGTGTCCGCTGTTTTTTGTCAAACGGCATTTTCCGATAAATATTGACAAATATTCAAGATTTGTCTTCTTATACTTGCTTTTTTTATCAATAACAAGTATAATAAATATGTGCAATCATGTACAATGTCGGAAGGAGTGCTGTTTGTAATGCTGCTTGCTGTAATATCTGCGGCGGTTTGTCTTGCCGTTGCTACAATGATGTATACACCGAAGATGAGAACATTCAGGTTTTACAGACCTGTTGCGTTTATTTTTCTGTTTGAAGGAATCTGGCTGCTGGCAGATTACATCGTCAGGCAGATATCACCCGACAGCACCTTTATGATGGTGATACACTATGTTGGGCTGATCGTACTTGGTGCATTCTTTATTCTCAGGATACTTTTCGAGTCAAACGAAAATATCAAGGAAAAGATGATAAAGAAGAAAAAGAAATAAAGGAGTAAGTAAAATGGGATATATTTATTCAGTGCTTTGGTTTCTGACCGCTGCGGTCCTCGTAGGCAGGTTCAGAAGAGAAAGTGCCGCAATATATGTTCTGTCTATTTATTTTGTGTATCTTGGTATCTGGTGGCTTTCCGATGAGATCGTTCCGGCTGATATGCTTGCAGGCAATTACGGATGGATCCTGAGGATAGTATCTGCTGCCGCCCTGATAATAACCCTTATTGTTTACTATGCGGATAAATCCCGCAGAGAAAAAATGTCCATCAATGACGCAGCCGAAGAGCAAACGGCTGCAAACGGTCGGTAAAATCTATCAGCTGAGCAAAAGCCGGCAGACTGTGCAGTACACACGGTCTGTCGGCTTTTATATTTATGAGCCTGCCATTCAAAGCTCAGCTGCCGCAGCAGCCGCAGTTTTTCTTGTCAGTCGGGATATTTGACGGGAAGAACTCGTTTGTAGGGAACTCTATGCTGCTGAAAAGCTCACAGGGATCCTCTGAGCTTGAAACACATTCCTTATGCGGGATGCAGAAGTCGTATGCAGGAATGAGCATCTGCACGTTTCTTTCAAGCTGTACGATAGAGAACAGTCCGATCGAAACAAGCACCTGCTTGTCGGTCTCGGACGGTACGAATTCACCGCCGTAGCGGCGCATGATGCTTTCGGGTATCCTGTATTGCGGCATACACGGACAGGTGCGCTTGTCTGCAAGCTTTGCGCAAAGCGGTATCGGCTCGGCCACCTGAACAACAGCCTTGGGGCAGCTTCTTGTTGCTGAGCGCTGACCGTCAGGGCTGTCATCGCTGCATTCAGAGCTGAATATCTGTACGCTTCCGTCGCTTCCGAAGAGCACGGCTCTCTTGGAGAATATCGCAAGACCCTTGAGCTGCATCGGCAGGGCGTTGGGCGCCATGAATACATCCAGGCATACATCAAAATAGAATGTCATGTCTACAGCATAGAAGCCCTTATTAAAGGGGATCGACTGTAAACCGATAGATACGGTGCTCACGCTGACATCGTTAAGTCTGACAGAAGCAGCCTTGTCGATCATGCACTGTCCGGGCTTGGTGAGAAGCAGCGGAAGGTCTTCAAGGCAATCTTTGTCAGAACAGGAATCGTATATCCGTGAAGCGTTAATGCAAACGGCTTCCTTTATTTTATCGCTGGGATAGCAATCTTCGCAGCCGTTGCAGAGAACATTTTCTGGCATTACATTTTCCTCCTTGTTGGTGCGTATACCATATACTATGCATCAAACAAAAAAATGTGCCGAACGAAAACGAGGGGACTTTCAAATGAAAATCCCCCGACTGCCGCAAAATTTTGAAAATTGATTTCCGTGCTGCTATAATATGCGGGCGGATGGCTCTGCGTCCATCCGCCCGTTTTTATACGCTCCTGTTAATATGAATAATTCTCGTACTCGAATGCGTCTGCATCCTCATCGTTGGGGTCTGTCCTGCCGCGATGAACATACTGCTCAGTTATCTTTTCAAGCTCGGATATCGCCTGCATAAGCTCGCTGCGGCAGTCGCCGGACAGATCGTTCCGTTTGTCAAGCAGCTCGATCTGTGTTATGCAGGTGAGATAACGGTTGATCTGGTTAGGGCCGTAGTCTCTCTTTGCATTTTCTCTCATTTCGTTAAGCTGCTGATCTGTAAAATACCTCATGCTGATCACCTCGTAAAATCAAAAAGCGACAGGAAAGCTCCTGCCGCTTTAATGGTCTTTATGTCAGACTCATTCCTCTGTGTTCTTGCACTTTACTCTGTTCATTTTGCAATAACGCTTTACATAGTTGTTTGTTGCAGAACAGAATACTGTAAGTGTGCGGTTTGAACCATTAAATGCGTTCTCACCAATATTTGAAACAGAATCAGGAAGAATAAGTGCTCTGAGTGTACCGCACTTGCTGAATGAACCGTAACCGATCGACTCAAGATGCTTCGGGATATTGACTGTCTTGAGTGAACCGCAGCCTGTGAATGCACCGTCACCGATTTCTGTAACAGCTTCGGGGATATTCACTGTGGTGAGCGCTTCACACCAGCTGAATACGCTCTTGCGGATATACTTGACGGATTCGGGCACTACTGCTTTAACAAGTGAACGGCAGCCGCTGAATACATTCTCCGGGAGTTCCTCCACCCCATCGGGAACGATTATCTCGACCAATGACTCACAGTTAAGGAATGCGTGCTTGCCAATGCTCTTTATTGTCGGCGGCAGCTTGAAGTCTTTCAGCTTTTCACAGCCGCTGAATGTGCTCTGTCTTATCCTTACGATACTTGCGGGTATCACGATAGATGCAAGCGACTTACATCCTGCAAAAGCACCTCTGCCGATGTCAAGCAGACCCTCGGGCAGGTTTATAGTCATAAGCTTATCGCAGTTTTCAAATGCACTCTCACCGATCTTGAGCAGCGTAGAGGGCAGCTCGATCGACTGGATATACTTATTTCCGGCAAATGCAGAATCTTCGATCATCTGTATGCCTTCGGGTATGATAACACGGGCGCCTGTCTTGGTAGAAGCTTCTGCTGCTGTATATACAGACAGGTTATCGGGCATATTTATAACAACATCGGAGGGATCTCCGCCCTGATCAGCAGTCTTGTCCCCATCAGTCTTCTCTTCGTGAGCAGGTTCCTCATGCTTTTCAGGCTGTGCAGGTTCGGCTGCTGCTTCCGGAGTATGCACCTTAGCTTCCGGTTCTGCGGGTTTCTCGGCAGGCTTCTCTTCCGGCTTCTCAGCGTGAGGTGCAGGCTGCGCCGGAGCGGGCTGTCCGGGCGTTGACATTCCGGGCATCTGCTGTCCCGGAGCGGGCTGTCCGGGCGTTGGCATTCCGGGCATCTGTTGTCCCGTAGCAGGCTGTCCAGGCGTTGGCATTCCGGGCATCTGCTGTCCCGGCATAGGCATTCCCGGCATCTGCTGACCAGGAGCCTGCTGACCGGGCTGCTGCATCCACGGGTTATAGCCCCAAGGCATCTGCTGAGGCATCTCGCCGTTCTGCGGCATCTGCTGCATCCACGGATTGTAGCCCCAAGGCATCTGCTGAGGCATCTCGCCGTTCTGCGGCATCTGCTGCATCCACGGATTGTAGCCCCAAGGCATCTGCTGCATATCGCTATTCTGCATCATCTGCTGCATCCATGGATTCTGTACAGTTGCTATCTGATTAGGCTTATCATTTTGTTCTTTCTGGTCGCCGTCCTTCTGCTCCTCTGCTGCAGGAGCCTCTTCGGTTTTTTCTTCCTCGGGTTTCTCCTCAAGTTTCTCTTCGGGTTTGTCCTCAGGCTTCTCCTCGGGTTTCTCCTCAGGCTTCTCCTCAGGTTTCTCCTCAGGTTTCTCCTCAGGCTTCTCCTCGGGCTTCTCTTCGGGCTTATCCTCAGAGCCGTCCTCGTCGCTGAAATCAAATATCAGGCGGCCGCTTGCATCTTTATAGGGACCGTTATCAGCCTCAGACTGATTTTCTTCCTGCTTTCTTTCTTCCTCGGCAGTCTCCTCTGTAAAGTCAAATACAGGAGGAGCGTGTCTTTCGCCGCTTTCGTCAACAAAGGAGAAGTGTGAACCGGCCGGTTTCTCAGGCTCCTTCTCAGGCTCCTTCTCAGGCTCCTTCTCAGGCTCCTTTTCAGGCTCCTTTTCGGGTTCCTTCTCAGGTTCCTTTTCAGGCTCCTTTTCGGGTTCCTTTTCGGGTTCCTTCTCAGGCTCCGGTTCATCATTTCCGGAAGCATTTACAGGCACCTTCGGAGGTGCGCCGTCATTATCTGAATCGTTGCTGTGGAAGAAATCAAATACAGTTGAGCGTGTTTCCTTATCCTCTTCATAATAATTTTCGGGATCGCCGTCCGTTCCGTCGGAAGACGCGCCCGATCCGATAAGACGCCTGTTGTTGGTATCACGGATATTTTCGGGCATCTGATGCATATGTATGTTTGGCGTTATGCCGAACATAGGAACGCTCCAGTCAAGAGCATAAACGAAGCATTCTACAACATAGCTTGCCCATTTTTCAGCCATACAGGCGTCTGTGGTGAGCACCTTTATAGACTGGAGTATTGCGATACACTTGTCGATCTCGGATTCGTCGTGTGCAAGATACAGCGCATTACACATACCCTGTTCGTAAGCATCAAGAAAGACCTTTCTTTCCTGCTTGAGGTCGGGAATGAACTCATCCAGCAGAGCCTTTAGCTGGATACCGTCAATGATAACATCCACACCGTAGGTCTTGACGATATACCGCAAGGCTTCCTTTGCATCCTGGAAGGTAAGCTTGTCTTCCTTTTCCTCTTCAAGCTCAGCACCGCAGAAAGGGCATCGTATAATAAGGCTGGCACGTGCATTTGTTTTCCATTCACTGCCGCACTTTTTACACTGCATTATATATCACCGCCTTTTGTGGGATTTGAAATTATAACTACCAAATGAACAAACGGATCTTGTTATTCTCCGTAAGGTCAGGTACAAGAATATATAAATAATACCAAAAAAATCATGAAATTTCAAGCGCTTACTGTGAAATATTTCAGAATTTGCCGAAGCTTTCATAAAAATTGCTGATGCGACCGACAGAGAATATAGTGCAGGCAAAAAAGATGCCTTAAAAAAACACCTTGCAGAGCCCGCACAACTGTGTTCATGATAGTGAATACATATAAGTATTATACTAATTTTTGTTGTTTTTTTCAATAAATTTTTTATAAATTCTATAAAATTTTTTGAAAAATATTGCACGAATTTTATATATGAAATTTACTCATTTTGAACAATTACCAGTTTGCCGTAAAAAACACGGCCGGATATTATATCAGGCTGACAATAATTGTAAATAATTCCAATGATTCATTGCAATATTTACGCTGATAGGGTATTATTATTTTACGGAAAATATTACTGCAATCGGAGAGATACCCTATGAAAAGCGGCCTTTCGGAAAATATCAGAAGTAAATTTTTTTCATACAAAAGTGCGGCGGAGTTCTTTAAGGATATTGCCGGCGGACTTATCGTTGCGCTTGTGTCGATACCAATATCAATGGGATATGCGCAGATCGCCGGCCTGCCTATGCAGTACGGATTATACGGTTCTGTGCTGCCTATTCTTTTGTTCGGTCTGCTGACAAGCTCACGTGATTTTGTTTTTGGTGTTGATGCTGCGCCTGCCGCATTGGTCGGCACGACAATCGCAGCTCTGGAGATCGCACCGGAATCGGATGAGGCAATGCGGATAGTCCCGCTGATCGCGCTTTTCGTATCCGGATGGCTGCTGCTGTTTTTCATCTTTAAGGCGGGCAGGATCGTCAGGTACATATCCGAGCCGGTAATGGGCGGATTTGTTTCGGGAATATGCTGTACCATAATCATGATGCAGATACCAAAGCTTTTCGGAGGTTCTGCGGGCATAGGCGAAGCTCCCGAGCTGATAAAGCACATTATAAATGAGCTTTCCTGCTTCAGCGGCTGGTCGTTTTTCATGGGGATGTGCGTTATATTCATTATCGTATTATTCAGGCATATCGCGCCGAAAATCCCCATGTCGGCAATTATGATGGCGGCAGGTGTGGTGCTTGGCTGCTGCGCTCCTCTTGCTGACTGCGGCGTAAAGCTGCTGCCGGAGGCAGAGGCAGGATTTCCGCCGCTGAAGCTGCCGATCGCAGGATTTGACATTAACGAAATATCCGAGCTGCTTTTTGATTCCCTGAGCATTGCCGCAGTAATACTTGCCGAATCGCTCTTGGCTTCAAGGAACTGTGCCTCCAAGGACGGCTACAGGCTGGATCCCGACAGGGAGATACTCTCGTATTCGCTTGCAAACCTTGCGGCTTCACTTTCGGGCTGCTGTCCGGTAAACGGCAGCGTGTCCAGGACAGGCATAGTCCGCCAGTTCGGGGTAAAGTCCCAGTGGATGTCTGTTTTTGCCGCTGCGGGTATGCTGATAGTAATATTGGCGGCTGCACCGCTTATCGGGCTGCTGCCCGTGCCGATACTTACAGCTATAGTTATAAGCGCTCTTTCTGGTGCTTGTGAGTTCGGCCTTGCAAAAAGACTTTTCAGGCAAAGCAAGCAGGAATTTCTCATATTCATGGCAGCTTTCCTTGGCGTTCTGATATTCGGAACGGTATACGGAGTAATGATCGGCATAGTGCTTTCATTCTTTGCAGTAATAATAAAGGCTGTAACTCCTCCGAGGAGCTTCATGGGAGCGATACCGGGCAGAGAAGGCTTTTATCCTCTGGAAAGGAGCCGCGAAGCACGGCCGCTGAAACACGTTGTTATCTATCGCTTTGGCGGGAATATGTTCTTTGCCAATACCGAGGTAATGAAAAACGATATTGAAGCTGCCGTGAAGGATGACACGACCTGTATAATAATAAACGCCGGTGCAGTGAGCAGCATTGATACTGCGGCCGCAGAGGATCTGCTGCATATTTACAGGCATTACAGGAATAAAAATATCAGGCTTTATATGACCGAGCATATCGGCGCAGTAAACGACAGCCTGCGGCGCTTTGGCGCTGATGAGCTTATCAAAAACGGTGCAGTAAGAATGACGTCTGCCCTTGCCCTGCGTGATGCAGGCATACAAAAGCCCTATGAGCTTGAAGGCGGCGTATCGGATGATGTTAACGTACCGCAGGAAAGCGCCGGTGAAGAGAACGGATTGTTCAGCGGACTTCAGGCAGAGCTTGAATGGGCTCTCGGCGACAGTGCCGAGGAATTCAAGCGTGAGCTTACCGAGGAGATATATCAGAGCCTGAAAAACGATGAAGAGCTTAGTGCTGTCACGGTAGAAAAGATATCGAGCCTTACAAGATGGGGCAGGCTGAATATGTTTGATGAGGACGAGCTGCTTGACAGGCTTGAAACACGCCTGCTTGACCGTGCAATAAGACATCCGGAGCGTGCCGAGCGGATAGTTTCTGCGCTTGAGGAGCGCAGGCGGGTGATCGAAGCAAAAATGCCCGCTATGGATTCAAAGGTCATGAAGCGCATACGCATGAGCAGGCTTGAAAGAGCCGGCAGACTGTATAAAAACGATCCCGAGGCATTCAGGCTGAGGAACGAAAAGCGTATTAAATATCTTTCTATGCTGGACGAGATCAACCCGAAGCTTGCCGAAAGGTACAGAACTGTATATAAGGATGTTCTGTCATTCTACGAGCAGAAGGACAGCGGACAAACAGAACGGTAACTTCAGTGATAAAAAAGCAACACAAAAAACTCCTGTAAAGTTTTGTGAATTTGTTTATTGACAAATACGCAAATATAAAATATTATTATTCTGTATCAGTATATATACCGGAGGGGATCAGCTTGAACACTGATATTTTTTATGAATATTACGGCCGCGAAAAGAATGATCTCGAATCATCCGTGATGCCGTTTGTGATACTGCAAAAAATAGATTCCGATGTACACGTCATACTTATTTCGGACGGTCTGTGCAGGCTTTATGCAGCTGACCGCGATGAGGTGGCGCATACTCTCGAAAACAGCATCTACACCACTGTCCATCCCGAGGACGTGGAAAAGGTATCCTCCGCAATGGTAAAGTTTTATGATGAAGGCAGCCTGAATATAGTGTTCAGAAAGCGCCGTAATAATGTGTTCCGTTCTATTTATGCTCAGGGCAGCAGCTTTATTACCGATTCCGGCGACAAGCTCCACATTATCTGGTTCGGCGATGTTACGGATATCGTCAATGCCGAAAAGATCAATACATACTACGACAAGATGACCACCCTGCCCAATATGTCGGCCTTCGGGGTTTTAGCCGAGCAGGAACGCCGCAGGATGCGCAGCAAGGGTATCATTCCGGCCTTTGTGTATTTTGACATCCGCGATATGAAGGCCATCAATGAAAAGTACGGCTTTTCAAGAGGAAACGGTATTCTTTCGGGTACTGCATCGGTGCTCAAGGATGTGTTTGAAAAGGATGCGATGGCAAGATTCTCTGACGACCACTTTGTTGTTCTGACCGGAAAAAGGCATCTTGAGCAAAAAATAGAGCAGGTAAACGATCAGGTGCTGCGCAATCCTATGGGAATACCGGTGCAGCTTTGCGCAGGCATATATATAGATGACAAGGGCGAGCTTGATATCTTTGCGGCCATTGACAGGGCAAGGATAGCCTGTAAGACCATAAAGGGCGATTATACCCGAAAATATCACGTTTTTGACCGGGATATGTTTACCGAGTACCGTCAGCGCAGACACGTTCTCAACCACTTTGATGAAGCTCTTGAAAACGGCTACATAAAGCTGTATTATATGCCCATCGTCAGGACTGTTACGGGAAAGATCTGCGACATGGAAGCTCTTGCACGATGGATGGATCCTGAAAAGGGAATACTGCCGCCGTCGCAGTTTATTCCTGTTCTTGAAGATAACAGGCTCATAAACAAGCTTGATTTCTATATGCTGCGCAAGATATGTGAAAGCCTTGCAATACAGAAGCAGCTCGGTATGCCGCTGGTGCCTGTGTCGGTAAATCTGTCGAGGTCTAATTTTGAGGTCTGCGATGTTTTTGACGAGGTACTGTCTATCGTAAACGAGTATAATATAGCTCACCATCTTCTTACTGTAGAGATAACAGAAAGCGCCTTCATAAAAAATCAGCAGTTCCTTGCAAATCAGATAAACCGTTTCCGTGAGGCGGGCTTCAACGTCTGGATGGACGATTTCGGCAGCGAGTATTCTTCACTGAATACCCTGCAGGAATACAGCTTTGATCTGATAAAGCTTGATATGCGCTTTATGAAAAATTTCAGCCTGACAGGCAAGAACAGGCTCATTCTTTCGGATGTGCTCACCATGATATCAAAGCTTGGCGTAAGCACGCTTGCAGAGGGCGTTCAGACAAAGGAGCAGCTCCGTTTTCTGCGTGACGCCGGCTGCGACAAGGTACAGGGCTTCCTGCTGGGCAAGCCGATGCCCTGTGAGCATTTCTATCAGGAGAGGATCTATAACGGCCTTCAATACGACGATTTTAACAAGACCTCTTATTACGATAAGATATGCACTATCCATCTTGACCCTCATCTGCTAATGTCTGACCTTGGCGGATTTTTCGGCGACACCTCTATCACGCCTATGGCTGTGCTGGAGTTCTCCAATTCAAGCTTCCGCATACTGAAAGCCAACGGTGCTTATAAATCATTCCTTGAAGAGATAGGGCAGGATAAGGAATTGATCTATAACGATTACTATGAATGGTACAGAACACCGGCGCCGGAATTTATTGACTCTGTAAAGGAATGCCTTTCTTCACGCAAGAACGAGAGCATAGTAAATGTTGTAGAAAACGGTCTGAGGATATCGGCAAATATATCGTTTATCGCCTATGATGCCAAGACAGACACGGGCGCTGTGCTTACGATCATCACCAAGCTCGACAGTCCGCTTCCGTCAGACGTTTCTGAAAGCACCGAAGCCCCAAAAGCAGAAGATACCGAAGAATCAGAAACGGAAGAACTCAAACCGGCAGACGCTGATGAAATAACATCCGATGAAACAGAAGCAGACGAGGAAGGCTCCGCTGCCGAATGATAATTATTATATAAAAATATGGCTGTGAAGATGAGATGCAGTAAACATCTTTTCTTCACAGCCATTGTTGTTATGTCGTTTTGGCACCAAGCCTGATCAGGAATTAGTATGAAAAACTGTCCTATCAGAGCGATACGCAGCGCAGTATATCAAATGGAGAGGATGCAAGCCTGTCTGCGCCGTCAAGCTCGTGAGGCGCCGCAAATCCATACAGGCAGCCGACAGTCGGTATTGAATTTTTCTTTCCTACCTCGATATCCGATGCTCTGTCACCTATCATAATAAATGACTCATCGGGATATTTGCTTCTTATGTGCCGGAATATATCTTCCTTTGGAATAAATGAATATTCCTCTGCGCAGAAGTAGTCCTCAAAATATTTGTCAAGCGATAAAGCCTTTCTGTGCGCATCCATATAGGCGCAGCGGCAGTTTGAGAGTATCATAAGGCGGAAGCCCGTCTCACGCAGCTTGTCAAGCACCTCGGTCACGCCGTCATACAGAACCGCCTGACCGTTAAGAATACCGTTTATCAGCTCCTCGCCTATCCTCATGCTTGCTTTGTGCTTCATTTCTTCGGGCAGATCAGGCATAAAGCTGTTCCACATATCCGGTGCATTGACGCCCAGATATTTTGACACATCATCGTCGGCGTAATAATGCTCAGGTGCGAAGCCTTCGGCAACAAGCATATCGTATCCCTTGCGGAAAGCGCAGCCGTAAAGATGCTTGGTGTTGTGAAGAGTACCGTCAAAATCAAATAAAAGTATCATATCATTCATATCTGCTTCATAAGGTTGACCATTTCGATCGCACCTAAAGCACAGTCGTAGCCCTTGTTGCCTGCCTTTGTGCCGGCGCGCTCGATAGCCTGCTCGATATTCTCGGTAGCAATTACTCCGAAGAGCACCGGTATGCCGCTTTTAAGACCTGCCTGAGCAATTCCCTTTGTGGTTTCGTTTACCACAAGCTCATAATGTGAGGTTGAACCTCTTATAACGGCGCCGACGCATATTACTGCATCGTATCTGCCGCTTTCAGCCATTTTCTGGGCAACTACGGGTATTTCAAAAGCACCCGGCACCCATGCCGCGTCTATATTCTTTTCCTCAACACCGTGACGCACAAGACCGTCTACAGCGCCTTCAAGCAGCTTTTCAACAATGAAGCTGTTGAACCTTGATGCGACCACGGCGACCTTCATACCCTCCGGCGCTACGACCTTTCCTTCGATAATATTGATATTCATAGCATTTCCTCCTCGTTATTTATCATTCAGCTTTATTTCATTGAAGATATGTCCCATGCGCTCTTTTTTGGTGCGCAGATAGAAGCCGTCGTATTCGCCGGGAGCTATCTCTATCGGGACACGCTCCTTTATGGTAAAGTCGAACCCTTCAAGACCGTATATCTTGCTTGGGTTGTTTGTCATCAGCCTGAGCGACTTGACGCCAAGCTGCTGAAGTATCTGTGCGCCGTTCCAGTATTCTCTCAGGTCGGGTGCAAAACCAAGACGTATATTTGCATCTACTGTGTCAAGCCCCTGCTCCTGCAGCTCGTATGCCTTGAGCTTGTTGATAAGTCCGATGCCGCGGCCCTCCTGACGCATATACAGTATTATGCCGCGCCCCTCCTTCTGTACCATCCTCATTGCAGTATGGAGCTGTTCGCCGCAGTCACAGCGGGCCGAACCGAAAACATCTCCCGTCAGGCATTCCGAATGCACCCTGCAAAGAATATCCTCGCCGCTGCCGATATCTCCGCAAACCAGAGCTATATGGTGTTCGCCCGTAATATCGTTTACAAAGCCAAGTATCCTGAATTCACCGTAGATCGTAGGCAGCTTTGCCGATGCCTGCTGTATCATGTGGTTCTCGTGGCGTCTGATATAGTCCTGAATGTCCTTTATTGTAATAAAGCAAAGACCATGCTCTCTTGCAAGCTCCCAAAGCTCCGGAGTGCGCATCATCGTACCGTCATCACGCATTATCTCACAGCAGAGCCCGCATTCTTCAAGACCGGCAAGCCTGCACAGATCGACAGTTGCTTCCGTATGCCCGTTCCTGACAAGGACACCGCCCTTTCTTGCAGTGAGCGGGAACACATGACCGGGACGTCTCAGATCCTCCGGCCTTGTGCTTTTGTCTGCGCAGGCACGGCAGGTATAGCCGCGCTCGGCAGCTGAGATGCCTGTTGTGGTATTAACATGGTCGATGGATACAGTGAACGCCGTACAGTGGTTGTCGGTGTTTTCGCTTACCATCTGCGGAAGGTTCAGCCGTCTTGCAATATCCGCCGACATAGGCGTACAGATAAGTCCGCGGCCGTATTTTGCCATAAAATTCACGTTTTCGGTAGTGGCAAACTGTGCCGCACAGATAAGATCCCCTTCATTCTCCCTGTCAGGATCGTCTGTGCAAAGTATCAGCCTGCCGTTTTTCAGTGCTTCGATCGCTTCCTCAATAGTGTTGTATTTATATTCCATTGGTTTGCTTTCCTCCTTTTATCCTTCTCACATAAAACCGTTCCGTACAAGAAAGGCTTCGTCTATGCGGCTTTCGGCATGAGCTTTTTCCTCCGGATGCATAAGCCGCTGAACATACTTGCCGATAATATCGTTTTCAAGGTTGACCTTATCTCCGGGACGCTTTGTAAGCAGAGTAGTCTGCCCTCCCGTGTGAGGGATTATCGACACTGCAAAACAGCCGCTTTCAAGCCGCGCAACAGTCAGGCTTATTCCGTCAATGGCTATTGAGCCCTTTTCAACGATGAGTGAAAGTATCCGAGTGTCTGCGCTTACCGTTACCCACACTGCGTTCTGCTCACGCTTCATGGAGATCACTGTGCCTGTGCCGTCGATATGCCCCGAAACTATATGCCCGCCAAAGCGCCCCTCAGCCGGCATAGCGCGCTCAAGATTTACCCTGTCGCCGTTTTTAAGAAGTCCAAGGTTTGAGCGCCGGAGTGTTTCTGGCATGACGTCTGCGGTAAAGCTGTCTGATGTCATATCTGTAACTGTAAGGCACACACCGTTCACGGCGATGGAATCACCTGTTTTTGTTCCGTCAAGCACAGTCCGGGCAGAAATGCAGAGCCTTCCGGAGGCTGCGCCGGAAATGACTGTCTTAATGCTGCCGACTTCTTCAATTATCCCCGTGAACATCGCACATACCCCTTTCAATATCATATTCGAGCAGGATATCGTCACCGAGCACGGTAATTCTGCGGTTTGTAAGCAGCGCGGCATTGTCCGGAGAGTCGGCGCCCTGACCGCCTATGGGAGTTTTTGCTGTTTTTCCGCCCATCAGCTTTGGCGCAATGTAAGCGCAGACATGGTTTACCGCTCCGCTTTTAAGCGCAGCTTCGTTTATCTCTCCGCCGCCTTCTATCAGCACGCTTGATATCTGCCTTTTTGCAAGGTACCTCATAAGCTCATAAAGGTCTGTGCGGCCGTCCCTTGCAGGCAGAACAACGACTTCTGCGCCCATCTCTTCAAGAGCTGCTTTTTTCTGCGGATCGAAGCTTGTGCAGGCGATAAGCAGAGGATATTCCTTTGCCGTTCTGCAAAGCCTGCTGTCTGCCGATATTCTTAAATGTGAATCCGCAACTACTCTGAGCGGCTGGTGTGCATTTTCGAGTCGGCAGTTCAGCATAGGGTCATCCGCAATAACTGTACCGATACCCGCAAGGACTGCGCTGTATGAGCCCCTGAGCGAATGGACGTGTTCTCTTGCAGTCCTGCCGGTTATCCACTGCGATCTGCCTGTATAGGCGGCTATTTTACCGTCAAGCGTCATTGCATATTTTATTGTCACATAGGGCATACCTGTTGTGATGTAATGGAAAAACACAGGATTAAGCCTGTCACACTCATCCTTCATAAAGTCTTCTATGACTTCAATGCCGTGCTCACGGAGAATTTTTGCGCCCTTGCCGGATACAAGCGGGTTCGGGTCACGCGAGCCGATATATACTTGCGATATTTTGTTTTCAATTATAGCTTCAGTACACGGCGGCGTTCTGCCGTAGTGACAGCAAGGTTCAAGAGTAACGTACATCTCCGCACCCTCGGCGCTTTCTTTAAGAGAAGCAAATGCGTTTCTTTCGGCATGGAGCTCACCGCATTTTCTGTGATAGCCCTCGCCGATTATTCTGCCGTCCCTGACAATTACTGCGCCGACCATCGGGTTTGGCGCCGCGAAGCCTCTCCCCTTTTGTGCAAGCTCTATTGCCCTGAGCATATAGTCAATACTGTTCATTTGTTTTTCACCCCATATCAATGGTCAGTGTGTATTAATTATAACTCATAACTACGATTAAGTAAATATTTATCTTTACATATTTTCTTGTTTAATTTTCAAAGTAAACACCGCATAAAAAATAAATCAGCGTATGTTAACGATAATTTCGCCAAAACACGCTGATTTATGCAGCTCTCTGAAAACCTGACACAAGTGCGCCTGCGTCCGCCGATTTATAGCAGGCGCGAAAAAACCATAAGCAAAATGCACTTGAAGAAGATTTTCAGAGGTCTCCTTATATTCTTCTGCGGAAATAATTGTCAGTTCGGCGCAGGCTCTGCGCAATTAGTAAAGGTATAATCCCCGTCTATGGTTATGACCTTGGTGCCGCCCATAAAGTAATTCCGCCCATCTGTCGAATTGAACAGAACAGGCTCATCAGGTATTTTTTCAAGAGATGAGCCGCTGACTTTAACGCTGATCGAAGGCACAGCATCGCAGTAGCCGGTATTTGTTTCAGTAATGAACATTACCGGCTGGTCGTGCTCATAAGGTAATTTTTCTATTGAAAACGTAAGCTTTAAGTCGCCGCTTTTCAGCCTGCGTATGCGCATGACCATACGGCGGTATTTGTGAAGATGATGGTAGAGCATTGAGTTTATACATATTTTAGCCGTTTTGCTTTTTGGCGGCAGTATGCCAAGCTCAAACATTTTGTCGATCTCGGCCTGAATATCATCTGCAAGCTTGTCATCACCATCATTGCAGAACTCTCTGCGCTTTCTGACGGCAAGCCTTGCCTGAAGAAAGCTTTCGTATGCAAGGGTGGCGCTGTGATAGCCGAATTTTCCGGAGCGCATACATCTGCCTTTGTAAAATGCTGCGTCTGCAAACTTGCAGTTGTAATCACCGATAAGAAAACGCTGCTCACAGATAGAATATACCTCCTCAACGATCCTCCACGCCGTATCGGTGTTTTTGGGCACACCCAGGCCTAAAGCAAACATTCGTGCAATGATAACCATCGCACGAAGTATACCGCCTGATGCGGCTATGCTCAGATAGCGGAAGGCCTCCTCATATTCGGGCATTCCGTCCGCATGATCACCCGAAAAGCACAGCTCTCCAAGCCAAAGTGCGTAATTCGGTTCGCCTGCCATATCAAACAGCCTTTTGATAAGCCTGTAAGCCTCAGCCGGATCACGCTCGAATATTATGCTGCCATTGCAGCAGCCCTCTCCCTTTATCTTCAAAGCAAGCTTGTTATCATTACTTATCAGATCATTGACAAATCGGCGGTAGAGGTTTCTTGTCGTATCGTCGGCAGTATTAAGGTTTCCCTTGCCGTTTGAAGAATCGTAGTAAAGAAGGAATTCCTCTTTCTCCTGATTTTTATAGTTCCTTTCGCTTACCGGCTTTTTCTCGTCTTCAAGATAAGAATTTATTTCACGTATAAGGGATGCAGCTGCGCTGCGCAGCGGTATTGATCTGCTGAAAATATCCTCGATAACCCTCAGCATACCCGCCAACTTACGCGCTCTGTTAGGAAGCCCTGGAAGTACATCTATATAATCCGGCGTCTGCTCTTCAAGAAAATCATCAAGATATATGCAGTAATGACTGTAAAGCGGCTCAAACCATTCGTTATAAAGTGTGGTGTTGTCAGCGTCGGATAAGCGTATATTATGAAGAGCTGCGGAAAGGTCATTCAGAGTCAGTGTGAACGGCTCACTAAAAACTACACGGACGATATCCGGAGCGCCTCCGGTAACTCCGGACCATGATATCTCATACCTGCAAAGCTTTGTGATCTGCTGTTTATCAAGAGTTACGGGCGGAACGTATGTAAGACGCGAAATAGCGATCTTTCTTATTTCGCAGGTGCTTATTTCATATACCATTGCATATTTTTTCCCTATGCTTTTTACCAGACCATAGTGCACCTTGCCCTGACCTTCAAAGCGGACTGTATCATCATCCTGAAGTATATGCATAAGTTTGACACTCTCCTCACTCTTTTTTCTTTCAAGGCCATTCCTTTATGTTGCTATTTTATCACATACCATCAAACAATGTCAATATTGATTACGCATATCGCAGAATATTATCACCCGGCGCAGAGCCTGCGCTCCCGACTCCGCTCCCGGCGGCAAGCAGCCGCCTCCTGACGATGACAGATAGATCAATTTTTAAAATTCAGCGGTTTTTGAAAATGGGTTCCCCCGTGTAACCTGCCGGAGCAAAATTGATTTCCGTGTAACAATGACTTTTTTCCTTGACAACATAAAGATATGTTGATAAAATTATAGGTAAGGTTTTCAAAATCGCAGTATATTCAGACATCTAATTTTGAAATTTTGAAAGGATGAAGGCAAATGAATAAGCTTTTGGACATTCTGAGCAGAAACGCAGATTTTACCACCGAACAGCTCGCAGCAATGCTCGGTCAGACCGAGGATGAAGTCAAAAAACAGATACAGGCTTATAAGGATCAGGGCATTATCAAGGGCAGCAACACTCTTATCAACTGGGATAAGGTACCGGGCGCCGGTGTTATGGCAATAATTGAGCTTAAAGTTACACCTAAGCCGGAAACAGGGTTTGACGATATCGCAAAGATAGTTATGTCTTTTGAAAATGTTGAAAGCGTATATCTTGCCGCCTCTTCACGCTATGACCTTATCGCTACCGTAAGGGGCGAAACCATACAGGACGTCGCTGAGTTCGTATCAAAACGGCTTTCTACACTTGATAATGTCATCGGTACGGCAACAAGCTTTATCCTTACTCACTACAAGTCGGGCGGCGTTCCCTTCTGTGACAGCGACGAAGAAGAAGAGCAAAGGAGTATGATACTGTGATAGATTATTCTAAACTTATGAACAGCAAGCTCTGCGGTATCAAGCCTTCAGGAATAAGAAAGTTTTTTGATATCGCCAACGAAATGGATCATGTCATTTCGCTGAGCATCGGTGAGCCGGACTTTACTACCCCTTGGCACGTCCGCCAGGAGGGCATCGAGGCTCTCAGGCGCGGTCATACCTGGTATTCTCCCAACAGCGGATTTATCGAGCTGCGCAAGCAGATATCCGGGTATTATGCACGCCGATTCAATGTTGAATATAACCCCGACCATGAGGTGCTGGTAACTGTAGGCGGCTCTGAGGCTATCGACCTCTGCATTCGTGCTGTCGTTGAAGAGGGCGATGAGGTGCTTATCCCGCAGCCCGCTTTTGTGTGCTACGAGCCTATGACTGTAATGAGCGGCGGCAAGCCTGTCATTATCCGCACAAAGTCCGAAAACGAGTTCCGTCTTACAGCGGCAGAGCTTGAAGCAGCCATCACACCAAAAACAAAGCTGCTCATTCTGCCTTTTCCGAATAACCCTACAGGCGCCGTTATGAGGCGTCAGCACCTTGAAGAGATCGCCAAGGTAATAGAAAAGCATAATATTCTTGTGCTTTCGGATGAGATCTACGGCGAGCTTACCTACGGCAAGGAAAGACACGTTTCGTTTGCTGATATCAAGGGCATGAAGGAGCGCACTGTTGTAGTAGGCGGCTTCTCCAAGGCTTATGCTATGACAGGCTGGCGCCTTGGCTATGCTCTTGGCCCGGAGCCCGTTATATCTCAGATGCTTAAACTCCATCAGTACATGATAATGAGTGCTCCTACACCGTCACAGTATGCCGCAATAGAAGCTCTCAAGCACGGCGACGCCGATATTGAGCATATGCGTGAGGAGTATGATATCCGCAGAAGATTCATCGTTGATTCTTTCTGCAGGATGGGTCTTACCTGCTTTGAGCCAGAGGGTGCGTTTTATGTATTCCCGAGCATTCAGATATCAGGTCTCAGCTCAGAGGAATTCTGCGAAAAGCTGATCTATGCTCAGAAAGTGGCTATCGTACCCGGAAATGCATTCGGAGAATGCGGCGAGGGCTTTGCACGTGTGTCATATTCCTATTCGCTGAAGCATATTCAGGAGGCTGTTGAGCGTATCGAGCGCTTCTTGTATGAAAGCTGCGGAAAAAGCAGCTCCTGACAGGAGGTAAGCTATGGAAACAATGGTCAAGGCTCCTGCGAAGCTTAACCTGTTTCTTGATATCACAGGCAGGCGCAGTGACGGATATCACTTTGTCGATATGGTAATGCAGTCTGTCAGCCTGTATGATGATGTGACTGTCAGCATAGATGAGGGCACGGAAAGCATTACAATAGAATGCAGCGACCCTGCTATACCCTGCGACGAAACCAACACCGCATATAAAGCTGTAAAGCTGTTTTATGAGGCTGTCGGGCAGAGCGTTCCGGCAGTAAGGGTGAATATCCTCAAAAGGATCCCGTCTCAGGCAGGAATGGCAGGAGGCAGCAGTGATGCTGCGGCTGTGCTCAAAGCGCTGAACCTTCTGACAAAAGCATCACTGTCCGATGAGGAGCTTGAAAAAATAGCCGCCAGCATCGGAGCTGACGTACCGTTCTGCATCAAAGGCGGTACTGTACGTGCAACGGGGATAGGGACCGATCTTGAAGAGCTTCCGCCCATGCCCGATTGCGTTTTTGTTATTGTAAAGCCTGAGATAAATATATCGACAGGCATGGCATACAGGCGTTCTGACGAGGCAGGCTACGGCAGTCCGGCAGATATTTCGCCTGTATTGGACGGTCTGCGGTCAGGCGATGCCGGAATGGTGGCCAAGGGGCTTTACAACAAGTTTGAGGACGTTCTTGAACTGCCCGAGGTAGTCAGCATAAAAGAGCAGCTCATCTCATACGGTGCCCTGGGCGCAGCAATGACAGGCAGCGGTTCGGCTGTGTTCGGCATATTCAGTGCTGATGTGCGGCACAGACCGGCGCCCCTGACAGACAAGCAGCGTAACCATAAAAATACAAATACCGCATTATTGGACGAGCTGACGCAGAGGTTGGGTGCCGTGACAGCTTTTCCCGAAAAATAATAAAAAGAGGTAAACACTATGCCAATCAGAATGTTGATAATAGTTCTGTTCATTGCCGCTGTAACAGGCTTTGCCGCCCTGTGCTACTACGGATATTCCAAGAAAAAAAAGCCGGCAAAAATCAGCGGTATTATCGGTACTGTCGTTTCGCTGATAGGGCTTATCTGTATCCCGTTCAGCGTCTATACGGTCGATACAGGTGAAGTCGCTGTTGTAAAATTCCTTGGTGAAGCCAATAATGTGCGTGAGGCAGGCACTTATTTTGACTTCTGGATAACAAACACCTTTCAGAAATATGACGCCAAAACCCAGACGATACAGATATCTACTGCAACATATTCGTCTGACGCCCAGACAATGGATATCCAGATGACTGTGCAGTACAAGATCATGACCGATAAGGCAATCAAGATCGCCGAACAGTACGGCTCACTTGATGCTCTGCAAAGCAGGATAGAGTCTGTAGCCATAGAAAAAGCGAAGGCCACGCTTTCTGCTTACAAGGCCATGAACATCATAGCTGACCGTGCTTCAATGTCACCGCTTGTAGAGGAAGCAATAAAGAATGCCATAGACGAGAAGTTCTATGTAAACATTCAGACAGTTGCCATGACGAACATTGACTTCTCAGACGCTTTTGAAAAGGCTGTTGAAGACAAGATGATAGCCGAGCAGCAGCAGTTAAAGGCCAACTATGAAAACGAGACAAAGATCGCCAAGGCAAAGGCAGACGCAGAGGCGAAGATAGTTCAGGCAGAGGCCGAAGCGAAGTCTAACGATCTGCTTGAAAAGTCACTTACCGAAAAGATACTCCGTCAGCTTTATATTGAAAAATGGGACGGCAAGCTGCCGACCACAGTAGCGGGAGATTCGACCAGCATACTGCTTCCGGCAGGCGGCACAGACACATCAGCCGTAACCGGGCAGACCGCTTGATCACTTTAGCCGATAGTTTTTCCGCTCAGAATTTTCAGTGAAAAGCCGGCGGCAGGGATAATCCCTGCCGCCGGTTATTTATATTGCTGAAATATCTATTCAAAAGCCGCACAGCCGACTTATTTGCTTTTCTTCCTGGTTATAATAATACCTATGACGTAGAATATCACTGCTGCGGCAAAAAGATATATGATGCTTTCAAGTGTAGTGAAGGTGTGGTCAAATGCGCTGAACTCTACACCCATATTCAGCTTGAATTCCGTAAGGTATTTTTCGGGAACATCCTTGAAGCTTTCGGCCATAGGATCTGCCATAAGTATCTTTCTGAAAAGCGAAGCCGCGTGTGAGATCGGAAAGAACTCAATAACATACTGCACGCTCTGGTCTGTGCTGCCGATAGGAAGGTAAATGCCTGTTACAAAGCCGATAAGCGTGCCGATGATCGTGCTTGCCGTAGCGAATGCATTCTGACTTGAAAACAGGGATACAACAAGATACATCATAGCCGAACTTGTCAGCACAGAAAGGAGTATCACACCGAGCACCTGTATCAGCTGAACTCCCGAAAGAAGCGCATAGCCCTTTATTGCGAACCATATCTCAATTATCGCAAACGCAAAGAGCGACATTATCGTTCCTATGCAGAATGAGCTGAGGATATATCCGCCTGCAAGCGAGCCTGACCTAATCGGTGAACAGCGGAAGTCCTTGATTATCTTGCGCGACTTATCGTTTACGATGGCGCCGAATGAGCCGAGAGTTGTTGAAACCGGAGTGACCGCAAGGATGCCTGCCATTATCCAGCTGTCCATAAGCCTGCCTGCGCCGCTTACCGTGTCGGAAACAGAATTAACGAGCTGATCGCCTAAAAACAGGATATAAAGCCCCAGAACTATCAGCACTGCAAGCAGTGAAAAAAACACCGATGATTTATCACGGAAATACACCTTCAGGTTTCTTTTTGCAAAATTTATCATCCTCTTATCTCCTTTCCTGTAATGGCGATGAATGCATCGTCCATTGTGCCGTTAAGGACCTCAAACGAGTCTATTTCATCCTTGAAGCGCTCTATCAGCGGTATTGCTTCCATTGTACGCGATAAGCTTACCCTGATGGTCCCGGCGCTTTCGCTGACAGTGAAGCTTTCTTCTTTGAGGGCTGAGGCTATCTTCTCATAGCTTTCTTTTTTGGGCACAAGCTTCAGGAAGTCGCCTGCGTATTTTTCCTTGAGCTGCGCGGGTGTTCCTCTTGCGGAAATTGTGCCGTTATCTATTACTACCACATAATCAGCTTCGGCAGCTTCTTCCATATAGTGCGTGGTAAGAAATACCGTCATGCCGGTTTCACGCTGCAGGCGCTGTATCGTTTCCCAGACGTTTTTTCTTGTCTGCGGGTCAAGTCCTGTGGTCGGTTCGTCAAGGAAAAGTATTTTCGGGGTGTTTATCAGCGCCCTTGCAATGTCGGCGCGTCTGCGCTGACCGCCTGAGAGTTTGCCGTACTTCCTGTTCTGAAAATCTCCTACCTCAGCCGCCGCGATAGCTTTTTCGGCGGCTTTTTTGAGCTGTTCGCCGCGCAGACCATAGAGTGCTCCGCGCATCATTATGTTTTCTTTTACTGTAAGCAGCTCATCGAGCATATTGTCCTGAAATACTGCGCCGATAACACGTCTGATGCCGTCATCGTCCCTGCCGAGTGTCATGCCGTCAATGGTAACTGTGCCGCTGTCCTTTTGCAGGAATGTGGTTATAATGTCTATGGTGGTTGACTTTCCTGCACCGTTAGGGCCGAGGAAGGCAAAAAGCCTGCCCTGCTCAACATAGAAGCTCAGCCCTTTGACAGCCTGCACCTTTCCGTAGGATTTTTTAAGATCGTTTACCTCAATGATTCTGTTTGTCATGCTGTAATCTTTCCTTTCTTTCATGAATTTTACGGTTGAGTTCCTTTTCGGTTAATTTGGCATTGATATAGAACAGCGCAAAGGTGGCTGCATAGACCACGAACAGAATGATGATCGGGATAAGGATATAAATGGTGGATAAGCTGAACCAGTGGAATACCGGACCGCCCATTACCAGTACGGGAACCGCCACATCCGCCAGACCAAGCAAAAAGTTTGGCAGGGAGAAAAGGTTTTCTTCCCGACACAACAGGGTATCGGTGATAAGCATAAGCACTGCTATAGTGAAGCAGACTATAAGGAGCTGAATATTTGTAAGCCATATATTTTCTTTAATAAGCTCAGAATTGATATTAAGCGCTGACAGTATCATGCTTGCTATCGTATAGGAAATGCAGAAGGAAGTGCCGTACAATTTAAGGCGTTTAAGAAAAATCTTTTTTTTCATTTGATCTTCTCCTTTACATACCGAATTTCTTTTTAAAGGCGGGAACGTAATGACGGTTTATTATAAGCTTTTCCCCGTTATCGAGTGCAGCTTCCATTTTGCCGTTTATCATCATTTTCACGCTGTCGAGCACATCTATGTTAAGGATGCAGGCCTTGCTTATTCTCACAAAGCTTGTATCGGCGAGCATCTCCTCTGCCTCATACAGCTTCAGTCCGCAGGAGAATACGTTGTCCTTACAGTAGACAAAGGTTTTATCATCAACGCTTTCAAGGTAGTAGACAGAGTTTATTGGTATCATGCGTGTTGCTCCGTCCTGCTGAACTGAAAGCGTTGTTTTTTTGTTTTGCACAAGGTCGATAACATCCTGGATAGTCTTATCTATCGTGCAGCATCTGATACATATTTCTGCTTCTATATATTCTGGAGAGCTGTCAATAGTGAGCTTCAAGTTTTTCACATCCTTTATCGGGGGTGTTTTGTTTATCGGTGTTTGTCATGATCTGATTTTATCACAGTATTTTTCAAAAATAAACCTCATTTCGGCAAGATGCATTTTCTTTGCTGTAAAATGCATACGGTCGGCAAGCTGCGCTGTTTTTCGCTATTTTTAAGAGAGTATAATAAAAGTATTACCCGAAAGGAAGTGAACGAAAATGTTGAGGCGATTTTTACGCAGCGCCGCCGATTATTTCCGCCGCACCGACAAAATATTATGGCTGCTGACCCTCACAGCATCGGCTTATGGTCTTTTGCTCATTGCAAGCCAGCAGCGCAGCGGAAATGTAAACTTTCTCGGAACTCAGGCTGCGGCAGTATTTATCGGTTATGCCGCCGCAGCATTAATATCGGCAGTTGACTATAACTGCATAACAAGGCTTTGGTGGCTTTTTGCAGGCTTTTCGCTTTTTCTTACCATACTTGTGTTCTTTATCGGAATAAAAATAACCGGTACAGATGACGTCGGCTGGATAAGCCTTCCCTTGGGTATGACCTTTCAGCCGTCTGAGCTTACAAAAATAGCCTTTATCATCACTTTTTCAAAGCACCTTGAAGTACTTGATCAGCACGGCCGCCTGAAAAGCTTTTTCGGAGTGATATCCCTGCTGCTTCATGCCCTGCTGCCTGTAGGACTTATCCATCTTCAAGGAGATGACGGAGCTGCACTGGTGTTTGCGCTGATGTTTATTATAATGTCATTTGCCGCAGGAGTGCAGCTCAGGTATTTTGCGGTACTTGGTGCAGCAGCTGCCGCCGTGATGCCGCTGCTATGGATGAAAATAATGAATTCCGATCAGAAAAACCGTCTTATGGTGCTTTTCGGCACAGACGATAAAGCATTCAGTACCTACGGCTGGCAGCAGTATCAGGGTAAGGTCTCTATCGCATCAGGCGGGATCTTCGGCAAGGGACTGTTCAGCGGCCCCCGTGTTGCCGCCGATGTCGTACCATATCAGGAAAACGACTTCATCTTTACTGTCGCCGGAGAAGAGTTAGGATTTATCGGCTGTGCTGCGATAATACTTCTGTTTGTGCTCATACTGCTCAGGGTGCTGAAAAATGCATCACGCACCGCTGAACTGTCTGGCAGGATCATCTGTACAGGATTTTTTGCGCTTGTTGGAACACAGGCAGTCATAAACCTTGGAATGGTGCTCGGACTTTTGCCTGTAGTAGGAGTAACTCTGCCGTTTTTCAGCTCAGGAGGTACATCGGCCGCCTGCCTGTATCTCGGCATCGGGCTTGTGCAGAGCGTATATATGCATCAGAACAGTACACTGTCCGGGCACGTCAGGGCGGAGCTTTCCCGTACAACACAAGGCTCGGTCTTTGCCGCTATGTAGACAAAAAGCTCCCCTGCTGTAATGCACATATAGCATGAAGCATCTCAGCAGAGGAGTTTGTTTTGTATATTATTTGTCAAGCAGGCGCTGTATATCCGGGAAAGGTGCAAGACTGCGCCTGAGTATGCCGTTCATATATGCGATAGCCGTGCCGTAATTCGTGATAGGCACACCCTCGTCCTCAGCACATTTCAGGCGGTACTTCATCTCACGCTCGTTGAGCATACAGCCGCCGCAGTGAATGACCATTCTGTACTTTTTCAGACCTTCGGCAAATTCCGTTCCGGAGGTCCATTCAAAATCAATATTCTTTCCGGTGTATTTTTTTATAAGCCTTGGCAGCTTCACCGTGCCGATATCATCGCATTGACGGTGATGTGTACAGCCCTCGGAGATAAGCACCCTGTCGCCGTCTTCAATGGTATCAATAGCGGTAACGCCCGAAACAGCAAGCCGCAGATTGCCCTTGTAATTTGCAAAGAGTATAGAAAACGAAGTCAGCATGATATCCTCAGGAGTAAGCCTGCTGACTTGTGCAAACGCCTGACTGTCCGTTATCACCATACGTGGCTTTTTATTCAGCGCTGCAAGCACTGCGGGCAGTTCTTCCGGCTGAGTAACGATACTCATGCAGTGAGCGTCTATAATATCACGGATAGTCTGCTGCTGGGGAAGAATAAGCCTGCCCTTAGGAGCAGCGGCGTCTATCGGCACAACAAGCACAACTATGTCGCCTTTTTCAAGCATATCCGAAACAATATGCTTATCGTTCTGTACTCCCTTGGAAAGAGCTGCAATACGCTCTTTCAGTGCGTTGATGCCTTCGCCTGTCGCAGCGCTGACGGATATTTCATTCTCACCGCTAAGCTCGGCGCCTTTAAGGTCACTCTTGTTATAGGCGATTATATAGGGAATATTCTTCTGCCGAAAACGCCCGATAAGCTTTTCGTCCTCAGCCGAAACTCCTGCTGCGGAATCAATGACAAGCACAGCCACATCTGTTTTGTTTAGTATCTGATAGCTCTTTTTTACCCTGAGTGCGCCAAGCTCGCCTTCATCATCAATACCCGGAGTATCAATGATCACAACAGGCCCCATCGGCAGCAGCTCCATTGCTTTAAGCACGGGGTCTGTCGTTGTGCCAAGCACATCAGATACTATCGCAAGATTCTGACCGGTAACGGCATTGACAACGCTTGACTTTCCTGCATTTCTCTTGCCGAAAAATGCTATGTGTATCCTGTCCGCTGAGGGAGTTGAATTAAGGCTCATAATATCACTTCCTTGCACGAGATATGATCCTGATGACATATCAGAACCTGAAATCTCTCTTTCCTACAGTCTTGATCTCTTCAAGGTAATTCATTGCTTTCTCACGGCGCTTTTCATCCGGAACATTAAGTATCTCACGTGCAATAAGCTCCTCACCGATCCTCTTTGTTTCGGGTGATGCATAGTCTGTCAGGAACTCCTGGAGCGTCATAAGCGCATTCGGATGGCAGCAGTTCTGTATCTGACCCACCTTGCAAAGCGCCATAAAGCGGTCGCCTGTTCTGCCCTCACGGTAACAGGCCGTACAGAATGACGGGATATAGCCCTTTTCCATGAGCCACCTTACAACCTCGTCAAGAGAACGCTGATCGGATACGTCAAACTGCTCTGTGTCGTGCGGCCTTTCGTCGGACGAATATCCTGCATAGCCGCCTACAGATGTTCTCGAACCGCCTGAGATCTGTGAAATGCCGAGACCCATTACCTTAGCCCTGCATTCCTCACTCTCTCTTGTGGAGATTATCATTCCCGTGTAGGGTACTGCGATCCTGATACAGGCAATTATCTTTGCAAATGTATCGTCATCAATGCCGTTGTCAAATACAGACGGGTCAATATCAGCGGCGCGCTTTATTCTCGGCACACTGATGGTATGCGGACCTACGCCGTGTACTGCTTCAAGATGCTCTGCATGCATCAGTATTCCTGCAAATTCATATTTGTAAAGCTCAAGACCAAAGAGTACGCCAAGGCCTACATCGTCTATGCCGCCCTCCATTGCCCTGTCCATAGCTTCTGTGTGATATGCATAGTTATGCTTTGGTCCTGCGGGATGAAGCTTCTCATAGCTTTCCTTGTGGTAGGTTTCCTGGAAAAGAATATATGTGCCTATACCGGCATCCTTGAGCTTTCTGTAATTTTCCACCGTAGTTGCTGCGATATTTACGTTTACACGTCTTATAGCGCCGTTCTTGTGCTGTACGCTGTATATAGTCTTTATGCAGTCAAGGATATATTCTATCGGGTTATTTACAGGATCCTCTCCGCTCTCGATAGCAAGACGCTTGTGACCCATATCCTGCAAAGCGATAACCTCCTGCTTTACCTCCTCCTGAGTCAGCTTCTTTCTCGGAATATCCTTGTTCTGATAGTGATAGGGACAGTAAACGCACTTGTTCACGCAGTAGTTTGAAAGATAAAGCGGCGCGAACATAACGATACGGTTGCCGTAGAAGGCCTCCTTGATCTGACGTGCAAGCGCATACATTTTCTCGGTCATTTCGGGGATATCACAGGCAAGAAGAACGCTTGCCTCTCTGTGTGAAAGACCTGCGCACTCAACTCCTCTGCCGGTTTTTCGGGGAGCAGCCTTTGCAAGTATCTCCTCAATAAGCTCACGGTTGTGCTTGTTCTGCTCTGCATATTCAAGCGTGGCAAGAATTTCCTCGTGATTGATAAATTCTTCGGCCTTTAATGATTTAGGATCATATTTCATGTTAACTCTTCTTCCTTTTTGTCATTTGTAAAATTATAACAGTCGCCTCTGCTGACGACTACATTGCAGCCTATGGACTTCATCCGCATTGCAAGACAGTTTTTACACTCGGCCGCCTCATCGCCTGTGCATATCTTATTATCATACAGCAGGTATTTTTTTCTTACCGAAACAGGCGACAAATTCGGCATTACCACATTTGCGCCTGCCTGTATTCCCTTTTCTCTGCCAAGCGGATGTATGGTACCCAAGGCTGTAGTTGCGGGAATGAGTGCAGTCGGCAATGTAAGCCTGAGCAGCCCAAGCATAAACAAAGTAAGCTCAAGCGTACCTGCTTTTTTATCCCTGAACGGCGTGTCATGCTGAGGTATAAACGGCCCTATTCCGACCATCTGCGGCTGAAGCTCCTTGATAAAAAGCAGGTCATCGGCAAGATTTTCCTCTGTCTGCCACGGTGACCCCACCATGAATCCGCAGCCCACCTGATAGCCTATTCTTTTAAGGTCATACAGGCAGCGCTTTCTGTTCTCAGGCGAAAGTTCCTTCGGGTGCAGCATACGGTAATGCTCATTGTCTGCGGTCTCGTGCCGCAGGAGATATCTGTCCGCTCCCGCGTCAAAATACGCCTTGTATTCCTCATAGCTTTTTTCACCCACAGAAAGAGTAAGCGCACAGTCCGGATATTCTTTTTTTATGCTTCTTATGATATCCACAAGCCTGTCTGCGTTAAAATACGGATCCTCGCCGCCCTGCAGCACAAAGGTACGGAACCCCAGCTCATAGCCGTTCCTGCAGCAAAGAAGGATATCCTCCTTTGTCAGCCTGTAGCGCTCCGCATTACGGTTGCTGCACCGCAGGCCGCAGTAATAGCAGTCGTTTTTGCAGAAGCTTGTAAATTCGATCAGCCCCCTGATAAACACGTCATTGCCGTAATATCTGCGCTTTATCTCTCTTGCGCTCTCATACAAAAGCTCCGCAAGCTCAGGCGTGCGGTTCCTTATAAGGCTGACATATTCATCTCTTGTGAGAACAGACTGTCTTTTCAGCTTTTCAATAAGCGTTTCCATAAGGTCTGCATCAGTTTTTAGAACAGACGACCTTTGAGCTGATGCCCTCAAGCTGTCCGATCTTGCCTGTCAGGCTGTTGATAACGTCCATCGGCGCATCCAGGGCGATGCTTATGATGTTGACGTCCTTTTTGGGGTAGGGGATACCCATTCTTCCGATGATGTAGCTGCCGTACTCATGCAGGAGCGCATTGAGCTTATCGGTAGAATCCACATTTTCAACTATGATGCCTATGATAGAAACTTTTTCTTCCATTTGTTTTTCCTCCGTTTGTATTATGATCTGTTTTCAGACAAAAAAGCGCACCCTCAGACGGGCGCACAAATAAAAAGGTCATTTGTCTTGCCCTTCCTCATCAGGTCTGTGCAGGCACAGCCTTTTGTGTCAGAAAACAAAATTTTTGTCTGACTATGCCGGCAGCACTAAGCTTGCCTTAAAGTCATCGTTTCGGTTATTATAACATATCGTTACGGGTTTTGCAAGGGAAAACTTTGTATAAATTAACAGTAAACAACTATTTAAGAATTCTTTCATAAAGAATTATATGTTTATTAAAGAATTGTTTAAATATTGTGATATAAAACATAATATACTATATAAAGCACTGATAAGATCAGGGCTTGTTTTGATTTTTGTTTTATCCGCCGGCTTCTGGCGGAGCTTTATATAAAGGAGCTGAATTTCAATGTGCATGGGGCTCGTGCTTGAAGGCGGAGGCAACCGCGGAGCATATACCGCAGGTGTGCTCGATGTCCTCTGCCGCAATGATATATACATACCGGTGACATACGCTGTATCGGCAGGCGCCTGCAACGCTCTTTCCTATCTTTCAAAGCAGGTCAAACGCAATTTCCGCATATATACGGAATATGCCGCCGATAAGCGCTATTGCAGCCTGCGTAATCTTATGAAAACGGGCTGTCTTTTCGGATATGATTTTATTTTCGGTGAGCTTGCAAAAGAGCTGATACCGTTTGACTATGAGGAATTTGAGCGCACCACAATGAAGCTTTATATGTGCTCTACAGACGTTGAAACGGGCGAACCCGTATTCATCAGCAGCGAAGGTCTTTTTAAGGATATCAGTCCTTTAATAGCAACAGCTTCTCTGCCGGTAGTATCTAACATTGTAGAGTGCAGGGGCAAAAAGCTGCTTGACGGCGGCGTGGTTTCGCCGATACCTATAGACAGGGCGATAAGCGACGGCATAACACGCAACATTGTTGTCCTTACCCGTGATGAAGGCTATGTCAAGAAGGACAAGCCGGATTTTCCCCTTGTATATCTTAAACACCGCTATAAAAAATACCCGAAGTTAGTTGAAGCTATGGTGAACCGTCCGAAGGTATATAAACGTCAGCGTGAGCTTTGCTACAGCGAGCAGAGTGCCGGACGCGCCATCGTCATACAGCCGTCAAAGCCGATAAACATAAAGCGCAGCTGCAAGGATCCTGAGCTGCTTGAGGAAATATACAATCTTGGCGTTAAGGACACCAACGCCCGCCTGACAGAGATCAACCGCTTCATAGCGTGTGCAGAACAGTCAGATACGATATAACGGTTTATACTGAAAACTGACTTTTATCCGATAAGGGCAATACCGCACAAAGATAGTGCCGCAGATGCGCCGGCGCAGAGCCTGCGCTCCCGTGTTAGTTATGGGAACATTTTTCATTCCGACAGATAACAGTTCCTTCGGGCGCAGCATATATGGTGCTAAGCCGTTAGGCGGTCTTTGTGCGGTGTTGCCTAAGAGCTTATAAGGCAAAAGCTTCGCCCGGGTCTTTTAAAGACCAAAGCGAAGCTTTTTTGTTTACTTTTATCAGATTATCAGTTCACTCTGATGTATGCGCTTATCAAGGAAATGCATGAGCCTGATGCACGGACGTCTGAGCAGGAGCCCGATAACAAGCGCAAACGGTACGAATATCAGCAGCATGAGCACACTGTGCCAGTATGCACCGATGTCCGGCCCTGCGATAGCCTCCCTGAGAATATCATTGCCGTAGCGGAACGGCAGGAACTGAGCCATGACCTGGAAGGGCTCCGGCAGAACCTCAAGCGGGAAGGTGCCTCCTGAGCCTGCGACCTGCAATACCAGTATGATGACCGCAAAAGCCTTGCCTATTACGTTGAATGCAATAGTAAGCGAATAGATTATCAGAGAATATACAAACGCCGATATCATGCATCCCAATACAAACAGGAATTTGTCGTTGCACTGTATTTTCAGGAAGAAGATATCTCCCAGTGAAATTATCAGCGCCTGTATCTGTGCAAGAAGGAAGAAAACAAGGAATCTTCCGAAATATTGCTGTGTCGCTCCGGGATCTCCCAGCTTTTTGCGCTGCTTTTCTGTCAGCTCAACACGTACAATGGCAATGAGCACAACACCGCCTACCCAGATCCCAAGCGAGGTATAGAACGGTGACATTCCCGAACCGTAATTTTCAACTGCACCGATGCTGTGTGTCTCGGTGCTTACCGGCTGTGAGAAAAACTTGCTGAGAGCCTCAGGGTCTTCAATGACCTTCATTACAAGATCAGCTATCTCATCATTGCTTTCCAGATCGGATGCTTTTTTTATAAGGTCGCTGACCTTTTTCCTGGTCGTATTCATGGTCGTTTTAACGGTCTCAAAAGTTTCTATGAGCTGATCTACCGTCTTGATAGTGCTGTCGAGAGTTTTTGTCAGCTCAGGGATATCGCCGTTTATGATCTGCAGCAGCCCCGAAGCGCTTTCCAGAGCATTATAGGCAGCATCGACAGTATCGTTTATTTTTTCCCTCACTCCTGAGAACGCAGCCTGTATCTGCGAAAGCTCGCTGCCGGCCGCAGCCGCAAGCTCTCTTATGTCCTTTACGGTCTCCGCCGGCAGTGAACCGACCCTGCGGAGAGTTTCCGATGCATCCAGCAGCTTTTCAAGGAGAGCTTGCTGCCGTTCGTTTGCCAGGTTTATGCGTTCGGTAACTGCGGAGGTATTGATGCCGAGTGAGCTGCTTATATTGTCAAGCATCGCAAGCACATAGTTGTTTATCGTGATTATTTTCTGATTTATATCGGTCGCGCCGACAAGCTCATCAGCAGCCGCGTTTGAATCGGTATTTATCCTGTCAAGAGCATTATCCACTCTTTTGCGTGCGTCAGACTGCATCATGCTGAGAGATTCCGTAAGAGCGGCAACCGCATCGGTTATCTTCTTTGAAAGTTTTCTTGTCGATTCTATCGACACTTTTATATCAGGCGTTACGGCGGCAGTATTTTCGAGCACTTCAGATACGCTCGGCAGCAGCTCTTCATTTGTTTTCAGCATATTTTTCAGGAGCTTCAGCGTAGAAACAAACACATCTATGCTTGAATTGAAGGTGTCTATATCGGTCGTGATATCTCCAAGAGAGCCCTTGACCTTTTCTATAACATCGTTCTTCTTGCCGCCAAGCTCACTTGCCGTAAGATTGAGCATTGTGGCAAGCACATTAGTCACAGTGTTGACATAAGCCGACTTTACCTCATTTTCGATAGCGCTGACTCCCGCGTTGGTGATCTTGGGTGCAATAGCGTTCTTCTTTTCGTTCACATAATAATCCAGCTTTGATTCAACGAACTCTCCTGTTGTTAGTGAGCAAAGGTTTTCGCTGAATTTTTCGGGTATGACTACCGCAGCATAGTATTTGCCGCTTGTAACTCCGTCTATAGCTTCCTTTTCATCAACGAACTGCCAGCCCATCTTAGGGTTGGCCTTCAGCCCGTCAACTATCTGTTCACCGGCATTGACAGATATAGAGCGGTAGCTGTAGCCGGCATCAAGATTGCATACTGCAAAGGGTATCCCGCCTGTAGCAGAGTACGGGTCCCAGTTTGATGCAATATTGAACCACGAATACAGTGCGGGCAGTATCGTGATGCCGATTATAACTATAAATGCAATTATGTTCATATAGATCGTTTTAAGATCGTTAGTGAAGATACGGAATATCTTTCCCATCATTCTTCCTCCTCTTCCTCAGTTTCCTGTTCATCGCCGTCTTTTTCGTTCTGCGGCGATCTTTTTGCGTTTACCATCCTGTAATACATATCATAAATATAGTCGGTTCTTAGCATAAGCGCTACACAGAATACGATGGTAACTATCCACAATATGAGGAACATTACCTTCATATTCAGGCTGAACATCAAAGCAAGGAACACAAACGCAGAAACGATGATGAAAATGGTACCGTATTTACGGTAGTTCAGTCTTTTTTTCTCATACTCCCGCAGCTTTTCACAGACGATCAAAAAAGTCCGGTGTTCGATCTCTTCTTGTGTCAGCTCATTCTTTTCCGGCTCCGCCGATGCTTCATTGGTCTTGCCGGATAATTTTTCGCTGTTTTCTTTATCAGACAAATCCGCCACTTCCTTTTTACCCGATTAATTATGATCTTCCGGGCACAAAGATATTATAAAAAAAACACAGGGACTTGTCAAACCAATTCAGACAAATCCCTGTTTTTATACAAAAAATCATCGGCCGGAAAACCGTTTCAGCCCGTACTGCGTATTATTTTATCGGTATAAGCGCCGTTATCTCATCTCTCATGCGGATAGCCTCACGCCTTGCAGCCTGAGCATGATCCTTCGGGTCGAGACCCTCCTCTTTCTTCCATGCGCACATGATTCCTCTTGAGGAATTAACTATAGCGCCAAGTCCGTTCTCGTCAAACGCAGGTGCAACGTCCTTTGCGCCGCCGCCCTGAGCGCCGTATCCGGGAACAAGGAAGAACGTGTGCGGAAGAGCCTTTCTCAGTTCGCCAAGCTGCTCCGGATAGGTAGCTCCGACAACGGCGCCAACGCCTGAATAGCCATAGCTGCCCATCAGCTCCTCGCCCCATTTTTCGCACATATTTCCCATCGTGCGGTAAATAGTCAGAGCATCGTCAAGCACTCTGTCCTGAAGCTCTCCCGATGATGGATTTGAAGTCTTTACAAGAACGAAAAGCCCCTTATCGTTCTCCTTGCATACATTCAGAACAGGCTTTACTCCGTCGGTGCCGAGATAAGCGTTTACGGTAAGCGCATCGGCTCCGAAAGGCTCAGTCTTTTCGCCCTCTATCTCTATGCTGCCGAGATGCGCCTTTGCATAAGCCTCCATCGTTGTGCCGATATCGTTCCTTTTTCCGTCAGTGATAACGAACATACCCTTGCTCTTTGCATATTCAATAGTTTTTGCAAGAGTTCTCACGCCCTGCCAGCCGTACATTTCATAATATGCAGCCTGCGGCTTTACTGCGGGCACGATATCGCACAGTGCGTCAATAAGCTCCCTGTTGAACACAAAAAGAGCCTCTGCTGCGCCTTCAAGCGTTTTGCCGTACTTTGCAAACGCCTCCTCTTTGATATGCGCGGGAATAAAATCCAGTTTCGGGTCAAGACCTGCAACAGTCGGGTTCTTTGTTCTTCTGATCCCTTCGATAAGTCTGTCAAATGACATAGCAATACCTCCGTTATTTATAGTTTTACACTCCGTCAGAATAGACTATTCTTCCTCTGCTTATGGTAAGCTTTACCTTTGCAGAAAGAGTAAGCCCCTTGAACGGCGTATTTTTTGAGCGTCCGTGAAGTCTTTCGGGGTCAACCGTCCAGCTTTCCTTTTTATAGAGCATCAGGTCAGCGATCTCTCCTGCCGCAAGAGTACCGCCGTAGCTTTTCAGTATTCTTGCAGGCTGTACCGACATTTTCATTATCAGCTCGGCTTCACTCAGATATCCTCCGTCTACAAGCACTGTGTATGATGCCGCAAACGAGGTCTCCATACCGATAGAGCCGTTCGGCGCAGATACAAAATCAGACTTCTCTGCGGGCGTATGAGGTGCGTGGTCTGTAGCTATAGCATCTATAGTACCGTCCCTGAGAGCCTCGATCATAGCCGCTCTGTCGTCCTCTGTGCGCAGCGGAGGGTTCATGCGGTAATCAGCATCACGCTTCAGAAGCTCATTTTCGGTCAGCATAAGATAATGCGGTGCGGTTTCGGCAGTTACCCTTACGCCGCGCTTCTTTGCATCGCGTATCATAGCCGCAGATGTACGGGTGCTGACGTGGCAGATGTGTACAGGCAGACCGTAAGCCTCTGCAAGCGCGATCTCTCTTGCCGTGCCTGCATCCTCGGCAGCTGCGGGCATACCCTTAACGCCGAGAGCCTCGGATACTCTGCCTTCGTTCACCTTGCCGCCTGCCAGAAAAGGATCCTCGCAGTGAGCTGTAACGGGAATATTTATATCCTCACGGGCGGCAAGCTTCATTGCAGAGACCATGACCGAAGTGTCAATGACAGGTCTGCCGTCGTCCGAGAGAGCGGAAATGCCCGCCCTGCGCAGAGCCTCAATATCGGTCGCTTCGTGCCCGCCGAGCCCCTTTGTAATGGCTCCTACAACGTGTACTGTTGAGTCGGCGTCCTTTGCCTTATCAAGGATATAGCGTACCGTTTCGGGAGTATCAACGGCAGGGACGGTGTTAGGCATTGCAAGAAGCTGTGTCACACCGCCTGCGGCAGCAGCCCTGCAGCCGGATATGACATCCTCCTTTTCCGTCTGCCCCGGATCCCTCAGATGCACATGAAGGTCAACAAGACCGGGAGCGGCTGTAAGCCCCTCGCCGCTGATGATCGTCGTGTCCTCCTGAGCCTCAAACGGCTGTGAAAACAGGCCGTCCTTTATGAAAATATCGCCTTTGCGGTCGATACCTTCGGCAGGGTCAAGAATACGCACGTTTTTGATTATAATACTGCTCATATCAGATCTGTCCTCCTTTATGAAGGCATGGCATTACTCCTCGTCCTCCGGTATCTCTGAGGAGAAAAGCCTGCCAAGCGATCTGCGGAAACGCTGACCGACTGACTCGCTGCTCTTTTTCTTGTGATCCTTTATCAGGACTTCCTTGTCATTGTTTGTATTTGCAAAGGGGTCTTCGCTTTGGTCATAGCCTGTATAGAACTCGATAGCGCTGTTATCCTCCGGCATCTCATTGGTCTGCATCGGATCAGCTGTCATCGGTTCAGGCCCGGCAGTCGGCTCGGTAGTCCAGACGGTCTCCTGCACATCGCTGTCCATGCCGTCTGCATCATATACAGGGTCGCTGCTTGTGATCGGCTTCGGTGTCTCAACAAAGGGCTGCGGAACGTCTGACGCGCTGAACCTCTGTGCATAGACGTGGTTCCTCGGCATAGACTTCTTCATCTGCTCATACTCCCTGTTGTAATCCTCTGCATTCACGCTTTCAAGCCTTGGGATATTGGTGAATACCGACTGCATGGGTACTACCTGTCTTTTGGGCATGGGCACTACCTCAAATACTATGCCGCTGTCACCCTCAAAGGCTGCGCCTGCCGGCTCGAACGGGGTCTTTTCCTGCTGCTCTGACTGATTATCATATTCTGTCACTTTTCTCACCTCTTCTGCGGCAGTATCGACTGCCTTATTTGTTTTGCTGCCTGCATTGCTGTTTTTTGCCGATGCTCCGGCTGTTTTGCCAAAAAGCTTTTCAAAGTCTGATGTGCCTCCCTCCGAAGACTTGCTGCTGTCCTTGTTCTGCCCAAAGAGCTTTTCATATCGTGAGCCTTCACCTCTGCGGCCGCCCTTTTTTCCGCTGTCTGAAGCTTCGCTCTTTGCCCGCACTACAAAAGGATTTTCTTCATTTTCTTCCTTGCGGGCGTTGTATATCTCATTGTCGTTTGCGACCTCGAAGCCAAGCTCGGCCATCTCACGGTCACGATCCTCCTTGAAGTTTGTAGCGTCCCTGATCTCCACATCTACAGGCTTGCCGTCTGCTCCGTCCAGTGCGCCTATAACAAGGCTTCCGTCATCCGAACGTGATATCTCGACCTCGATATTGTTCTTCCTTTTGCCTTTTTGCGCACCATAAGACCTTTCTGTATTCATTGCTTCGTCACCCTGATCTCCTTTATTTATATTCCCTGTATCGGCAGCTTTGCCGCCGTCATTTTCTGCTTTGACAGGATCAAGTATAGATCTGCCGTTGTCCTTGATATCCCTGCCGACCTGTGCATTGGTCTCCCTCAGCCTTTCGACCATCCGGTCAAAGAACGAGCCTTCTGACATCACTGTGCTGCCGGTGCTTACAGTTACTGCCGATGCCTTGCTGTTATAGCTCTTTCCGTAAGACAATGTGCCGATGGTGTTCGGCGTGATGCGTGCAACGGTAAGACCTTCGGCTCCTGAGCTTCCGTCTATCTGCTCTATTCCTGTACGGCGTTTTTCTCCGTGATCGGCAAATACAATGTCGCTTTCTTCTTTTCCTTCTTTTGCTCCGGACTCCCCGATGCCTCTTTCCGCTTCTTCAATAGCTCTGAAAAGCTCGCTGTCGTCGGGCAGGCCTGATATGTCCTTGACTGAGCCGGCATCAGTGACAGACGATTTTTCCGCGGCCGTTTTATCAGCCTCCGGCTGAACATCAAACAGATCATCCGGCAGCTCGATAATATCTGTTTTTTCAAGCTCTGCCCTTTTTTCGTCATTGAACGAAAAATCCGTTTCGCTGTCTGCAAGCGGATTGCCGAACATATCAAGCCCGTCACTCTCCTGAGCGTTGCTGATATCCTCAAAGGTCATAGGCTTAGCCTCGGCATTGTCTGCATCGTCAGAAAGATCAAGAAAGCTGCCGTCATTGTTCTGCATCTCATCAGCCGTTTTTGATCTCTGCTTTTCCTGTCTGGTCTTTTCTGTTTCTATTCTCTGCTTTTCATTTTCGGTGCCCTTTTTCTTGTCGGTATCAGAGAATATCTCCTTCTGCTCCTCGTCATGGTCAACAAATACCGCCTTGGCTTTTGCCTTTGCCTTTCGCTTTTTACGCGCCTCAGCAAGAGCTTTTCTGCGGGCTTCAAGAGCCTTGGTCTTTCTGTAGCGTATCGCTGCGATCATCATTACCGCAATGGCGATAATACCGATCACGGATGCGGCTATTATGTAAATGTACCTTATATCTATGTCGGCTATCGTCAGCGGGCGTGATTCCTCCTGCGGCTGTGTTTTTCTGGGCTCGGCAATTATACCGTCAAATCTGAGCGTTTCGAGAATGCTGCCGAATGTCCGGAGGTTCTCCTTTTTATCTCCGTCACCTGCGGTCTGATATGTTATCTTTATGCACTTGCCGTCACATATAGTATATTCCTGCAGCCCCTCGATCTTTGTGCCGCTGTTTTCATACTCTATCGTAAACGTAAGAAAAAGTACGCCGCCGTAGGTCGTGCGTGAGCAGCCTGTATACACCTTTGATTTCAGCAGCTTGTCGATAACGCTTTGCAGCTTGTCCTCGCTCAGCGCGGAAAGATCGCCGATAGCCTTAGTGTCATTTGTGCTGTTTACCGTAATATTGATAACAGAGGAAAAATCCTTTGGGTTTGCCCTGAGGTATATATCATTTTCCTCAAAGCTTTTTGTTACTTCCTCTTTTGTCGTGCGGTTAGCCGAAAACACCGGATCGTCCTTATCCGTATCACGGGTGATAACATACATATCCGAGGGTATGGAAATATTCATACCGCCGGCATCAATACGATAGACTATCATTTTGACTTCTTCGGGCACGGAGCTGTCCTGCTTTGAAGTGCTGCCGGATGCTTCCGTGACCTGTCCGGAGGTTTCTCTGCTGCTTTCATCGGCAGTGCTTTCGGGAGCCTCTTCGGATGCTTCTCCGGAGCCTTCGCCTTTGCTTTCTTCTTCTGTACTTTCCTCAGCTTCACCGCTGCTTTCGTCAGATGTATCTTCCGTATCACTTTCATCTATAGAGCTTTCCGCATCGCTTTCGTCCGGCGTATCATCCGGACTGCTCTCATTGTCCTCAGACTGCTCTGATGCAGATGTCTGACTGCTCTGAGCCGTATCGCTTTCGTCAGGCTCAGCCATAACAGGAACAGACATTGACAGCATGACAAGTGCTGCGGCAATGATAGCCGTTATTCTTTTCATGGGGTTGCCTCCTTTAAAAATTCCTTTTTCCGATGTTAACCATATTTATACATAGTACATTATACTTTAACTGAAAAGAAAAAACAAGTCTTTGGCACAAAAGAGTTATTTGTAAAAAAAATGTAACCTTTTGCTAAGTTGCATATTGACATCGTTTTACGCCGAAGATATAATATGCTATGTGAAATATAAATTTTAAAGACAGAGATGATAAATAAATGAAAAAAAATCTGAGCGTTATTCCCATTGGAGTACTTTTGTTATTATCATGCACAGCCTGTTCGGCAGGCAGCACAGAAGAAGCATCCGGCACCGGAGCAGTTGAAGCAGGTACCGGTGCAGCTATAAAAAGCATTGAAGTAAGCAGCCACTCAGAAGCTGACGAGAGCACTGCTGCGCAGGAGGTCGTAACTTATTCTGTGCCGGAAACAAAAGCGCCTTCCTTGCCTGAGGAAAGCTCCGATACGGAAGATAATTCCGATGCGGAAAACAATTCCGATACGGAAAACAATTCCGATACAGAAGATGATTCCGATACGGAAGATAATAAAGATGAGTACAGTCAAGAAGAAAGCAATGTGGAGGATAGTGAGGTATCTGTCCCCGAAAGCTCCGAAACAGATCTTTGTTCGATAACCCTCAGCGATAACGAGCTTGAGCTTTATGTAGGCGAGCAGTATCAGCTTGAAGTTTACATGGAGCCGTACTATGCCGACAGAACGGACTACAGGTGGACATGGAGCAACAACAGTGTTATATTCGTTGAATCAAGCGGCAACATAATAGCAAAATCGGCAGGAAGCGCAACAATAACCGCCGAAACCTACAACGGTCTTACCGCAGTGTGCGAGGTCAGGGTGGTCGAGCGGAACCATGAAACGTCGGCTGAGATCAGCGAGCTTTCTCAGCCGGAAGCAAAGCCTGAGCCTGAATACAAGCCTGCGCCTGAGATCACCGGAAAACGTGTTGACACAAGCTGGTTTGATGACGCTGTTTTTGTGGGTGACAGCATTTCGGTAGGCCTGTACAACTATGCAGATGACGGCGCACTTGGCGATGCGGATTTTCTTGCCAAGGAATGTATGGGCTACCATTCCGCCATGTGGGATATTGACTACGAATATGCGATACATCCCACCTACAACGGCGTTGAGGTGCGCATTGAGGACGCTATCCAGGATATAGGCAAAAAGAAGATATTTATTCTTCTCGGCATGAATGATATCTGCTCCTGGGGCGTTGAGGAATCGGTCGATGCCATGAAGGATTTCACCGATATGATACTTGAAAAGAATCCCGATGTGCAGATATATATACAGTCCGCAACTCCTATGGTCGGCGGCAAGGTAAGGGAAGATTATCTCAACAACGAAAACATCCGTGAATACAATGAGCTTATCAAGCCTATATGCGAGGAGCGCGGATTTGTATATCTTGACATTGCCTCGGTACTCTCGGATGAATACGGCAATCTGCGTGACGACTACTGCTCAGACATAAACGGCGCCGGTTTTCACTTTAACCGTGCCGGAGATGATGCATGGGTCGAATACCTGAAAACACACGTTGAATAATAATACATATAAAAAAGTGCGGGAAACCTTTTTGGGGTTTCCTGCACTTTTTCTTTACTGCTTGATCTCTTCGATCTGATATATCTCGAAGATATCGCCCTCTTTTATGTCACTGAATCTTTCAAGGGTTATGCCGCACTCAAATCCGGCAGCCACTTCCTTGACTGAATCCTTGAATCTCTGAAGCGATGCGATGATATCATCTGCAATAACGATACCGTCACGCACAACTCGTACCTGCGCGCCTCTCAGCACCTTGCCGCTGAGCACATAGGAGCCTGATACAAGTCCGACATTCGTGATCTTGTAGGTCTGCCTTACCTCGACCTTGCCCAGCTGTGTCTCCTTGTACTTCGGTGCGAGCATACCCTTCATAGCTGCCTCGATCTCCTCGATGCAGTCATAGATGATGCGGTATAGTCTCATGTCTACGCCGTCACGCTTTGCGTTTTCTTCTGCTACGGGATCCGGCCTTACGTTGAAGCCGACTATAATAGCATTGGATGCAGAAGCAAGCATTACGTCGCTCTCTCTGATAGCGCCAACACCGCTGTGTATAACATTGACTCTTATCTCCTCATTGGTGAGCTTTTCGAGCGACTGTCTTACAGCCTCAACAGAGCCCTGAACGTCAGCCTTGACGATGATCTTGAGCTCCTTCATGTCCTCAAGGCGCATCTGATCAAAGAGGTTGTCAAGCGTGACCTTGGTGCGGCTGTTGAAGCGCTCCTCCTTCTCGGTGTTCTTTCTCTGCTCAACAAGCTCTCTTGCAAGTCTTTCGTCAAGAACAGAGTTGAAGATATCACCGCCTGTGGGAACGTCATCGAGACCTGTTATCTCAACAGGAACAGACGGACCTGCGCTCTTTACACGCTGCCCCTTGTCGTTCATCATTGCTCTTACACGGCCGACAGTTGTACCCGCAACTATTATGTCACCGACATTGAGAGTACCGTTCTGCACAAGGACTGTAGCGATCGGGCCTCTGCCCTTGTCAAGTCTTGCTTCGATAACGGTGCCCTTAGCTGCTCTGTCAGGATTAGCCTTCAGCTCTTTCATATCGGCAACAAGAAGAACCATCTCCAGAAGATCGTCAATACCCTCCTTGGTATGTGCAGATACGGGAATAACAGGTGTGTCGCCGCCCCATTCCTCCGGTACGATCTCGTACTCTGTGAGCTGCTGCTTTACCTGCTCTACATTTGCACCGGGCTTGTCTATCTTATTGACTGCTACGATAATTGATACGCCGGCAGCCTTTGCGTGGTTGATAGCTTCTATCGTCTGCGGCATGATGCCGTCATCTGCGGCAACAACAAGGATAGCGATATCCGTTACCTGTGCGCCTCTTGCTCTCATTGTTGTGAAGGCCTCGTGTCCGGGAGTATCAAGGAATGTGATCTCTCTGCCGTTAATGTCAACACGGTAAGCGCCTATATGCTGTGTGATGCCGCCTGCTTCGGTCGAAGTAACGTGTGCATTTCTGATACAGTCAAGCAGTGAGGTCTTGCCGTGGTCAACGTGACCCATTACAACTACGACAGGAGCACGTGTAACGAGATTCTCATCTGCATCATCACTGTCATCAATTATACGCTCTTCAATGGTTTCTATAGTTTCCTTCTCCACCTTTGCATGGAACTCCATAGCAACAAGCGACGCTGTATCGAAGTCTATGACGTTGTTCACGCTTGCCATAACGCCGAAGCCCATGAGCTTTGTTATGACCTCGGCAGCCCTTGCCTTTAATCTGAGGGCAAGCTCGCCGACTGTGATCTCGTCGGGTATCTGCACAGTGATCGGCTTGTTCTTTCTGTCCTTTTCAATGCGGCGGAGTCTTTCCTGCTCTGTTTCCTTGCGGGAATTTCTCGGCTTGCCCTTCTGCTGTGAGCGCTGAGTGATCTTCTGCTTTGAAACAGTATTTACGTTGTGCATCTTCTCGCTTGCAAGACGGTCGTACTTTTCATTGTAGCGCTCTATGTCAACATTTGAAGAACGGGTATTTATAACACGGCTCCTGCTGCCGAATGAATCGTCTCCGCTGCCTGCGTTGGTCTGAACAGGCTGCTTTGCCGGTGCGCTCTTCTGCGGCGCATTGCTGCCCGTATCCTTAGCTTCATTAGTGCTTCTGTTATCTTTATTATTCTTCTTGTCCCTGGGCTGAGACTTGTTTTCCTGCTGCTTGCCCTGCTGCTTTGCCTGGCGCTGCTTATCGGCAGGCTTATCACTTTTCTGCTTCTGCGGCCTATCCTGCTTTGCTGCGCTTTCAGGCTCAGCCTTTGCAGTCTCCTTCTGCTTTTCGGGCTCCTTGGGAGCTTCCTCAGCCTTAGCGCTCTCGCTCTCGTTTGCAGATGCAAAATATGCATCAAAGCTGCTTACGGTATTAGCCTGAGTAAAATGCTCGAACACCACGTTCAGCTCCTCCTCCGAAAGAGCTGTTGCGGGCTTCTTGATAACATTAAGACGCTTTTTCAGCACGTCTGCTACATCCTTGTTGGATACGTTAAGATCCTTGGCTACCTCACTAAGCTTATATTTTATCATATACATTCCTCCTGACTGTTCTCTGCACAAAGAGACCTTATCTTATCGGCAAAGCCGTTGTCATTTACGGTGATTATCCCCGTACTTCTTCGTCCGACAGCATGACCTATATCGTCCATACCGTATCCGCACGAAACGATGCTCGTCCCGCTTTGATCTGCAATTTTTCTTATCGCTCTGTCAGTCCTTTCCGAAAGTCCTTCCGACAGCAGCAGCAATGCAGCTTCTCCTTTGCGCATTGAATCTGCTGCTGCATCAAAGCCCATCGAGAGCTTGCCTGCTCTCCTGATAAGACCAAGCAGCGACAACAGCCTGTCATTCATAGATGCCGTCCCTCCGTTCCGATACTCTGTACGCTTCGTCCTCTCGCAGCTTATTCTCCTTTAAGCTCCTGCTCAAGTCTTTCATACACGTCATCGGGTATTTTACAACTGAATGCCTTTTCAAATCTTCTTGCCTTCCTTGCCGCAGCAAGGCATTCAGGGCTTTTGCATACATAAGCGCCTCTGCCCGGCTTCTTGCCTGTCAGGTCAACGCTTATTTCACCGGACTTTGTAACCTCTCCGTTTTCGTCGGTTTCGTCCGGCGCCTTAACTACCCTTACAAGCTGCTTCTTTTCAAACATTTCTCCGCAGCCTGTGCATTTTCTCATAGGCATTTTTCTCTGCTTCATTCACCCACCTCCAGCCATTATACGGCAGGTGTTCCGGCATCGGCATCCGCTTCATCCTCAGAGCCTGTTTCGTCCTCTGCTTTTGCAGCTTCGTCTGCTGCGGACATTTCTGTATTTTCCGCAGCTTCTTCTGCTGTCTCCGCTGTATCCTCTGCTGCATCCGCATTAGCTTCGGTCTGTTCGGTATTGCCGTTTTCTTTAGTATCCTCAGCCTTCGGCGCTTCGTCATCTTCGTTCTCTCCGAAGAAGCCGCTCTCCGGACGGATATCTATCTTCCAGCCTGTAAGCTTTGCTGCAAGACGTACATTCTGACCCTTGTTGCCGATAGCAAGTGAGAGCTGACTGTCCGGTACAGTAGCCTTGCAGGTCTTATCGTTTTCAGGATCTATATCTATCTTGACGACCTCGGCAGGAGAAAGCGCTGCCGAGATATACTTCACCGGATCTTCGCTGTATTCGATAATATCTATCTTTTCGCCGCCGAGCACATCAACTATCGTGCTCACGCGCTGCCCCTTCGGGCCTATGCAGGCGCCGACAGCATCAACATTTTCATCACTGCTGCATACTGCGATCTTTGTACGGGAGCCGGCCTCTCTTGATATCGACTTTATCTCTACCACGCCGTCAAATATCTCAGGCACCTCAGATTCAAAAAGTCTTTTTACAAGGTCAGGATGCGTTCTTGAAATAATTGCCCTCGGCTCCTTGCCGCCTGTTTTTACATCAACGATAAACACCTTTATGTCGCTGCCCTCTGTAATGACTTCGCCGTTTATCTGCTCATTCTTAGGAAGAACCGCGATAGACTTGCCAAGACGGATAGTAGCGTTTCCTGTTTTGGGATCGACCTGCTCTACTCTTGCCGTAACGATCTCCCTGAGCTTGCTGCGGTATTCTGCAAGAGCCTGCCCCTTTTCACCGTCACGAATGCCCTGACGTATGATATTCCTTGCGGTCTGCACTGCGATCCTTCCGAAATCTCTCGGATCCAGCTTTATACCCACCGTGTCGCCGGGCATAGCTGTTTTGGACAACTTTCTTGCATCGTCAAGAAGTATCTCGCGGTTCTTGTCGGTTACCTCCTCAACGACAGTCTTTTTGAGGTATACGCTGAAGCTGCCCTTTGCAGGATCAATGTTGATAAGCACATCATCATTGCCGCCATAGGTATTCTTGCAGCCTGTTATGATAGCCTTTTCGATCTGTGCTATCATAAATTCGACCGGTATGCCTCTTTCCTTTTCCATAAGCGCAAGAGCCTCAAAAAGCTCCTTGCTTCTGTTCTCCTGCTCATTTTCAAATTTCTTCTTTGCCATGAGTAACCCTCCGTAAAAATTTGTAATTATACGTCAGCCGCAGTCAAAGCTCAAAATCATCCAGTTTAATATATACTGTATCCTTTTTGTTTATCACAAATTCCGCACCGTCGCAGATTATTGTGACAGTATCCTTATCATGTGCGGCAAGAGTACCGGAAAGGTCTCTCTGTCCGCCGGCATCGGGTCTGATAAGGCGCACCATGACTGCCGCACCGAGAAAAGCATCGAAATGCTCAGGCTTTATCAGCTCTCTTTCTATACCCGGCGACGAGACCTCAAGAATATAGTTCTGCTCAATGGGGTCAAGCTCGTCGAGAGGCTGATCCACCGCTCTTGTAAGCTCCTCGCAGTCCTCGATAGTAACGCCGCTGTCCTTGTCGATGAATATTCTCAGGTACCACTGGGCGCCTTCCTTCAGAAAACGGACATCCCATAGAGAAAGCCCCATTTCCTCAGCGATAGGCTTTACAAGCTCAGCAACAAGCTCCACGGTATTGCCCTTTTTGTTTTTCTTTTCAGCCATATAAACTCCTGTTTCCGGTCTGCATTCACAGGCCTCCTATTAATGATAAAAGAGCGGGTCGCCCCACTCTTTTGTCAAATACCATATTCATACTAACAATTATATTATCACACATTTCCTGAATTTGCAAGTTATTTTAAAAAATAATTACGCTCATAATGCCTTTTTTAACTGAAAAGCTCCGGATATTTGCTGACAAGGCAGTTTTCCACAGCAGAAGCAAGCTCACGGTGAGCCTGCGCATCCAGATGTATGCCGTCCTTGGGAGATGTGCTTATATATTCTGCAGCATCAAGAAAGGCACAGTCACGCCTGCGGGCAAGCTCCCTGTATTTTTCCGCAAGGCGCTCCGACGTCCCTATGCTGAGGTCATTGAAGTTCTCTGCGAATCTGCCGCTTTTTACTCCCTCATTTATCACCGCAGGCGAAACTATCAGTATGCGTATATCCGGCCCGAAAAGGCGTATCATTGAAACAAGCACATCCAGACCGTTGACAATGATGTTTTCGTCAGCGCCGAACTTTATCTTGCAGTCATTTGTGCCGAGCATTATCACAATGCAGTCTATCGGGTCATTCCTTTTAAGCACATCGCCAAGCACAAGACTTCCGTTCCTGTCCTCACCTGCCGGATCATCAAACACTGTAGTTCTGCCGTTTTTCCCTTCCTCAGCGACAATGCATCCCTTCTCTGCAAGACTTCTTTTAAGGCGTCCTGCCCAGCGCGTATCAATGTCAAACCTTTCACCAAGTGCAGGAATATAGCCGTAGGTATTTGAATCTCCGAAGCAAACTATTTTTTTCATTGTCACATCTCCCTGTATTTTTCAGCTTTGCTTTATTTTATCACAGCTTTCAGATATATGCAACTATAACCAGAATTTGATCAGTACTGACGGGCTTGAATAAAACGCCGAAATGTAGTATAATTGAGATGTCAGATGATCAAGGCAGCACCGCACAAAGAACACTTAACGGCTCAGCACCGCATCTGCCTGGTCTTTTTCCGGCATCTTGCGCAGAAATTCCTCGACATACATCAGTATGCCTTTGAAATTTCTATACGATCTGACTAAAAAACAGACGGCGCATCTGCGGCACTATCTTTGCGCGGCGCTGCCTTAAAATACACTAAACAAAGGGCTGATCTCACAATGACAGAAGAAATAAAGGACGAAATGATATCCCTAAGAAAAAAAATAATTGAAAATGAATTTTCAGAGCTCAACAATATGCAGCGCTCCGCCGTTCTTTCGGTAAAGGGTCCTCTGCTTATCCTTGCAGGCGCAGGCAGCGGAAAGACCACCGTACTTGTAAACCGCGTAGCGCATATACTGCGGTGGGGAGAAGCCTATGAAAGTGACAGCATTTACGGAGAATATTCCGGAGAGGAGACCGCTCTTGTCAGACTTGCCGCAGAAGGCAATGCAAAGCTTTCTGACGAGCTGGTAAAAAAGCTCTCCGTTTCAGGCGTTTACCCCTGGAGAATACTCGCTATAACCTTTACAAACAAGGCCGCAAACGAGCTGAAAGAAAGGATATGCAAAAGGGTAGGCGAACCGGGCAAGGATATATGGGCATCGACCTTTCATTCCTGCTGCACAAGAATACTGCGCCGATTCGGCGAAAATCTTGGATTCACCTCACACTTCACTATATATGACGCAGACGATCAGAAGCGCCTTATCAAGGACTGCATGAAAGCACTTGACATTGACGAAAAAATGCTTCCGGTAAAATCTGTAATCGCAGAGATATCGAACGCAAAGGACTCCATGACAGGCCCTGAGGAATACAAAAGCATCGCTCAGAGCGATTCAAGACTTGCGTCCATCTCCAGAGTATATGAGCTTTATCAAAAAAGGCTGCTTGCCTCGGACGCTATGGACTTTGACGATATTATATGCAATACAGTGCAGCTTTTCAATAAATTTCCGGAGGTGCTTGAGCATTACAGCGAGCAGTTCCGCTATATTATGGTTGACGAATATCAGGACACAAACAGGATACAGTATGAGCTTGTGCGTATGCTTGCATCAAAGCATCACAATCTCTGTGTAGTAGGCGATGATGACCAGAGTATCTATAAATTCCGCGGCGCAACTATCAGAAATATACTCGACTTTGAAAAGGACTTTGAAGCTGCACGGACTATCCGCCTTGAACAGAACTACCGCTCTACAAAGAACATTCTCTCGGCCGCAAACAAGGTAATAAGCAACAACTATGAGCGCAAGGACAAGACCCTATGGACAGAAAACAAGCAGGGCAATAAGATCACCGTTTATTCTGCCGCAGATGAAAGAGATGAAAGCGATTATATTGCCAGGGATATTCAGGAGCGTGTCGAAAAAGGCGGCAAGTATTCTGACAATGCGATACTTTACAGAATGAACTCACAGTCACAGAGCATTGAGCGCGCGTTCATCTATGCAGGGATACCCTACAAGATAATCGGCGGCAGACGCTTCTATGAACGCCGTGAGATACGTGACATGATCGCTTATCTTGCTGTCATAAGCAACCACAGCGACAACATACGATTAAAAAGGATAATCAATGTGCCGAAAAGAGGCATAGGCGACAAGACAGTAAATCTCATCGAAGAAATAAGCGCCTCACTCGGACAAAGCATGATAGACACTATGCGTCAGTCGGACGAATTTGAGGCTCTTGCAAAGAGCAGCAAAAAGCTCAGGGAATTCTGTGAAATGATAGATGCTCTGACAGCAATGGAAACCGGCAGCTCAATACATGAAATGTATATCGAGCTGCTGAAAAGGCTTGACTACCGCAGTTATATAACCAAATCAGCCGACTACACCGAATCGGCCGCCGAAAACGTAGAAGAGCTTGCAAACAGCATAACTCAGTATGAAAACGAAGCCGCCGGATCGGGCGAAGAACCCTCTTTGCAGGGATTTCTTGAAGAAACCGCACTTCTTACCGATATTGACGGTCTTGACAACGAGGGCAACTGCACTGTTATGATGACACTGCACAACGCAAAGGGACTTGAATTTGACAACGTATACATTCCCGGCATGGAGGAAAACGTATTCCCCGGATATCAGTCAACGCTCAGCGAAAACGATATGCAGGAGGAGCGCCGCCTTGCCTATGTCGGCATAACCCGTGCACGAAAGGAGCTTACACTCATCCACGCTGCGAACCGCATGGTGTTCGGCCACACAAACCGCAACCGTCCGTCACGCTTCATAGATGAGATACCCGATGAGCTGAAAAATCCTGTTTCACGAGTCATAACTCCGGTAGAGCTGCCTGAGATGGAGATACCAAACCAGAAGAATGCCCGCCGCGCCGACCTTGCCGCAAGCAAAATAATAACCTCTGTTGTTTCGCACAAGCCTGCTCAGAGCTTTACCATAGGAATGCGTGTACGTCACAAGACCTTCGGTGAAGGCTCCATCATTGACATAAAACCAATGGCAAAGGACAATATGCTTGAGATCGCCTTTGACTCAGTAGGGACCAAAAAGCTCATGTCCTCATTTGCAAACCTTACCATACTCTGACAAAAGCAAATACCGACCTCAAAAAATCAGGAGGGAATACAATGCCCGCTATCGTTTCGCATTACCTGCTTGCCGAGAGAGTTATGTCCGATCTCAGCGAGCTGATGCCTGACCTCGACATAAACCGCACAGCATTTATCTGGGGAGCTTCCGGTCCGGATATCTTCTTCTGCCACCGCATACTGCCGCATCAGAAGCACAGGAGCCTGCGCACAGTCAGCACAAAAATGCACAACACTCCGCCCGAACTGATACTGAACTATCTGGCAGACTACGCCCGATACAAGTGTGACGATATCGCCATGAGCTATGCGCTGGGATTTGTAACTCATTATGCGTTCGATTCGCTTGCACACCCGTTTATACTCTATTTTGCGGAGATCATGTCTATGCGGCAGCCGCAGAAGACCTCTGCGCTCTGTCACAACGAGATCGAATCAGCTCTTGATTCCCTTATGCTCAGATCGGAGCGCAATCAGCGCATTTCCGATTTCAGGCTTCCGGATGCAGCGCCGCTTGATCCTATCATAAACAGCATTATCGCATCAGCTATGCAGGGCGCGCTTCTTTATCTTTACAACAAGGGCACATACAGATCGGATATATACACTGCTCAAAAAGACTGGCACCGCAGTCTGGCCGCCCTCAACGACAAGCACGGCATCAAATATCGCTTTATACGCCGCGCGGAGAATCTTGTAGGGCTTCCGCCGCTTCTGTCGCCGATCTTCCGCCGGAACTATCCGGATATTTCCTATGACCCGGCAAACCTGAAGCATTCGCAATGGATAAACAAAGAGAACTCCACCGAGCACAGCGAATCATTTTTCGAGCTTGCAGACCAGGCTGAGGATCTGTCGATAAAGCTGATAACACGCATACTCTGCGGCAGCAAGCTGACAAGCAGCGATTGTCCGGGCTCCTTCTCCGGTCGTGCGGAGTGTCTCCGCCGGCGGCAAGCTGCTGCTCCCGATACGCTGCTTGTTCAAAACACACTTTAACCAAGAACGCCGGAATAGTGAACCGGCGTTTGTAAAATAATGTTTGTCAAAAGACCGCTGATTTATGTTATACTAATTCCTGATAAAAAGCAGACTTAGGTTTGCGAGGATGATTTTCGCAAGACGCGGCGCAGAGCCTGCGCCGACAGTAAAAGGACCGATGAAGCATTAAATGTTTCATCGGTCCTTTGTTTATGTGCATAAAATGATCGCAGTTTTATTCCCTGATATATCAGGTGCTTTTCATGGGCTTGTACATTTTAGCCTTGCCTGCAACTACCGCAAGTGCCTTCGTGATGGCTGTACCTATAACAAAGCAGATAACAGCCTCCAATACAGCGTTAACGCCTGCCATAGCAAAGAAAAGTGCAAAAATGTTGTCTGCACCGTTCTTCTCTGCAATGCCCTTGATTATGTCGGTATTGTAGAAAAGAAGGAAAAGCGTGCTCATAAAGAACAGTGTGTTCATAAGCGGAACCGCAAGGCTCGTTACTGCATAAGAGATAAGCTTTGTCTTGTCGATCTTCCTCAGCGCACGGAAAACAAGCCCTCCGAGCCAGCCCTCAAGAATACGCGGCACAAAACAGAGTATCGCGGTTAACCACGGGTTAAGCTGAAAAAGTGCGCCGGTAAGTGCGCTTGCTCCGCTTACAGCCTGAATAAAGCTTGTCAGACCGAATATACCGCCCACAATAGCGGAATCCACCGGACTGAGCAGCACTGCTGCGATGATAACGGGCACTGTCATAAACGTGATCGAAAGAACGGGCGTTTTAAGGTAGCCGAGCGGCGTGAATGCCATAATGAACATTATTGCCGTGAGCAGTCCTAAAAATGCCAGCCTGAAGGTCGGCTTCAGTTCGGGATAAGCTGTCTTTCCCGCCTGCTTGACCGCCTGTGACGACTGTTTTGCCTTTTCCTTGGCTTTTTCCTTGTGTTCCTTTGTCATTGCTTTCATTTACTATTACCTCCTGCTGTTTTTCATTTAGCTGCGAAAATACAGCGAATGTGTTTGTGAGAAAAAGGCGCGCCTGAAAAAGACTGCCGCTTTCTCATAATGAATATAATAACCGCATAGCGGATATTACCGGAATATTATCCGTACTGCGCAGGCGTACCCCTCTTGCGGATAGGATCGCACATAACGCCGCCGGAATATCAGTCGCCGCCGTTCTCCTGAGCATCTTCCTTGATGCACTCATCAATAGCAGCATCAATAGCAGCATCTTCTGCCGCAGGATCAGCATAAGCGATAGTGATATCCTGATCCTCCTTGTCGTCAGCGCTCTTTTCTGTTTCGTTGATCTCCTCGGGTCTTACGCCGTCCTTGGGCACACCATGCTTGAGAGTGTACTCATATCTTGCGCGCGCCTTCTTTATCCTGAGCTTGGAGTTTGTGATGGTCTCAAGCAAAGCCTTGTTTTCATCTTCGTTTGCTTCCTTGCCCTCCAGAACCGCAGCATACTGCTTGCCAAGAGCGATATATGCACAGTCAAGGGTCTCCTGCTCGCCGTCGATGATCATTTTCAGACGGTTGAGGTAGGCAGCCTGTCTGCTCTTGTCAACGATAAAGTCAACCGACTGCGTGATGGTCTCTCCGACCTTGTTTATAAAATTCATTGTAATATCCTCCCATCAGATCATTGTTCTTTTTCAGTAAGTATATTATACAACAACTTTTCGGAAATATCCATACCAAAGTTTCAAGTTAAAGTAAGAATATACCGCTTTTTATGCCATTATAGTACATATTGCAGAGCATTTGCCTCAGTGAATGCTGACAAACGCCTGATTTTCACCGTATTCGCCAATGGTCAGGATATATTCCTTTACCTCCTTGGGTATACGATAAGCCATCTCAGAATGTACGATACCTTCGTAGTAATAGGTCTCGTTGTCAAGACAGCTTGCCGTAGCACCCCAATATGAACCGTTTTTAAGCTTTATCGACTGGCCGTCGCTTCCTGTTATGAATGCAGTTACATCACAGGTGATGCCGCCCTCTTTTACAGGGAAGCCGTCAAGACAGATCTCATACTCAACAAGGGCATATTCCTCGTCGTCAGACGGCTCAAAGTAATAATTGAAGCTTGAAGCGTCCATCTTTTCCTTGACTTCTTTGTTTACATCGGTGCCGCGTCTGACAGAAACAACTCTTACGGGAACATCAACATAGCTGTTATCTTTAAGACAAAGCTTTGCGGCCTTGCCCCAGCTGCCGGCTTCTATCGGCGACTGCAGTGTCGAAGCCAACGGCACAGGAGTATCGGCGTCTTTTACAAGATATGACGGACCGCTGCTGCTTACCTCCTGGACCGTATCTGAGCTTTCCTCGGAGCGCTCCGCAGCCGAAGTGCTGCCGACAGATCCCTCCGTATTGTTATTGCCATTGCCTGAACAAGCACTGAATGTCAGTACGCTCAGAGCCGCCAAAAGCATCGCCGTGCATTTTTTTATCATGTCATACAACTCCGTTTTATCAATAGAGCACCAGGTTATCGCCCATCAGGCGGCAGCCGCACTCATAACTTTCCTGATTGCCAAGCACTGTGTCATAAATAACGAAATATGTATGCACATTTCCGCTCTCCTCATCGACCGCTGTCTTTTTAGTAACACAGTAGCGATTATCTATACAGGTAACAAAGCTGCCGAGATTTTCATCGTAAGCGCAGTCGGCAATACTGTTTATAAGGCCGCGTATGCATATATGTCCCTTTATGGGTTTTACGCTGAAAAATCTGAACGGGTTCTCCTCTATGAGGAAGTAGCCGTTCTTAGGCGGCTGCATCGTGGTCTCAACGCTGAGCGTCTCTGTCTCGATATCATAGCTGCAAAGCTTTTCAATGTTTGTGCGGAACTCCTTTGCGCGGAAATATATCCTGACGCCATCGTTGCCCATATATCTTACAAGAGCCTTTATATCTGCGCTTGCGATACATTTTTTTGTTATAGTATCACTGCCGGACTCGATATCGTTCTCAACATCCTCTATTTTTGCAAGCCAGATATTGTCGCGGATATCAGCATTGACCCAGCGCTGCTCACGGTAGTAATGCTCTTTGGTGTCCTCGTCTGCAAACGGCTCCATCAGGATCATATAGCGCTGATCACCCATTGTGAAAAGCTCTGTGCCCTCGCAGCCAAGACGTGCCATTATCGGCGCATTGACAAAGTATTTGCGGTTAGTTCTGATGTTGTAGAGATAACACAGGCAGTCGCAGTCCGTTACCTCCTTATACTTTTTGAAGATCTCTGCGTTTTCCTCGTCGGGAGACATATAGATCAGTATGTGATCCGCATCAAGGGCAAGGCATTCCTTGAAACGTCCGGTGCAGACTATCTTTCTGCGGTTAAGCTCGCCTCCGGTCTTTTTTTCAAGCTCAATGAGCCAAAGACTGTTGGAGCCGTTTTCGACAACAAGCACTATAGTCTTGTCAAACGAGTATATGTGCGCCGCAAATGAAGGATCGTCAAATGTATAGTTCATAACAAGACGTTCCTTCTTTGTCCTGCGGTTATACTCAAGCAGATAAAGATCCCTGCGGCCCTCCTCATTTTTCTCTTCTGCATAATAAATGTATGCAGGGTCTATTGCAACGAGCTCTATATTTCTGTCAGAAAAAATATTCCTGATATCAATTACGGTCATTTACTTATCCTTCTTTCTTCTCACTGTATATCATTTTCCGGACTGCACGGGGTCATATCCGGTGCAGCCTGTCATTACAGCAGTGAAGTACTCACCGCCTATAGAGGCGGTAGCTTCCTTTAATCCGCCCAACCTTGCAAAGGATTGCATTTTACGGGCATCAGTTTCCGAGGCTATGGGTTTTTTATGAGGCAAACCCTTCCCGTACTCTCCCACCGCCTTAGAGGCGGGGGACTTCTTGCCCATTTAGGTTAAAATGGTCTTCGTGCTCCGCAGTTCAGGCAGTATGCGCCTGTATTTCCCGTGAATCCGCATTCGCAGGCCCACAGTCCGGCTGCGGGCTGAGGAGCGTTGTATTGAGGTGCATATACCTCCGCCGGCTGCTGTACCGTCTGCTGTACAGGTGCCGTGTCCATCATCGACGGAGCAGGGGCATTATTCATCGGTGCCGGCTGTGCTGCAACAGGTGTTGTGACTTCTTCTGCCGGTGCCCGCTGTGCTGCAGCAGGTGTTGTAACCTCGCCAGCGGGTGCGGCCGCTTCACTTGCGGGAGCTGCCGGCTCAGGCTTGGGATTGCCGCAGTTTATGCAGAAACGGTTTACGTTTCCGGTCTGTCCGCATGAGCACGTCCAGCCCTCTGCCT